>DASZHJ010000142.1:0-2250 GCA_035938015.1 Allostellaceae bacterium
CTGCGACAGGATCGCCACCTGGCGGATCACCTCGGCGGTAACATAGAGCACGGTCCCTTGCCGCGCTGGATCGGTCTTGGCGAGCGCCCAGGGCGCCTCCCCGGCGAAATATCGGTTCGCCTCGGCGACCACCGCCCAGACGGCGTTAAGGACCTGGTGCAGCTGCTGCGTCTTCATCGCCTCCCGTGCTTTGGCGATCATGCCGTCGGCCATCGCCAGCATCGCCATGTCGGCCTCGGAAAATGCGCCCGGCTTCGGCAGCACACCGCCGAGCTGGCGCGCGACCATGGTGAGCGAGCGCTGCGCCAGGTTGCCGAGATCATTGGCGAGATCGGCATTGATGCGGTTGACGATGGCCTCCAGGCTGTAATTGCCGTCCTGCCCGAACGGAACTTCGCGCAGGAAGAAATAGCGCACCTGGTCGACTCCATAGGCGTCCACCAGCGCGAACGGGTCGACCACATTGCCGACGGACTTCGACATCTTCTCGCCGCGGTTGAACAGAAATCCGTGTGAGAAGATGCGCCGCGGCACATCGACCCCCGCCGACATCAGGAACGCGGGCCAATAGACCGCGTGGAAGCGCACGATGTCCTTGCCGATCACATGCAGGTCCGCGGGCCAGTAGCGGCGAAATTTCGGGCTGTCCACGTCCGGATAACCAACCGCGGTGATGTAGTTGGTGAGGGCGTCGACCCACACATACATGACATGCTTCGGATTACCCGGCACCTCGACGCCCCAGTCGAAGGTGGTGCGCGAGATCGAGAGGTCCTGCAGGCCGCCTTTGACAAAAGCCATGACCTCGTTGAGCCGCTCCTTCGGCAAGACGAAGTCGGGATGTTGAGCGTAGAGGTCGAGCAGCTTTTGCTGGTAGGCGGAGAGCTTGAAAAAATAGCTCTCCTCCTCGACCCATTCGACCGGAGTCCCCTGCAGGCCGACACGCTCGCCCGCGTCGTTGAGCCTGGTCTCGTCCTCGTCGTAATACGCTTCATCGCGCACCGAGTACCAGCCGGAATACTTGCCGAGGTAGATGTCGCCCGCCGCTTCCATCTGCTGCCAGATGGCGACCGACGCACGATGATGGCGCTCTTCGGTGGTTCGGATGAATTGGTCGTTCGAGCAGTCGAGTCGCTTCACCATCTCCTGGAAGCGCGGCACGTTGCGTTCGACCAGTTGCGGCGGGGTGAGCTTCTCCTTCGCCGCGGTCTGCAGCATTTTGATGCCGTGCTCGTCGGTACCGGTGACGAAGAGCACGTCGTAGCCGTCGAGCCGCATGAAACGAGCGATTGCATCGGTCGCGATCGCCTCGTAGGCATGGCCGATATGGGGCGGGCCATTGGGATAGGCGATGGCCGTGGTGAGATAATAGCGGGGCTTGTCGGCCATCTATCGGTTCCGTGGTCCGTGGTCATTCCGTGCTTGCGTCACCCACCCAACTCGCGCACGCGGGCACCGTTGGGGGCGATCGCGGATAGAGCCGGATCGATTGCCCGGAATGACCGAAATGGCCGGACAACGGGGTCCCCCGCCGACAAACTCGGCTGGGGTCCCGACCCGGCCATGACGCTCGCTTAGGTATCAACCACGCGATGCCTCGGCAAGCCAGCCGAACACGTTGAAAACCAGGGGCTTGCGCTCGAGATTGAAGGTGTCTGCGTCGCGCGCGGCGGCGTTGACCTTCTCCCAAACCTCCGCCAATCGGGCACGGCGCGCGGGGGCCTCTTCGCCAGCGGTCAAGCGTAGCGAGAGCCATGCATTCACGGTATCGACGAAGGCGGCCAGCGGCGCCGGATCGGTGCCGTAGAGGCGATCGCCGAGCGCGTGCAACGCGCGCGGATCGACCGCGGGCAGATGCTCGAGCAGAGCCATGATGGAATTGCGCAGGTCGAGCGCATCGCCGTCCAACAACGCCAGCGCGCGCCGCACGCTTCCGTCGGCGGCCGCGCTCGCGGCGGCGATGTCGGCAGCGTCGGGGCTGCCTCCGACCGCGGCGGCAACGGCGCGCGCCACGTCCTCGGCGGCAAGCGGCCGCAGCGCCAGCAGCCGGCAGCGGGAGCGGATGGTCGGCAGAACGCGGGCAGCCGAATGGCTCACCAACAGCAGGACGGCGCGCCGCGGCGGCTCCTCGAGAATTTTGAGCAGCGCATTCGCCCCCGATGGGTTGAGCTCATCGACCGGATCGACGATCGCGACCCGCCAACCGCCCTCCCCGGCCGTCGAGCCGAAGAACGTCACGGTCCGGCGCAC
>DASZHJ010000143.1:0-4620 GCA_035938015.1 Allostellaceae bacterium
GCGCGACCATCGCCCGTGGTACGACCGCCAGCGTCCGCTGCTGTTCGCCGCGGCGCTGCGCGCGGCCAAGCGCGAACTCGACCCGCAAGGTCTGCTCAACCCGGGAATATTGATCGATCCGGCGTAACGGCTACGTTTCCCGCGCGACGCTGCGCATCTCATAAATCGCGAGCGCGATCACCAGCACGCCGATCACGACGAAGTTGGTCGTGGCGGCGCGCGACAGGATGCCCAGCCCCCACGGCGAGATCACCAGCCACGCGCCGAGTGCGACGTTGACCCATTCCTCCCACGGCCGGAACACCGACAAGGTGACGACTTCGACGAGGATGATAAGGAAGCCGACGATCACCGCGTTACGGGTCGGGACGCGGTCGAGATCGAACTCGAGCGCCCACGGCGAGATGCACAGCCAGATGCCGAAGGCCCAGCTGGCCCAATCCTCCCACTGCTTCGGCAGCGACAGCGCGGCGCGCACGGGCATGACTGAACCTTATGGGGGTCCCGAGTTTGTGATGTCGAGGAACGGGCCGCCATACGTGCGGCAGGTCTTGAGGCAGGCGAGGTCGCAGGCGTCGCTTTCGCTGCGGCAGTCGTTGACGTGATAGGCGGTCGAGCAGGCCTGGTAGCGCCGGCTGCAATGGGTCTCGCACGTGCGCCAGCACGCGTCCGACACGCGCACCGAGTTCGAATGCGCGCGCGGCGTGGGATCGAGCGGGAAGCCGCGCATCCACGGCGGCCAAGGCGGCGGCACGAATCCATTGTCGCCCGCGACCGCCGGCGAACCCACGAGCAGGCCCAGCATTCCGATGAGAAGCAGCAACCGCTTCACCGCGCCCTCCGTCGCGCTCCGTGCCACATCTTAGCCGAAGCTGAAGCGGCGCAACACGCTTCCCCTCGCCTTCGCGAGGGCAAGGCTATTGCGCCCTACGGCCGATCGTCGATGAAGCGGATGGCGATCGGGCGGCCGGCGAGCGCGCCGCCCAGGCGGGAACTGAACGGAAGCGGCGTGCAGCGCTCGAGCGAGGCGGTGACCGCGTCGAGATAGGTCTTGCGCACGTCCGCCGGCGTGCCCGGGCTCACGTAGGTGACCCGCGGCGGACCGAGCGGCTCGCCGTTGCGCTTGAAGCTCAGCCGCACCGACATTTGCGTGCCGGCGCGGCTGTCGTCCTTCGCGGGCGGCACCCAGCAGGCGCGCAGCGCCGCGAACATGTCGCGGATGGTGTTGAGGCGGCGCGGCGCGTCCGTTTTCTCGTCGGGCGCCGCGGCTGCGACCGGCGCCGGCTCGGCGGCGCGGCTGCGGATGGTCAGCTGCAGATTCTGCCCGAACGGATAGTTGATCTCCGGCTGGCACGGGCGCCCGCTGAACACGCTGCAGAAGCTTGGACGGCACGGATAGGGGCTGAGCACGGTGCAGGGATAGGGATCGTCGGTGAACACGCTGGTGTCGCGCGCCTCGCCCGGCAGCGCCCATGCGAGGAAGCCCGCCACACCGGCGGCACCGAAAATCAATTGGCGAAGAGCACCCATGCGCGACGCCCAAACCGGGGCCTTGGCCGCACCTCTATCTAAGCAACCGTGCAGGCAGCGACGAGGGGCGGATCACGCGCTCTGCCGCGCCGCTTCTCCGGCAACCGCCTCGGTCTGGAAGTCGCCCGCAAGTCCGTGCCGCGCCATCAGGGCCGGGTAGTGCGCGGTGAAGGCAGCCATGATGGTGTCGTAGGGCACGTCCGCGAAGGTGCCGCGGTCCTTGAGGTACTGCATGTAAAGGCGGCCGCTGCGGTCGTAAGGATGCAGCAGCGAATCGGAACGGCCGTCGAACGCGAGCGGCTCGAGGCCGATGCGCCGGCACATCGTGCTGTTGAACGCGGGCGTGGCCTTCGCCCAGGTGCCGTCGATGAGAATGTCCGTGTAGGAGTGCCACACGTAAACGTCGGTCCCCATGTGCTCGCTCAGGCGTGGCGAGGAGAGATGGTTGCGCACGTCGGCGTAGCCGACGCGCGCGGGTACGCCGATCACGCGGCAAGAGGCGGCGAGCAACGCCGCCTTGCCGATGCAAAAGGCGCGCCCGGCCGCCAGCACGCCGCTGGCGCGGAAGTTCGCAGGATCCGAGAGATCGACGTAAGGATCGTAGATGATGTCGTCGCGCACCGCGCGATAGAGGCGCAACACGCGCGCGAGCGCATCGGCCTCGCTGCCCGCCGCCGCCGTCGCGAAGGCAACGACGCTGGACGCGCCGCTGTCGATGTAACGGCCAGGCGCGAGAAACTCGTCCGACATCGGTGATCCTTCCGCAACTTTGCGCGGCACCCGCCCCGTTCAGGTTCTTGCACGCCCGGTGGCGGGAGGCAATAACAACAGTTTAGAGCATGATCCCGAAAAGTGGGTACCGGTTTTCGGAAAAGATCATGCTCCAGCAATAAGGGGGAGGACGGGCGTGGAGATACGCAATCTCGGCAAGTCCGGCCTGCGGGTATCGCTGGTCGGGCTGGGCTGCAACAACTTCGGTGGGCGCATCGATTTCGCGGCGTCGAAGGCGGTGGTGCACAAGGCGCTCGACCTCGGCATCACCTTGCTCGACACCGCCGACACCTACGGCAACCGCGGCGGCTCGGAAGAGGCGCTCGGCGGCATCCTCGGCGAGCGGCGCAAGGACATCGTGCTTGCCAGCAAATTCGGCTACCCGATGAACGACAGCGAGACGCTCTCGGGCGCCTCGCGCCGCTACATCATGGCGGCGGTCGAGGCGAGCCTGCGGCGGCTCAAGACCGACTATCTCGATCTTTATCTGCTGCACCGGCCCGACCCGCTCACCCCGATCGAGGAAACGGTGCGCGCGCTCGACGACCTGATCCGCCAGGGCAAGGCGCGCTACGTCGGCTGCTCGAACCTGCCGGCCTGGCAAGTGGTCGATGCGCTGGGGACGGCAAAACAGCTGGGACTCAATGCCTTCATTTCCTGTCAGGACGAGTACAGCCTGGTGGTGCGCGCGCCCGAGAAGGAATTGATCCCGGCGATGCGGCACCACGGGCTTGGGCTGCTGCCGTTCTTTCCCCTCGCGAGCGGGCTCCTCACTGGCAAGTACCGCCGCAACCAGCGGCTTCCCCAGGACACGCGGCTCACCAAGGAACAGCGGCTGGCGGATCGATTCATGACCGACGCCAACTGGGAAAAAGCCGAGCGGCTGCGCGAGTTCGCCGAGCAGCGCGGGCACACGCTCCTCGAGCTGGCGGTCTCGTGGCTCGCGGCGCGGCCGACCGTCGCGAGCGTGATTGCCGGCGCCACCAAGCCGGAGCAGGTCGAGGCGAACGTGCGCGCGGTCGGCTGGAAGCTCAGCCCAGAAGAGATCGCGGAGGTCGATCGGCTCGCCGCCTGACCTGTCGGCAGCGCGGGCCGGCTCCTATATAGTGGCGCGAGCCAACCCAGCGAGGTCCGCCATGTCCGTGACCCATGCGCCTGCGACCGAAGACGACGTGAAGCTGTCGCCCCATCCGATCCACTCGGGCGTCCGCATCGGGCACGTGCATCTCAAGGTCGCCGACGTCGAGCGCGCGCTCGCGTTCTATTGCGGCGTGCTCGGCTTCGAGCTGACCGTCCGGCGCGAGGGCGCGGCCTTCATCTCGGCAGGCGGCTATCACCACCACATCGCGCTCAACACCTGGGAGAGCAAGGGCGGCTCGCCGCCCGCGCGCGGCACCACCGGGCTTTATCACCTCGCGATCCTCTACCCGAACCGCCAGGAACTCGCCGACGCGCTACGCCGGGTGACCGCCGCCGGCATCGCGCTCGACGGCGCCAGCGACCACGGCGTGAGCGAGGCGCTCTACCTGCGCGACCCGGACGACAACGGCGTCGAGCTTTACTGCGACCGCCCCAAGGACCAGTGGCCGCGCTCGCCCGACGGGCGGATGACGCTGTTCACCAAGCCGCTCGATCTGCGCGACCTGCTGCGCGAGGCGCCGGCGAAGAAATAGGGCACTGACCCTCGCTCGTCATCGTCCGCGAAAGCGGACGATCCAGTACTCCGTGACCTTTCAAAAAATCATCGGTCTGTGAGTACTGGATGCCCGCTTTCGCGGGAATGACGAGTCAGAGATATCACCGCCTTACCGGCACCAAATATTTCTTCTCCAGCATCACGTGCACGCCCTTCGAGCCGTTGACCACTTGGGTGATGTGCAGGTCGGCGACGAGGCTGCATAGCGAATACGCGTCCTCGCGCGTGATCCCGCTCTTCGCCGCGATCAAATCGATCATCTGGCGCAGCGCCACCACGACGCAATCGTCCAGATCCGGGTCGAACGCCATGGTGATGACGTGGGTCGGCGTCTCGGCGAACGGCAGGTCGAGCTTCATGTCGTCGCGCACGATCAGCTCGAAGGTGCCGATGAGCCCGGTCTCGATCGCCGTGAGGCAGACTTCGCCGTCGCCCTGCACGCCGTGGCCGTCGCCGACCGAGAACAGCGCGCCGTCCACCTGGATCGGCAGATAGAGCGTGCTGCCGGCGGTGAGTTCCTTGTTGTCGAGATTGCCGCCGTTGCGCCGCGGCGGCAGGGTCGACACCGTGCCCCAGTTGGGCGGCGGCGCCACCGCCATCACGCCGAAGAACGGCCGCAGCGG
>DASZHJ010000144.1:0-3136 GCA_035938015.1 Allostellaceae bacterium
CATCGTGGAGATGCACGGCGGCGCCATCCGGGTGCGCTCGGAGCTCGGGAAGGGCTCGACGTTCGTCGTCGTCGTCCCCGTGCGCGCCGATGCCGCGAAGGAGGTCGCGTGATGAAGCGCATCCTGGTGGTCGAGGACACCGAGGACAACCGGCAGATCATCCGCGATCTCCTGACCTCGGCGGGCTACGAGATGATCGAGGCACTGGACGGCGCGCAGGGGGTGGCGATGGCGGCCGAGCACAAGCCCGACCTGATCCTGATGGACATGCAGCTTCCGGTGCTCGACGGCTACGAGGCGACGCGGCGCATCAAGGCCGATCCGGCACTCGCCCATATTCCCGTGATCGCCGTCACCTCCTACGCGCTCTCCGGCGACGAGGCGAAGACGCGGGCGGCGGGCTGCAACGCTTATGTCGCCAAGCCCTTCAGCCCGCGCCAGCTGCTCGCCAAGGTGCGCGAGTTCGTGGGCTGAGCGAGCCATGCACGAACCCCCGCGCATCCTGGTGGTCGACGACAACGAGGCCAACCTCGACATCGCCAAGATGCGGCTCGAGAGCCAGGGCTACGACGTCATAACCGCGGTCGACGGCGAGGACGCGCTCAAGTGCGTGAGCGAGGGCCGGCCCGACCTGGTGCTGCTCGACATCATGATGCCGAAGCTGGACGGCATCGAGGTGACCCGCCGGCTCAAGGGCGACGCGTCGCTGCCGTTCATCCCGATCATCCTGGTCACCGCCAAGGCGGACGCCAAGGACGTGGTGGCGGGCCTCGAGGCCGGCGGGGACGACTACCTCACCAAACCCTTCGATCACGCCTCGCTGGTGGCCCGGGTGCGCTCGATGCTGCGCATCAAGGAGCTGCACGACACGGTCGAGCGGCAGCGCGCGGCGCTCGCGTCCGCCAACGCGGATCTCGAGCAGCGCGTGGCCCGGCAGGTCTCGGAGCTGCAGCGGATCGGCCGGCTGAAGCGGTTCCTGGCGCCGCAGATCGCCGATCTCGTGGCCGCGCAGCCCGACGAGCGGGCGCTCGAGAGCCACCGTCGCGAGGTCGTGGTGGTGTTCTGCGACTTGCGAGGCTTCACGGCCTTTTCCGAGACCGCGGAGCCCGAGGAGGTCATGGGCGTTCTGAAGCAATACCACGAGGCCCTGGGTCCGCTGATCCATCGTCACGAGGGCACGCTCACGCGGTTCATCGGCGACGGGCTCATGGTGCTGTTCAACGATCCCATGCCCTGCGCCGATCCGGCGGCGCGGGCCGCCAGGCTCGCGATCGAGATGCGCTTGGCCGTGGCGGCGCTCGCGGCCGACTGGCGCAAGCGCGGTCACCAGATCGGCTTCGGCGTCGGGATCGCCCAGGGCTATGCGACGCTCGGCGAGATCGGGTTCGAGGGACGCATGGACTACACGGCGATCGGCACCGCGGTCAATCTCGCGGCGCGGCTCTGCGATGCCGCGCGCGACGGGCAGGTGCTGATCAACCAGCTCGCCGCCACGACCATCGAGCCGATCATCGCGCTCGAGCCGCTGGGCGAGGTCACCCTCAAGGGCCTGAGCCGCCCGACGCCGGTTCATCAAGTGGTGGGGTTGCGTTGAGCTGGTGGTTGTCCTCGATCTCGCCCGTAGCGATCTTCGCCACCATGACGGCTGCGCGGGCCGCTTCAACAACGCCGGGGTCGTGACGGGAGCGCGCGGGCAAGGTCCGCAGCACGGCGACCAGCCGAAGGGCGGCGGCCAGCCGAAGGGGGAAGAACCCGGGGTAGGGGCGCGGGACCGGCCGATCAATCGTGAGTCGCCACGGCCTCGGGTCCGGCCTATGGTGCTTCCATCGTCGGCAACGGATGACCGGGCGCCGACGGCCGAGAGACACGGAACTCCCCAAGGCTCCCAAGGGGTCGCGCGAACTCCCGCCTGACTGGGACAGAGGAGGTGCCCCGTGCGCGAGCGCATAACATTCACGCCTCAGCGATGCCGCGAAAAGGCCAAGGCGCTCCGCGAGCAGGCTCTCAAGACCAGGGATCCCCAGGAGCGGCAAGAGCTTCTGGCGGCGGCGCGTGAAATGGACGGCATGGCGGCCGATCTGCAGAGATGAGCCGCCTTCAGGGCCAGGCCGCGGATCACGAGTGTGTCGGCGGCTAGGTGCTCGCCAGAGCGACTCAGGACGTCCAGTCAGGCTGGTTCTGCCGGTGCACCAACCGGGTACCCTGCCGAATCTCCATCGCGTGCGAGCCGTGGCTCGACAGGATGGTTTCGCCATAGTCGATGGCCTGAGCGTCGTGCTCGAGATCGTGCTGTTCCGACACTTGGATGTGGTTGTCTTCGTCGAGGAAGTAGAAGCGATAGGCGGCCATGGCCGCTTCTTTCTGGCGCGGCATCATCCCGACAAGCCGGGCAACACTGATGGGTTCGGGATTGAAGGCCCACTAGGGCGCCCTTTTTGCCGAGAAGTCGAGATATCAATTCCGCCCCGACGATCGCGCGCGCACCCGGCGGCAAGACGTTTGCCGAGGACTTCGCTAGACTGGCGCGGCGATGTCGTTCGACGATCTTCCGCCGCTGCCCGCGCTGATCCATCCCGATGGCGCGCGCTATGTCGAGCGCATCATGCGGCTCGGCCGCGTTGCCCAGAGGCGAACGCGCGGCATCCTCGACCAGGCCTACGGGCCCGACTACTGGCAGAAGCTCGACCTCTATCTGCCCGCTGAGGATGCGGGTGCCGGCCTGCCGGTGCTGTGCTTTCTGCCGGGCGGGGCCTGGATCAACGGCTGCAAGGAGTGGCTCGCCTTCATGGCGCCGGTGCTGACGGGTTTGCCGGCGGTCTTCGTGGCGCTCTCTTATCGTCACGCGCCCGCGGTGCGGTTCCCGGCGCCGCTCGACGACACGATCGACGGCCTTGCCTGGGTTCACCGTCATGTGGCGCGCTGGGGCGGCGATCCCCGGCGCATCTCCATCGGCGGTCATTCCGCGGGCGGCCATCTGGCGGCGCTCGCGACGCTGCGGCGCGACGCATTCGAGGCGCGCGGCCTGCCCGCCGACCTCATTCGAGCGTGCCTGCCGGTGAGCGCGCCCTTCGACCTCAGGAGCGACGATCCCGTGCGCCGGCAGAAGGTCGCGGCCTTCCTCGAAAACCCGAACGAT
>DASZHJ010000145.1:0-4385 GCA_035938015.1 Allostellaceae bacterium
AGATGCAGCAAGGTCGATTTGCCCGCGCCCGAGGGTCCCACCAGCGCCACGCTCTCGCCCTTGGCGAGGCTGAGCGTGATCCCCCGGAGCACCTCCAGGCTTTCGCCCGCCTGACGGAACGTGCGGACGACACCCTCGAGCTCGAGCGCCGGCTCACTCATAGCGGAGCGCCTCGACGGGATCGAGCCGGGCCGCGCGCCAAGACGGATAGAGCGTGGCCAGGAACGACAGACCGAAGGCCATCCCGACCACGCTCGCGACGTCGGAAACGTAGACCTGAGCCGGTATGCGCGTGAAGAAATAGATCTCGGCCCGGAACACGTCGACCCCGAACACGTCCTGGACCACGTGCCGGATCGCCTCGATGTGCGTCGCGAACTCCACGCCGATCACGAAGCCCGCGAGCGTCCCGATGAAGCCGATGCTGGCGCCCGAGAGCACGAAAATGCGCAAGACCATCGCGCGCGTCGCCCCCATGGTGCGAAGGATCGCGATGTCGCGGCCCTTGTCCTTAACCATCATGATCATGCCGGAGATGATGTTGAAGGCCGCCACCAGGATAATCAGCGTCAAGATCAGGAACATGACGTTGCGCTCGATGGTGACCGCATCCATGAAGCTCTGGTTGCTGTGCTGCCAGTCGAGAATGCTCGCGTTCGGACCGACGATTGTCCGAATGGCGCGCGCTTGCGCGTCCAGATGATCGGGATCGCTCGCGAACACCTCGAGGCTGCTGACGCCCTCGCCGGTCTTGAAAAAGAGCTGCGCCGCCGCGAGCGGCATCAGGACGTAATTGTTGTCGTACTCGAACATGCCCACGTCGAAGGTGCCGGCGACGCGGTAGCTCTTGATGCGCGGCACCGTGCCGAAGGCTGTGGCGTTGCCGTTGGGCGAGAGCAGCGTGATGCTGTCGCCGGGCCTGAGGCCGAAGCGGAGCGCCAGGCGCGTGCCCAGGATCACGCTATCGTCGGTGAAATCGTCGAGCGCCGATGTGGCGATGCCGCGCGCGAGCAGCGGCTGGCTCTTTATATCCTCCGCGCGCAGGCCGCGCACGAGAGCCCCGGTCGAGGTGCGCGGCGTACTCGCGAGCACCGTGCCTTCCACGATTGGCCGCACCGAGACCACGCCCGGGACCTGTCGGATCTTGATGTCCAGCTCGTCGAAATTGGCGATCGGCCCGCCGCTCGAGACGATGCCGAGGTGGCCGTTGATGCCGATGATGCGGCCGACGAACTCCGCGCGGAAGCCGTTCATCACGGACATCACGATGATCAGCGTCGCCACGCCGAGCGCGATGCCCAACAGCGAGAAGATCGCGATCACCGAGACGAATCCCTCCTGCCGGCGCGCCCGCAGGTAGCGGAACGCCACCATCCGCTCGAAGGCGCCGAACGCCATCAGCGGTCCCAACCCTCTCCGCCCGCTTGCGGGGGGAGAGGGTGCGAGCGCAGCGAGCGCGTGAGGTAGGCGTCGATGGCGGACACGGCGATGCCGCGGAAAGACACCTCACCCTCCCCGTCGCCCTGACGGTCGACGGGTCCCCTCCCTCTCCCCGCGTAGCGCGGAGAGGGCATTTCAGCGACTCACTGTCAGGCGGTTGAGCGCCGCCTCGGGCGGAAGCTCCTCGCGCTTGCCGGTCTTGCGCTCCTTGAGCTCGACCACGCCTTGGGCGAGGCCGCGCGGGCCCACCGTCAGCTGCCAGGGCAATCCGATCAGGTCCATGGTCGCGAACTTGGCGCCGGGCGATTCATCGCGGTCGTCGTAGAGCGCCTCGAGACCGGCGGCGCCGAGCTTGCGATAGAGGTCGTCGGCGGCGGTGCGGCATTTGTCGTCGGCGGCGCGCAGATTGATGAGGGCGATCTTAAAGGGCGCCACCGCCTCGGGCCAGATGATGCCGCTCTCGTCGTGGCTCGCCTCGATGATGGCGCCCACCAGGCGCGAGACGCCGATGCCGTAAGAGCCCATTTCCACCGCAACCGTCTCGCCGTTCGGCCCCGTCACGGTGGCATTGAGGGGCTTCGAATATTTCGTGCCGAAATAGAAGATGTGCCCGACCTCGATGCCGCGCGCCTCGACCAGCTGCTCCTTCGGGATTGGGCAGGCCTTGGGATCGTGCTTGTCGTCGGTCGCGGCATAGAGCTGCGTCCATTTCTGGAAGAACGGCTCGAGGTCGCTGTCGTAGTCCACGTTGACGCCAAGCACGTCCGTCTCGAGCCAACGCTTGTCGCAATAGACCGCGGATTCCCCGGTCTCGGCGAGGATGATGAACTCGTGGCTCATGTCGCCGCCGATCGGACCGCTCTCGGCGCGCATCGGAATGGCCTTGAGCCCCATCCGAGCGAAGGTGCGCAGATAGGCCACGAACATCTTGTTATAGGCGCGCTTGGCGCCGGCGAAATCGACGTCGAAGGAATAGGCATCCTTCATCAGGAACTCGCGCCCGCGCATGACGCCGAAGCGGGGCCGCACCTCGTCCCGGAATTTCCACTGGATGTGGTAGAGGATCTTTGGAACGTCGCGGTAGCTCTTGGCGGAGCCGCGGAAGATCTCGGTGATCTGCTCCTCGTTGGTGGGACCGTAGAGCATCTCGCGCTCGTGTCGGTCCTTGATGCGCAGCATTTCCTTGCCGTAGTCGTCGTACCGGCCGCTCTCCTTCCAGAGCTCCGCCGGCTGAATGGTGGGCATCAGCACTTCCTGCGCGCCGCTCCGGTCCTGCTCCTCGCGCACGATCTGCTCGACCTTTTGGAGCACGCGGAAGCCCAGGGGCAGCCAGCAGTAGATGCCGGCACTGGACTGCCGGATCATGCCGGCCCGAAGCATGAGCCGGTGCGAGACGATCTCCGCCTGAGCGGGGTTCTCGCGGATCAGCGGCAGGAAATAGGCGGAAAGGCGCATGCGCCGGTCCCTTCTGGCGTGGTTTTGTCCAAAATCCCAAAATCTTGCGCGGACTTTAGGCAGGCGCGGGCGGGCTGTCTATCGGCCCGGCAGAAAGCCGAGAATGCGCACCGGTGCGTATTGCGCTGAACTCAGCTATTGGGACATTATCGAGACTCTTGAACAGGGGAGGCCCGACAATGTCGAACAGACTTCGTTTTGCCACGCTGGCAGCGGTCTTGCCGCTCGCCATGGCGATGACCGCGGCGCAAGCGGCGACACCGAAGGAAAGCTTGGTGATGGCGATGGATATCGCCGATATCATCACTATGGATCCCGGCGAATCCTACGAAATCTCCGGACAGGAGATGGGCGCCAACATCTATGACCGGCTCGTGCGTTACGAAGCCGAGGACCTGGACAAGCTCGTCGGCGGCGTCGCCGAGAGCTGGACGATCTCGCCGGACAGCAAGACCTTCACCTTCAAGCTCCGCCCGAACCTGAAGTTCGCCAACGGCGATCCCGTCACTGCAGACGACATGGCGTGGTCGCTGCAGCGCGTCGTGCTGATGGACAAGACGCCGGCGTTCCTGTTCACCCAGCTCGGCTGGAGCAAGGACAACGTCAAGACCCTGGTCCAGGCGACCGACGAGCACACGCTCACCTTCAAGATCACCGAGGACCTGGCGCCCTCGCTGGTGATGAACCTCATGAGCACGCTCGCGGCCTCGCCGATCGACAAGAAGGTCGCGCTTTCGCACGAGAAGGACGGCGACCTCGGCAACGGTTGGTTGAAGACGAATTCGGCCGGTTCCGGCGCCTATAACCTGGTCGCGTGGAAGGCCGACGAATCCGTCACCATGGAGGCCAATCCGACTTATCACCTGCCCGCGGCACACATCAAGCGCGTGGTGGTCCGGCACGTGCCCGAACCCGCGACCCAGAGTCTGCTCCTGGCCAAAGGCGATATCGATATCGCCCGCGGCCTGTCGCCCGACCAGCTGACGTCGCTTGGGGAGAACAAGGACATCAGGATCGAATCCTTCCCGGGCGGCGACAACTACTACCTCGGCATGAATACGTCCGAGGTGCACATGAAGAACCCCAAGGTCCGCCAGGCCATGAAGATGCTGGTGGATTACGACGGCATGGTGAAGACGTTCCTGAAGGACCGCTTCTTTGTGCAGGAGACCTTCCTGCCGATCGGCTTCCTGGGCGCCATTCCCTATAACCCCTGGAAGCTCGACGTCGCCAAGGCGAAGGCGCTGCTGGCCGAGGCGGGTTATGCGAACGGCTTCGAGCTCGAGTTCACCACGCCGAACCAGCCGCCCTGGACCGACATCGCGCAGTCGGTGCAGCAGACCATGGGCCAGGCCGGCATCAAGCTGAAGCTCGTGCAGGTCGAGCAGAAGCAGATGCTGCAGGCGTTCCGCGCCCGCAAGACCCAGCTGGTGCTCAACGACTGGGCGCCCGACTACAAGGATCCGCACAGCAACGCCGACACCTTCGCG
>DASZHJ010000146.1:0-3609 GCA_035938015.1 Allostellaceae bacterium
CCCCGAGCGCCTCACCGCCGCGGCCGCCGGCGACGACCGCAAAGGTTCCGTCCTCTGCCAGCGTCTTCAAGCGTTGCGCGGTCTCGGCCGCCTTGCCGTCGTGATCGATGCCGTCACTGAGCCACACGATGCTGGGTGATCCTTTGGGTGCGCCTTCGAGCGCGGTCTCGAGCGCCTTGATGGCGGCGAGCCGGTCGGGCGCGAACGGCTGCGGCTCGAGCGCCGCTGCGGTCGAGCGTGCCTCTGCCGGTGCCTCGATGCGCGCGGTCACGGTTTTGGCGGCGCTCGCCGTCGGCACGACCACCACGGGGCGATTGTGGCTTTCGGCTTCGGCGATGACGCGGTCGATCATACGCTCGCGTTCGCTCCAGTGCGCGGCCGAGGCCCAGCCGTTGTCGACGAGGATCGCAACCGGGCCCTTGCCGTCGAGCGCCGCTTCGCGCGAGGGGTTCAACACCGGTTCGGCCAACGCAAGGATGATGAACGTTGCGGCGAGCAGCCGGATGAGCGTCAGCCACCAGGGCGATTTCGCAGGCGTCTTCTCCTGGTTCTCGAGCCCGACGAGGATACGCGTTGGCGGAAAGGTGACCTGCCGCGGCCGCGGCGGCACTGTGCGCAATAGCCAGTAGATGATCGGCAGCGTAGCGAGCGCGCCGAGCAGCCAGGGATTGAGGAAGGCGAGGACGCCGAGGCTCATGTGGGCGCCTCGCGTGTCTGCTGCGCATCCTGGCCCTGCCAGCGGTGGTCGCCAGCGCCGCCCTGCATCCGCATGATGAGCGTCAGCAGCGGCTCGGACGCGGGCCTGTCTGTATGATGCACGAGGAACGACCAGCCGAGCCGCTTGGCGATTGCCGCAAGCTCCGCGCGATGCGCCTCGAAGCGGTCGCGGTAGCGGGAGCGCAGGCTCTGTGCACGGTCGATGACCCAGCGATCGTCGCCGGTGGGGCTCAGGAACTCGGTGCGCCCTTCATAGGGCAACGACTCCTCGGCCGGGTCGAGGATCTGCACGAGGTGGCCGGAAGCGCCGTCGGCGGCGAGCGCTTCGATGTGCTCGCGCGTCTTCGCGATCGGATCGAGGAAGTCGCTGAACGCAATCGCGCCGGAGAAGCGCGTCAGGTGCGTCTTCGGCGGCTGCGTCGCGGAAAGTGCCGGTGCCGTCTCGTTGGCGATGATGGCTTCCGCGATGCGCGTCGTCGCCTTGCGGCTCGCCGTCGGTTGCGTCAGCCCGAGGAAGGCGACGCGCTCGCCGCCGCGCACAAGCAGCTCGGCCGCAGCGAGCATAAGCACGATCGCGCGCTCGCGCTTGGTCGTCGCCGAGAGGTGGCTGCGGAAATCCATGGAGGAGGAGAGGTCGGGCCATAGCCACACGGTATGGGCGGCCTCCCACTCGCGCTCGCGAACGTAAAGGTGGTCCGAGCTCGCCGAGCGCCGCCAGTCGATCTGGCGCGCGGTGTCGCTCGATTGGAACTGCCGGAATTGCCAGAAAGTCTCGCCCGGGCCCGCGCGGCGGCGGCCGTGAATGCCGTGCGCCACCGTCTGGGCGATGCGCTTGGCCTCGATCAGGATGTTCGGCAGACGATCGGCGAGACCGAGCGCCTGACGTTCCAATCCCAGGACGCCGCCACGATTGGCATCCTGGCGAGGGTCCGCGGCGTTCGCCATTCGCTACTCCACCCCCGCCACGAGCCGGGAGATGATGGCGCCGAGATCTTGTCCCTCGGCACGGGCGGCGAACGTCAGCGCCATGCGGTGCTTCAGGACCGGATCGGCGAGGGCCAACACGTCATCGACGGACGGCGCGAGCCGGCCTTCGATCAGCGCCTTGGCGCGCACCGCGAGCATGAGCGCCTGGCTCGCGCGCGGTCCGGGGCCCCAGGCGACGAAGCGATCGGTCTCCTCGCTAGCGCCGGTGCCCGGGCGCGCGGCGCGTACGAGCTTCAGGATGGCGTCGACGACCTTGTCGGGAACGGGGATCTGACGCACGAGCCGCTGGATGCTCATGAGCTCCTCGGCGCTCAGCACGCGCTGGAGCTGCGTCTGGTCGGTGCCCGTCGTCGCAAACAGCATGCGCCGCTCGGCGAGCACGTCGGGGTAGGTTACGTCGATCTGCAACAGGAAGCGGTCGAGCTGCGCCTCGGGGAGCGGATAGGTGCCCTCGTGCTCCAGCGGGTTTTGCGTCGCGAGCACGTGGAACGGCGCCGGGATGTCGTAGCGCTGGCCGGCGACCGTGACGTGGTGCTCCTGCATGGCCTGCAGCAGCGCGGACTGGGTGCGGGGCGAGGCGCGGTTGATCTCGTCGGCCATCAGGAGCTGGGTAAAGATCGGGCCCTTGACGAGGCGGAAGGCGCGCTGCTTACCGGGTACGTCCTCGAGCACTTCCGAGCCGATGATGTCGGAGGGCATGAGGTCGGGGGTGAACTGCACCCGCTTGGCGTCGAGGCCCAACACCTTGCCGAGGGTCTCGACCAGTAGCGTCTTGGCGAGGCCGGGAACGCCGATCAGCAACGCGTGGCCGCCGGAGAGGATGGTGATGAGCGAGCGCTCGATCACGACGTCCTGGCCGAAGATGACGGAGGCGGCGGCCTTATGGGCGCGCTGCACCCGCTCGGCCGCGGCTTCGAGCCGGGGGACGATGTCAGCGTGAGTCTCGGTTACGGTGCTCATTGGGGCTCGCTTGGCTGTTTGGGGGCGCCGGTGGGCAGCATAGCGGAATTATGAACGAGAACGATCAGGGGGGCGGTCTGCCCGGTCAAGTGAATGTTACGTTAGACTAGGGGGTAGGGTGTCACAGGTGACCAAGCTGGTTATCGGACGGATTTGAGGCGGGAAGCGGATGCCGACCGAAGGGATGAAGATCAGGGAAAGTCTCAACGGTGGTGTCGCCGGCGATGCCGCTGCGCTTGGGCGTGGCCGCGGGCTTGCGCCGGTGGAGCAGTGGCAGCCCCCCTATTGCGGCGACATCGGCCTCAAAATCCGCACCGATGGCGTCTGGCTCTACCGCGACAGCCCCATTCAGCGGGAGGCGCTGGTAAAGCTTTTTGCCAGCGTGCTGCGCAAGGACGCAGACGGGCGGACCTATCTCGTCACCCCTGCCGAGAAGGTCGACGTGGCGGTCGGCGATGCACCGTTTCTTGCGGTGGATATGGGGGTCGAGGGTCACGGCAGCGAGCAGGAGCTGCTCTTCAGGACGAACGTTGGGGATATCGTCGCCTGCGGGCCGCGCTATCCGCTGCGCTTTGCGCGGCAGGAGCCCGGCGGTGGTTGCAAGCCCTACGTGCTTGTGCGGGGCAGGCTCGAGGCGCTGCTCACGCGTGCGCTTGCGTTCGATCTCGCCGAGCTTGCCGTCGAGGAGATCCGCGACGGCCGGCCCGTGGCTGGCGTGTGGAGCGGCGGCGCGTTCTTTCCGATGGACGCCGGCTGAAAGCGGCCTCAGTGCAGCTTGAACTCAGCGCCGACGAGGCGCACCTCCGCAGGTGTGAGTAGGTTGCTGTGGGCTATCGTCACCTTGAACAGCTTTCCGTCGAGCTTCGCGGTCCAGAAGTCGAGAAAGCCCTTGAGCTTGGGAAAGCGCGGGTGGAGGTCGTAGTCCTGCCAGATGTAGCTCTGCAG
>DASZHJ010000147.1:0-6044 GCA_035938015.1 Allostellaceae bacterium
CCTGCTCGGCCGCCATCATAGAGAGCGATGGTTAAGAGAAATTCGTTGAGTCCGGCTGAACAGAATCAGCGCACCCTGCGTCCATGAGCACCGCTTCTCTCGGACGCTTCAGGATGTCGTTACCGTCTCAATGCCGGAGGAATACCCTCACACCGAACGCGCGCCGAAGGAGGGCGGGTGCGGATTTCGCGAGATTGGGTAGGCAGACCCGATTTATTGTGGCAAATCAAGGCTCGCGCACGGCGGAAAAAGGCGATCGCGGGCCGATTGCCGGCGCGGCGAAACCCAATCAGGCGGCTTTGACGCCCGCCAGGAAGCGGTCGACCTCGCCGCGGAGCTCGTCGGCGTGGCGGGTGAGCGCGCGCGAGGCTTCCAGGACCAGGTTGGCGGCGGCGCCGGTCTCGCCGGCTGCGGTGCTGACGCCGCCGATGTTCTGCGAGACCTCGTTGGTGCCGATCGCGGCTTGCTGGACATTGCGCGCGATCTCTTGCGTCGCCGCGCCCTGCTGCTCGACGGCGGCGGCAATGGCGCCCGCGATCTTGCTGATCTCGGTGATGGTACCGCCGATCTTCTCGATGGCGTCGACCACGTGATGCGTCACCTGCCGCATGTCGGCGATCTGGGCGCCGATCTCCTCGGTCGCCTTGGAGGTCTGGTTGGCGAGGTTCTTGACCTCGGAGGCCACCACCGCGAAGCCCTTGCCGGCCTCGCCCGCGCGTGCCGCCTCGATGGTGGCGTTGAGCGCGAGCAGGTTGGTTTGGCTCGCGATGGAATTGATGAGCTCCACGACCTGGCCGATCTTCTGAGAGACCTCCGAAAGGCCCTTGACCGCGGCGTTGGTGTCGCTGGCCTCGCTCACCGCCTGCCGCGCGACTTTGGTGGAGAGCGCCACCTGGCGGCCGATCTCGCTCACGGAGGAGGCGAGCTCCTCGGTCGCGGACGCCACGGTGTGCACGTTGCTGGCCGCCTGATCCGAGGCCGCCGCGGCCGCGCCCGACTGCCGGCTGGTCTCCTCCGCGGTCGCCGCCATGGCGGTCGCGGTCGAGTTCATCTTGCTCGCGGACTCCGTCACCATCTGCAGCACGCCCGTGACCTTCGCATCGAAGGCCTGAGCCAGCTCCTCGCGCCGGCGCGCGCGCTGCTCGGATGCCTCGCGCTGGCGCTGGCGCTCGTCGGCAAGGCGCTGTGCCTCGACCGCGGTTTCCTTGAAAACCTGCACCGCCGCCGCGATCGCGCCGATCTCGTCGCGCCGGCCGGCATAGGGCGTCTCGGTCTCGAGCGCGCCGCCCGCGAGCTTTCGCATCGCGCCCGCCATCACGATGACCGGCCGCGAGATCCGATTGCTGACCAGCCACACCGCGATGACCGCGATCATCGCCACCACCGAGAGCGCCACGAGATAGATCACGCGCGCGCCGCCGATCTCGGCATGCACGCCTTGGATCACGGTGTCCTTGCGATGCCGGGCGATCTCGGTGAGCTTATCGATCTGCTTCTGCGCCTCGCCATAGGCTTGGTCGGCTGTGCCCATGAAGATCGAGGCGGTGGCGGCGTCGAAGGCCGCCATGGTGATCACTTGCTGCCCCGCGTCCGCATAGGACTTCACGATCTTGGCGAGCGCCTCGATCACGGGCCGCGCCTCATTATCGCCCGCGTTCGTGGCCTCGACCTCCTTGAGGGCCGCCGGGAGACCCGCCAGCTGCTTCGTCAGCGCGTTGGCGAATGCCTCCTTGCGCTTGGCGTCGCTGTCGTTGATGGCGACCGAGGTCAGCTGATAGAGGTGGGCGTGGGCCGAGTGGAGCTTGCCGTCGAGTTCCGCCACCAGCGCCGAACGCTGAAAGGCGCCGTTGCTGAGGTCGTCGAGCTGGCGCTCGTTGTTGTTGAGCAGCGCCAGCGTGTAGCCGGCGAGACCCATCAGCGCCGCCAGCAGGAAGCACGGCGCCAGGAACATCTTGAGGCGCAGCGAGAGATCGTCGAAGCGAACCATCAGGCCCCTCTTGTATTTGGGCGCGGATGCCGCGCCGCTCGCCGGGTCTCGGGTGGGTTAATCCTTGTAGAAGCCCGCGCCGACCACGTAGTCGCCCACTTTGACGATGAACGACGACTTCGGCTCGATCTTGTGCGAGACCGGGTTGACCCAGCGATAGTCGACCCAGCCGCTGCCCTTGGAGTTGGCGAGATCGATCATCTCCTTGTTGTAGGGCTTGCCGTCGGCGTCCTTGAGGTCGAGGTTTGTGTGACCGATCATGCCCTTGTTGGCGCCGTGGGCGACCGTGTTGCCGTCCATGCTGCGCACGAAGATGTAGAGGTCGCGGTCGTGGAAATCCTTGTTGGCGGGGTCGTCGAAGGCGGCGAAGGCCTGGTCCGGACCGGAGTCCTTCAAGAGCGTGGCGGCCTTCTCGACCATCGCCTTCGCCTCGTCGGCGTTGCCCTTGTCGGCGGAGGCAAATCCGGCGGCGGGCATCAGCATCAGGCCGACGGCCACCAGCACGGTCGAGATCACAGGGAAGCGGCGCGTCATCGTGAGGTCTCCTCGGCAGAAGCGGAATTTGGCTCTTCTGAAACATGCCCGAAACAACTTAAGGAAATTTTAAGCGCGTCTGCGCGGCTGCGGACCGCGTGGCCTTGCGGGGTCCAGGGGCCGGGCCCATGATCCCCAGCATGAAGGAATTCACGATCAAGCCCGATCCGGAGGACCCTCGGCTGGTGCGCCGCGTGCGCGGCGTCGACCAGGACGGGAAGCCGGTCGAGACGTCCGTGGTGATGGAGCGGCCGCTGACGCTGTTCCTGAACGGCCAGGAGATCGTCACCATGATGACGATCGGCGATCACCCGAACTATCTCGC
Source organism: Allostellaceae bacterium (assembly GCA_035938015.1). GTDB lineage: Bacteria > Pseudomonadota > Alphaproteobacteria > ATCC43930 > CGMCC-115725 > DASZHJ01. Next base: position 2,847 of record DASZHJ010000147.1, read on the forward strand.
GGTGGGTTATCTGCTGAACCAGAACATGCTGCGTGCCGACGACGTCGTCACCGCGATCGATTACGACGATGATCTCGAGACCGTGGTGGTGCGCACGAAACGGCGCACCAACTTCGAGCGGAAACTGCGCAAGAAGACGCTCACCTCCGGCTGCGCCCAGGGCACGGTGTTCGGCGACCTCATGGAGAAGTTCGACGAAATTCAGTTGAGCAAGGGCGCCATCCTCAAGACCTCCTGGCTCTACGCGCTCAGCAAAAAGATCAACACGGTGCCGAGCCTCTATCTCGCTGCGGGCGCGATCCACGGTTGCGTGCTCTGCGAGCAGGATCGACCGCTCGTCTACATGGAGGACGTCGGCCGGCACAACGCGGTCGACAAGATCGCGGGCTACATGCACCTGCACGGCATTTCATCCGCCGACAAGACCTTCTACACCACCGGCCGGCTCACCTCGGAAATGGTGATCAAGACCGTGCAGATGCGGATTCCGATCCTGGTCTCGCGGTCCGGCTTCACAGCCTGGGGTGTCGACCTCGCCCGCCGCGCCGGGTTGACGTTGATCGGACGCGCCAAGGGCAAACGCTTCCTCGCGCTCGCGGGCGAGGGCCGCATCGTCTACGACGCCGATGCCGCGTCGGTGGCGGAGGAGGACAAGCGGAACCGGCGCAAGGCGAGCGTCGAGGACGCCGCGTGACCATCGCCGGCGTTCTTCTGGCGGGCGGCCAGTCGCGCCGCATGGGGGGTGGCGACAAATGTCTGCTGCCGCTGGGGTCGAAGCCGATCCTCGCCCATGTGATCGAGCGCGCGCGGCCCCAAGTGACCGCGCTCGTGCTGAACGCGAACGGCGATGCCGCGCGATTCCGCGCGTTCAATCTCCCGGTGGTGGCCGACGGCATCGCGGGATTCGCCGGACCACTTGCGGGCGTGCTCGCGGGCCTCGATTGGGCCGTCGCCGCGATGCCCGGCGCTACCCACCTCGCGAGTTTCGCGACCGACGCGCCGTTCTTTCCGCGGGACATGGTGCCGCGTCTGGTGGCGGCGCTGGGCAACGGGCGCTTCGAGCTCGCCGCCGCAGCCTCGCTCGGCCGCACTCATCCGGTCTTCGCGCTTTGGCCCGCGGGAATCCGCGACGCGCTTCGCCGGGCGCTCGAAGGCGGTTTGCGCAAAGTCGACGTGTTCACGGCCCGTTACCCCCTCGCCGTGGTGGATTTTCCGGTCGGCGAGGTCGATCCGTTTTTTAATACTAATCACCCGGATGACCTCGAGGCCGCGCGGCTGCTGAGCACGAGCGCGGACCTGGCGGATTGAGCGGTGAGCCGCGGCCTTACCGTCGGGGCCGGGACCGCAGACAGGCATTCGACTCCCCGAACGTCATTGGCCTTTCGAGGCATGCTCGTCCGGGATTGTGCGGCGGTAGCGGTAACGGAGCCTCAATCATTACCGCGTACGGTTAATCATATCGTGAGGGGTCTCGCAAACCGGGACAGCGTCGCCGATGCGTCAGAACGCGATCGGAGGCGATCGCACGTTAACGAGACGGGGCAACCGCAAATGTATCTCAGCGACGAGAGCCTGGAACAGGCTCGCGAATACGCCAAAGCCGCCTTCGCGCGCATGGAAGGGCTCTCGATCCGTCCCGTGCCCACGAATTTCTGCGTATGGTACGCCTATCACACCGGCAAGGCGCCTGAGCTCCGTCGCGCCGTCGACATTCTCATCTCCAACCGGCAGCCCTTCACCGACAACTCCAACGACGAGATTTACGAGCGCTTCTTCACGCTCGGGCACGAGCAGACGGAGTTGCGCGCGAGCATGGTTCGCGTCCAAGAGACGCTCTCCGAGCTGGTCTCCAACTTGGGCGAGGCCGGACAAAGCACCAGCCGATATAACGCCGCGCTGACCGAGATCAGCGGCGGCATCGAGGCGGATCCCACGCCAGGCGTCGTGACCATGCTCGTCCAGCGCTTGCTCGAGGAGACCGCGGCGATCCAGAAGAAGATGGAGCTCCTCGACAACCAGTTCACGGCGTCCTCGCAGACCATCCGGCAGCTGCGCGATCGGCTCGAGGGGCTGCGCCGCGAGGCGCACACCGACTCCTTGACCGGCATCGCCAACCGCAAGTCCTTCGACGCCACGCTCCGGGATGCCGCGCGGCAGTCGATGGAGACGGGAGCGGAGCTATCGCTCCTGTTCCTCGATATCGACCACTTCAAGACCTTCAACGACACCTGGGGACACCAAATCGGCGATCAGGCGCTTCGCCTGGTCGCGAAAACGCTTACGGACAACGTGAAGGGGCAAGACCTCGCGTCGCGCTACGGCGGCGAGGAATTCGCGGTGATCCTGCCGCAGACCGCACTCGCGGACGCCGTCACGCTCGCGAACAAGATCCGCCATGCCTTCGCCGTGCGCAAACTCGTCAAGAAGGACACCGGCGAGACCATTGGGGCGCTCACGGTCTCGATCGGCGTTTCCCGGTTTGAGCCCGGCGAGTCGCTCAGCCACTTCGTCGCGCGCGCGGATCAAGCGCTCTACGCCGCCAAGCGCGACGGCCGCAATCGCGTGGTCGCGGAGGACGCGCTGCAGTCTTTGACGCAGATGGCGGCGGCTGGTTAGCCCAGCGTGGAGTAGCCGCCATCGACGGGGATGGCGGTGCCCGTTACGAAATCCGAGGCGGAGCTCGCCAGGAAGACCGCGATGCCCGCGAAGTCTGCGGGCTCGCCCCAGCGGCTGGCCGGCGTACGCGCCAGCACGCGCTCGTGCAAGCCCTCGATCTCGCGGCGCGCCTTGCGCGTGAGATCCGTATCGATCCAGCCCGGCAGCACCGCGTTCGCCTGGATGTTCTGCGGTGCCCAGGAGACCGCGAGGGACTTGGTGAATTGCACCATGCCGCCCTTGCTGGCTCCGTAGGCGGCGTGCGCCACGCCGCCGAAGATCGACATCATCGAGCCGATGTTGATGATCTTGCCGAAGCCCGCGCGCACCATCTCGGGATACGCGGCTTGCGAGGCCAGGAACGCGCTGGTCAGGTTGGTGTCGATGACGGTGCGCCAGTCTGCGAGCGTGTAGTCCTCCGGGCGCTTGCGGATGTTGGTGCCGGCGTTATTGACGAGGATGTGGAGCCCGCCCAGCCGCTGGGCCGTCTCGGCCGCCATATGGCGGCAGTCCGCCTCGCGCGTGAGGTCGACCTCCAGCGAG
>DASZHJ010000148.1:0-2650 GCA_035938015.1 Allostellaceae bacterium
ACGACGGCAATGATTGTGCTATCTTGGTCCAAGGCGACGAGGGACCTGCTCAAATCGTTCAGCTGGGGCATCGGGGCACTCCGTCAGTTATTTGCCAGCGACGATGGTGCCATCTCCTCGCCGCCTGCCCCATACCATCTCTCCGCTGGAGGGAGCAGGATTCGAACCCTCGGTCCCCCGTCTACGGTGAGCTCGGTGCACCCGGGCGCGCCTAATCTCGTTGATGGGTGACAAGGGTGTCCGATTGCGCCTCTCGATTGGCCTGACAAACAGATAGAGCCCGCGATACGAGGCGGCGCCTCAGCCCCTCAGATGCGGCATCACCTCGGCGGCGAAGAGGTTCATGTTCCGCCGCGTCAGATCGTCCGAGAGGACGCCAAACTGGAGGAGTGCCACGAGGATGCCGAAGCCTGTGCGCTCCCGCATCCGCTCAATCCCCGCCAGCACGGTCTCGGGGCTACCGATCAGAGCGGTGCCGCTCTCGATGAGACCCTCGGCGGTGGCCCGGCCGCCGCCAAGCCCACTGCGCATTGCGATGAAATTCTTCATCGAGCGCATCGAGGTGTAGCCGGGCGGCATCAGCATCTCGAAGCTTTGGCGCAGGAAATCGTTGAACAGTGTCTCGACTGCCCGCCCGGCCTCCATGCGGGCCCGCTCGTCGGTCTCGGCGACATAGATCGGGCAGGCCCAGCCGAGCTGCTCCGGCGCCGCCTCGTAGCCGTATTGCCGCGCCTGATCGCGATACGAGGTGTGATACCGCGCGACCAGATCGGCAGACGAGAACGTCACTAGGAACGGGTACTTGCGCTTCGGATCGGAGGCCCAGGCCACCGTCTCGCTCGATCCCTGCGATGGGATCCACACCGGCGGATGCGGGGTCTGGTAGGGCCGCGGCCACAGATTGACGTAGCGCAGGCTGAAATGGTCGCCGTCGAAGGCGAAAGGGCCGGGCTCGGTCCAGGCGCGGATGATCAAGTCGTGCGCCTCGTGGAAGCGCTCGTGCGAGAAATACGGGTTGGTGCCCGACGAATGGTATTCCGAGCCGATGCCGCGTACGAAGCCGGCGATGATCCGGCCTTTCGACAGGTTGTCGAGCATCGCAAATTCTTCGGCGATATAGATCGGGTTGTTCACCAGCGGCAGGGCGCGGCCGAGGATCGCGATCTGCACTCTTTTGGTGCGCTGGATCAGCGCGCTGGCGATCAGGTTGGGCGCCGGCATCAGGCCGTAGGCGGTCTGGTGATGCTCGTTGACCCCGATGGCGTCGAAGCCGAGTTCCTCGGCATAGACCAGCGCATCGATATGGCGGTCGTATTCCTCGGCGCCGAGCACCGGGTCATACATGTGGTTCGGTAGCACTACCCAGGGTGATCGGTGCTTCGCCGCTTCCTCGAGGTCGAGCGGCCGGTACGGCATCAGATGGAAGGAGACAAGCTTCATGGCGCCACTCCTTCGAGGAAGTCGCAGACATGGCGTGCGACCAGCGCGGCGTGCTCGACATGCGGGAGATGCCCGCAACCCTCCACCATCACCAGGCGCGCGTCGGGCAGCCGTTCGCGCCACAAGGCTGCATTGGCCGGCGGCATGATCTTGTCGTCGTCACCCCATACGACCAGCGCCGGCAATTTGATGCGGTGCAGCCATTTTTCGAGATCGGGGTTGAACCAGCGCGGCTGCCAGCCGAGCTTCGCGACCGTGAAGCGGTTGCGCAGCATCACATCCATCTGCTCTTCGCTCGGGGTCAGCGCCAGGAGGCGGTCGGCGAAGGACTGGTCGTGATAGAGGTTGCGCACCGCTTCCTCAGGGCCCCAGATGAAATTGTCGCCGCACGGCACGCCCTTGACGCGGATGCCGGCTGGCGCGAGCTGCACGAGGCTCCTAAAGCGCGCGCGGTCGCGGACCAAAATCTCGGCCGCCAGCCAGCCGCCGAGCGAGTTGCCGATCAGGTGGATATTGCCGAGCCCGGCCTCCTCGAGAAGGTCAAGGTAGAACATCGCCAGATCCGACATCGAGGTGATCCACGGCGGATCGTCGGAGCCGCCGAACCCAGGATGCTCGGGCACCAGCAATTCGTAGCGCTCGGCCAGCGCGTCGAAGAACGGCAGCCATTGCGGCACGCCGCCGGCGCCGTGCAGGAACAGCGCCGTGGGACCCTTCCCGGCGCGGTGCAGCCTGATCGAAACGCCCCGGAACTTCATTTCGCTCACGTGCGCCGGCATGCCGTCCGCTCCCTCTCCTCGTCCGCCACCAGTGGCCCCCTAATCGCGCGCGTTGTCTTGCTCAGCGCGCTCGGCGATTGCGAGCGTGCGTTCCTCAACGCGCCATTCCCGGCGCCCCGGCCCTTACCATGAAGCGGAGGAGGTCCGGTTCGCAACAGACTCTCGGGTGGAGGGATTCGAGGCTCAGGTGCCGGCAGGGATGACATCTGTATCTGGCGGCGTCCCTGTTCGCCTTCCCGGCAACGTTTTGCGAAATCTGTTGGGACGATCGGATGTGTCACCATGGGCGACCGAAAACGCGTCCTGGAATGACAAGCGCGACTGCGTCGAGTTCTCCGTGATTCTCGGCCCCTACGAAGGCACGGTCCGGGTACCGCGTCGCGTCTTCCAGGGGCTCCTCGATCAGCGTCCGACGCCGGAGCGGTGCATCG
>DASZHJ010000149.1:0-5674 GCA_035938015.1 Allostellaceae bacterium
TTGCGGCGGCCGCCACCTTCCTCGAGCCCGCGATCGTCGATCTGGCGGTGCCGGCCTCGGCGCTTTACGCGCTGTGGGTGCTGACCCGCCGGGTCAAGCTGCCTATGCGCCTCCCCCGCTCGGCCGCCTGCCCCGACTACAGCAACCCAACGCCAGGCAGCCGCAAGCCCAAGCCGGCGAACGGGACGCTCTTCATCGGATGGAGCATCACCGGCCACGAGCTCTGGGCAACCGCCGAAGACGCCCGACAGCACATCGCCATTCCCGGCACGACCGGCGCCGGCAAGACGACCGCAATTCTGAGCCTGCTCGTCAACACTCTCGCCCAGGGCTCGGGCTTCGTGCTGGTCGATGGCAAGGCCGACCGCGACCTGTTCGGCAAGGTGCTGGCGCTCGCCCGACGCTTCGGTCGCGACGACGACGTCCGCGTACTGAACTTCATGGTCGCGTCCGGCCTCAAGGACAGTCACTCATTCAACGCGTTCGCGACCGGCAATGCCGACGCAATCCGAGAGCTCCTGGCGAGCCAGCTCGGCGAGCAGCAGCAGAACGATCCGAACGGCGTCTTTCGCGAGCGCGCCGTAGCGCTGATCGGCACGATCGCACCGGTTCTGGTCTGGCTGCGCGACCAGAAGGGAATCTCGCTGAATATCGAGGTCATCCGCTTCTCGATCGAGCTGCGCTGGATCTGGAAGCTCGCGATGGAGAAGATCGTCCTCCTACGCGATCCCGAGACCGGCGACGTGACCGAGCTCGATGTCAGCAGCGAGATCCCGGAGGACATCACCTGGCCCCTCCGGTCCTATCTCGGCGAGTTGCCCGGCTATGATCCGTCGGTGCCGCTCGACAAGCAGAAGGGCGACGAGCCGTCGAAGCAGCACGGTTACGCGCAGTTCTATTTTACTGCGACCTTCACGCAGCTTGCGGTCTCGCTTGGCCACATCTTCCGGGTCGACACCGGCGACATTGACGTGCGCGACGTGGTGCTGAACCGCCGCATCCTTGTCGTGAATCTGCCGGCCCTCGAAAATTCGGACGCCACCCTCGCGGCACTCGGCAAGCTGGTCGTGGCCTCGCTGCGCGGGATGATGGCGCAGCTGCTCGGCGCATCGCTCGAAGGCGACTACACCGAAGCCGACAAACCGGGCATGGGTCCCTCCCCGTTTCCGGTCGTGCTCGACGAGCTCGCCTATTACGCGACGAGCGGTCTCGACCGCATGCTCGCGATGGGGCGCGGCCTCAACATCTGCTTCATGCTCGGCTTCCAGGAGGTGTCGGGGATCTGGGCGCGTCTCGGTGAAAAGACGGCCTCCCTGCTCGGCAACGCCAACCTCACGATTGCAATGCGCCAACAGGATTCGGGACGCACGCGCGAATGGATCGAGAAGACCGCTGGGCAGACCTACATCACACAGGCCACCTCGTATCACGGCGCCGGGGACGGCGCCTATCGCGAGGCACGACATGCCGAGGTGCGCCCGGTCTCGCGCATCGACTGGAACGACTTGACGACATTGATCGAGGGCGAGGCGATCGTGCTGTTTGGCGGACGGCGGATATACGCGCGAGTCTTCCACGCACAGATCGACGATGCCGGTCCGAAGCGGCTCGGGCGGAGCGTGATGCTGCGCGCGCCCGACGCTGACGAAGTGCGCCGCCGGCTCACGCGGCTCGGCCATATCGCCGCCGCCATTGAGAACGGCAAGCTGACGCTGGGACCCGAGGAGGAGCTCTCGCCCGGCATCGGCGCCTTATTGCGCGGCTTTCGCGAAGCCGCGCGCCAAGGCGGGGATGCGCGCGCCTGTGCCTGCGGCGCTCTGGACGAGATCGGTCGGGTGCCGGAAGACCTGCTGTCCTCGCGCCCACCTCTGCCTGCGGATGGCTCACCCGTCACGAGCGTTACGCCGATGCTTTCCGCCGCAAGCACCGCGGCCCTTCCGGGCCCGGAGAACACCGGTTTGCCGAGCGAGCCGATTGACGTGCGACTGGTGCGCCGCCTCTCGGCGATCGAGCAGGCCGCGGGCGCGTCGAGCTCGGCTGCCCGAAGTGCGGCTCTCTCTATTCTCGCCGAGCGAGACGCAGCGCTGGAAGCGCCGATCCAGATCGAGCCGCCCGCCATGACCCTCAAAACTTTCCAGGCGCATCTTGCCGCGGTCATGAAGCAGCTCGAGATGCTGCGCGACACAGCCAGCGTTCGGACCGCCGCCTGATGCCGCAAATCCGAACAGGACGTGCAAGGACGGCGCCCCGCCGAGAACCCGCAACGGCCGCGAAGCGACTTCTCGCGCGGAGGCCGCGAGGTGGCGCGTTGGGGCGCGCATACCCACGCCGCCGGTGATTTTCCGAGTCATCGGCGCCATGGAAGAAACGGGAGGGTCATTACTGTGGTCCGCAGCTTGACATCTTTGGTCGCGCTGGCGGCTCTGGCGCCGGCCCCAGCCGCTCCCGCCTCGGCTCAGCCGATCGACCTTCTTGGTTCGCCCACCGTGACGGCGCCGCCAAACAACGCTGCGCCATCCGATACCCGCGCGGCGACCGCGCCCCCGTTGCTTGGCCCGTCCCTTCCTGCGGACGAGCCGCGACGCGTGTTTCTCGAGGCGGCGCGACGGGCGTTGGAGGCCGGGCGGATCGAAGAGGCGCGGGGGGAGGCCCTCGAGCGGGCAGAAACGCGGCTCCTTGACGCCCCTGCCGCGCCTGTGCAGGCCAGCTCTCCAGAACGCCAGGATGCCGTTCTCGCTATCGGTGAAGCCCGGCGCGCGCTCGCCGCACACGATCGCCAAGGCGCCATCCGAGCAATCGACGACGCATTGGCGGCGGCGACCCTCGTAGCCCGAGTCACTACCCCCTCCCCGCCTCCGGTTGCCCCCACACAACCAGCGCCGGATCAGCCCAGCGTGACCTACGCGCTTCTACCTGGGCACTGGCAGCTCCAAGGCGCGCAGTATGTCTGGGTACCCCCCGAGATCGATCCGCGCCCGGTCGCGTACTGGCGGTTTGTTCAGGGCCGCTACGTTTGGCGCGGCGGAGAATGGGTCTGGGCGCCTGCCCACTACGAGTGACTGCAGCCGCCCGCGAGCCGGAAGGCTGATGAGAGAGCATGCTTGTTCCGCTTTTGATCTGTCGCGCCTCGTAGGTGCGACCCTTGGCTGCGCGCTTGCGCAGACGCTGTCGATCGGGTGCGGCGAGCCATGACGTGCCCCGCTGGGCTTACAGTGAGGATCATTCCGACCATGACCGGGAAAGACATTGAAACCGATCGGCAGCCGAAATGGCTGCGGCCGATCGATCCGCTCCTCGCCGCGGGCTTGCCGATCCGCATCGATCCACGCCTCGGGGTCGATGACGACACCGCCTACCGGCTGCAGCGCGACGCCGAACCCCTGCTGAGCGTCGTCACCGTATTAGTGACGAGCAACTACGATAACGTGTTGGCGGCCGAGGTCACCGATGACGTGGAGCATGGGCCCCATGTGCTGGTGCGCGCCGCGACCGGCGACGAGGCCGCCTACCTGCTGAGTCCGGACGACGAGCAGAACCGGGACTGCCCGGAAAGCGCCGGCCGCGATATCACCTGGCAGCAGGCTGAAGATTCCGAGGATGTGACGGAGCGCGCGGTTGTCCTCTGGTCGGGCGAGGTGTTGCTGAAAAGCGGCAAGGGTTTGGCGGGGCCTTTCTACACGCATCAGTCGGCGGCCGCGGCGTGGGCGTTCTCGACTGGGCTCAGCATGCCGCGGGCAGAGGTGTTCGGCGCGCAACTGGTGCGCTGGCTGTGCGCTAAGAGCAAGGAGGATTTGCTGCTCGTCGGCGGTGATCGCGAGTTCCGGCGGCTCAATCGGCTTTGGATGGCGCCGATCCGCACCGCCGCCGTCTTCCCAATCGCTCTTCCCGGTGGGGCCCAGGAGAGGGTCGGAGCGCTTTCGTGATCGGGTCGAAACCGAGAGCGTGGGCAGGGAGCTGAGGTTCGACCGGCTCATAACTGTCGCCCTGTAGCACTGCGGCCCGCGTAGGGGCGCTCGCGAAGATGCCCTAGAGGCCGGGTCCTTTTGAGGGCGTGGGGCCCTCCGCGACGTCGATCTGTCGTTTGGCCGTGGCCGCCTCGGCGTGCAGTGCACGCAAGTGGGCGTCCGCTTCCTGTTCCCGCACGATGTCGCGGATGAGCTCGCCGTTCTCGGCTACCGCACGGTCGAGCGCGGCCAAGTGGCGGGATAGGGTTTTGTTGATCGCGAGTGCCCGAAGGCGTTTCACGGCGTCCCGTCCGAAGTTCGGGTTGTCGAGCTGCGCCGTCTCGAGCGCGTAGTGACAGGCGATGAAGGTGTCGACGGCCTGCTCGCGGTCGCGCCGGGCGGCCGCCAGCAGGTCGATGCCGAGCGCCTTGTAGGGCTTCCGGGACATGTCTTCGGCGACACGAGCCCAGAGGTCGTCCGGGGTGATCGGTGTAGTGTCGCCGAGCGCCTGCCGGTATCGCTCGGTTTCGTATACGGCCGCCTCGGAGATGATCGTCCAAGTCGCGCCTCGGCTGCGGCTCTCGGCGCTGTAAGTGGTGAATGCGGTGACACCGGACGTGCCGCGGGGCAGCGCGTTGATGTGCTCGTCAGACGTGATCCCCTGGGCGGCGTTGATCGTCAGGGCGTGCCCGAAACCGAGCAGCAGCCGGTCCGTCTCGCTGTCGCAGAGCCGCCGCCACTCGAGGTCGGCCACGCGTCCGTCTTTCGTCCGCAGACGCAAGCCGTTGGCGTTTCGCACGAGCACCTCGACGATGTCGCCATTGTCGCCGACGTGGCACGCCCGCCCGTCGACCGTGCCCCAGGTGCGGCGGAACAGACGCACCCGGTCGCCGGTGGCGATGGGGAGATCATAGCTCCGTCCGTCCTGATCGATGGCTCGATAGATGATCTCATCATCGCCGATTTCGCCGCGACGCTTCAGCCGTTCGCGAATCGCGCGGCTGATCTCGGCCACATCGTCGTTGGTCGGCGCGCTGACCGTGATCCCGTCCTTCGCGCCGCACGCCCTCAGCACGTCGCGCCGGGCGATGTAGAGATCGGCGATGCTGCCCACCACTTGGTCGCGGTCCCCGCCGACCAGTATGGCGTGGCCGTCCTCCGTTTTCATCGCGAGCGCCCTAGCGGCCTCGCCTTCGCGAAACAGCCCCGCGATCTCGCGGCCGCGGCTGGTAACCTGACGCATCGTGGTCAGCAGCTCGGGCAAGGTTTCCGGGGGCAGCGCGCGACGCAGGATTTCGATCGCATCACCGGCCTCGATAGCCTGCGCCTGCTCGCGGTCACCTAGCATTTTGATCGTCATGCCCGTGCGCGGCTGCAGCTCGAGCAGCTTCAGCATCGGCCGGGGAGCGATCTGGCTCACCTCGTCCAGCACCAGCACGGTGTTGCGGCTCGCCTGAAGTTCGCCGGCTTCGATCATGCGCAACAGCGGCGCCAACGCATAGGTGCGGCGAATGCCCGCGTCCTGAAGGGCATCCGCCTGGCGCCAGGCCATGGCCGCGCCGATCACCTCGCGGCCGTGTTTGCTGAACCGCGCGTCGGCTCGCCACGCGGCAACCAGGGGTTCGAGCAGCGTCGTCTTGCCGGCGCCGGCGACGCCGGTGAGCATCGTGAGGCCGCCGCCTTGGCCAAGCGCGTGGATGGCGGCCTTCTGCTCCTCGGTGAAGCCGATG
>DASZHJ010000150.1:0-29306 GCA_035938015.1 Allostellaceae bacterium
GTAGGCGCGGTCGATCTGGACGACGGTGCCGTTCTGCTGGTCGGAGGCGGTGAAGCTCACTTCCTCCAGGAGCTTCTCCATCACTGTGTGCAGGCGCCGCGCGCCGATGTTCTCGACGGAGCCGTTGATCTCCTCGGCCAAGGTGGCGATTTCGTCGACGGCCTCCTCGGTGAAGTCGAGGGTGACGCCCTCGGTCAGGATCAGCGCCTTATATTGCTTGACCAGGCTCGCCTCGGGCTCGGTCAGGATGCGGCGGAGGTCCTCGCGCGAGAGCGGCTTGAGCTCGACGCGGATCGGCAAGCGGCCCTGAAGCTCCGGCAGCAGGTCCGAGGGTTTCGCCAGATGGAAGGCGCCGGACGCGATGAAGAGCACGTGATCGGTCTTCACGGGCCCATGCTTCGTCGCGACCGTCGTGCCCTCGATCAGCGGCAGCAGGTCGCGCTGCACGCCCTCGCGGCTCACGTCCGCGCCCAGCCGCTCGCTCCGCGCGCAGATCTTGTCGATCTCGTCGAGGAACACGATGCCGTTCTGCTCGACCGCGGAGATCGCCTCCTTGACCACCTTCTCCTGGTCGAGGAGCTTGTCGCTCTCCTCGTCGATCAGCACGCGGTAGCTCTCGGAGACCGTCATGCGCCGCGGCTTGGTGCGCCCGCCGCCGAAGGCCTTGCCCAGCATCTCGCCCAGATTGACCATGCCCATCTGCGCGCCGGGCATGCCGGGGATCTCGAAGGTCGGCATACCGCCGCCGGTGTCCTGCACCTGCACCTCGATCTCTTTTTCGTCAAGCTTGCCCTCGCGCAAGAGCTTGCGGAATTTCTGCCGCGTCTCCTGGGAGGAGTTGGCGCCCACGAGCGCGTCGAGGACGCGCTCCTCGGCCGCGAGTTCGGCGCGCGAGGCCACTTCCTTGCGCATGCGCCCGCGGGTCATGACCAGCGAGATCTCCACGAGGTCGCGCGCGATCTGCTCGACGTCGCGGCCGACATAGCCGACCTCGGTGAATTTGGTTGCCTCGACCTTGAGGAAGGGCGCTTGCGCCAGCTTGGCGAGGCGACGCGCGATCTCGGTCTTGCCGATGCCGGTCGGCCCGATCATCAGGATGTTCTTGGGCAGCACCTCCTCGCGCAACGCCTCCGGCAGCTGCTGGCGGCGCCAGCGGTTGCGGAGCGCAATCGCGACCGCGCGCTTCGCGTCGCCTTGGCCCACGATGTGGCGGTCGAGCTCGGAGACGATCTCGCGGGGACTGAAGGCGGTGCTCATAGGACGTCGACGGTCACGTTCTCGTTGGTGTAGATGCAGATCTTGGCGGCGATCGCCATCGCCTTGCGCGCGATCGCCTCGGCATCGAGGCCGGGCTGGTCGATGAGCGCGCGCGCCGCGGCGAGCGCAAAGGGCCCGCCGGAGCCGATGCCGATGATGGCGTCCTCGGGCTCCAGCACGTCGCCGTTGCCGGAAAGGATCAGCGAGACGCTCTTGTCGGCGACCGCCATCATGGCCTCGAGCCGGCGCAGGTAGCGGTCGGTGCGCCAGTCCTTGGCGAGTTCCACGCAGGCGCGCGAGAGCTGGCCCGGATGCTGCTCGAGCTTGGCCTCGAGCCGCTCGAAGAGCGTCAGCGCGTCCGCCGTGGCGCCCGCGAAGCCCGCGAGCACGCTGCCGTTGCCGAGCCGGCGCAGCTTCTTTGCATTCGATTTGAGCACGGTCTGGCCGAAGGACACCTGGCCGTCCCCGGCGATCACGACTTTGCCGTCCTTGCGGAGCGACAAAATGGTCGTGCCGTGCCAGGTTTGCTCGCTCTGTTGGGACATGAAGGCCTTTCGGAGAGACGGCCACAGATGTGGGTTGCCCCGCGGCCGCTATCAAGCCGGAAGCCGCATGTGATTGAACCGCCAAGACACCAAGGCGCCAAGGAGGAATTTTGCGGACTCGCTGCGGGGGAGCGCTTCGTGGCGTCCTCGGCGCCGTGGCGGTTCATCCAGGCGGCTTTTCGCCCGGGCTGGCCTCTGCCGGTGCTTCTTGCTACAAGACCGCCGCCGGAGGGGGAGACCCCCGGCTCTTAGGAGCAATGTCAAATTGTCCAAGGCCCTTCTGCGCCAGGCAACGGTCGAGCGCAACACCAAGGAGACGCGCATTCGCGGCACCGTCGGCCTCGACGGCACCGGCGCCTATGACATCAAGACCGGCATCGGCTTCTTGGATCACATGCTCGAGCAGCTGTCGCGGCACAGCCTGATCGACATCGCGCTCCGCGCCGAGGGGGACCTGCACATCGATTTCCATCACACCACCGAGGATACCGGCTACGTCATCGGCGAGGCGATCTCGCGGGCGCTCGGCGATCGCCGCGGGATCTGCCGGTACGGTCACGCGCTCATCCCCATGGACGAGACGCTGACCCGCGTGGCGCTGGACGCTTCGAACCGGCCCTATCTCATCTGGAAGGTCGCCTTCTCCAAGCCCAAGCTCGGCGAGATGGACACCGAGCTTTTCAAGGAATGGTTCCAGGCCTTCGCGCAGTCGGCGGGGCTCACGCTCCACGTCGAGAACATTTACGGCGACAACAACCATCACATCGTCGAGTCCTGCTACAAGGGACTGGCGCGCGCGCTCAAGGACGCGCTCGTCGTCGATCCGCGCCAGGCGGCGCTCGTGCCCTCCACCAAGGGCACGCTCGCCAAGTCGACCTGAGGAGCAACCCCATGGGTGACGACTGTGATCACGGCCCTCATCGACTACGGCTCCGGCAATCTCCGCTCGGCCGCGAAGGCGATTGAGCGCGCGGCGCGTGAGGGCGACTTCGCCACCGACGTGGTGGTGACCAGCGATCCCGATCTCGTCCGCACGGCCGATCGCGTGGTGTTGCCGGGCGTCGGCGCCTTCGCGGATTGCCGGCGCGGCCTCGGCGCCGTCGCCGGCATGGAGGCGGCGCTCGACGAATGCGTGATCGAGCGGGGCCGGCCTTTCCTCGGCATCTGCGTCGGCATGCAGCTGATGGCGAGCTGGGGCCGCGAGTTCGAGGACGTCGCAGGCCTCGGCTGGATCCCGGGCGAGGTCGTGGCGATCAAGCCCACGGACCCCGCGCTCAAGGTTCCGCACATGGGTTGGAACGAGCTCGAGCCCGGATGCGCGCACCCCGTCCTCGCCGGCATCGCCAAGGGCGACCACGCCTATTTCGTGCACTCCTTCGAGATGCGCTGTGAGAATGCGGCCCATGTGCTGGCTACCACGGATTATGGCGGCATGCTTGCCGCAGTGATCGGCCGCGACAATCTCGTGGGCACGCAATTTCATCCGGAGAAGAGCCAAGCGACCGGCTTGCGCCTCATCGCCAATTTCTTGGGCTGGCAACCATGAGCGACAAAAAAACGTCCGGCGCGACATCCGTCGAGGTGCTCACGGAGTTCAGGGGCACCGATCTCAACGATCTCTGCGACGCCGCCGAGGCCGCAATCGCCGATGGCGGCGGCTTCGGCTGGGTCAAGCGGCCGCCCCGCCACATCATGGAAGCCTATTGGAAGGGCGTGCTGCTGGTGCCGGACCGGCGCGTCCTCGTGGCGCGCCTCGACGGCACCGTCGCGGGCTCGGCAGTGCTGATCCGCCCGCCGCGCAACAACGAGGCGCAAGCCTTCGCGGCGCAGCTCACGGGCATGTTCGTGGCTCCCTGGGGGCGCGGTCGCGGCCTTGGGCGACAGATCGTCGAGTTGGTCGAGACGATTGCCCGCGAGCTCGGTGTCGAGGTGCTGAACCTCGACGTCCGAGACACGCAGGGGGCGGCGATCCGGCTCTTCGAATCCATGGGCTATCGGCGCTGGGGCCGCCACCCCGCCTATGCGCGGGTCGGCGGCAAGATCCTCAGCGGCCATTTTCTCTGGAAGCCGCTGGCGGCCAGCTTGCAGGGTGAGCTGTGATCCTATTCCCCGCCATCGACTTGAAGGACGGCCAATGCGTGCGCCTCGTCAAGGGCGACTTGCGGGCGGCAACCGTCTTCAACGACGATCCCGCGGCGCAGGCACGCCTGTTCGAGGTTCAAGGTTTCCGCTGGCTGCACGTCGTCGACCTCGATGGTGCGATCGCGGGGAAAGCCAGCAACGCGCCCGCCGTCGAATCGATCCTCCGGGCGGTGGCGATCCCGGTGCAGCTCGGCGGCGGGATCCGCGACGCCGGCTCGATCGAGCGCTGGCTCGAGCGCGGCGTCCGTCGCGTGATTCTCGGTACCGCCGCGCTCGCGAATCCCGCGTTGGTGCGCGAGGCTTGCCGCGCCTATCCGGGCTCGATTGCCGTCGGCATTGACGCGCGCGGCGGCAAGGTCGCGGTCGAGGGCTGGACCAAGACGTCGGAGGTTCCGGCGCTCGAGCTCGCGCTGAGGGTCGAGGACGCCGGCGTGACCGCGATCATCTATACGGATATTGACCGCGACGGCGCGCTCACAGGCGTCAATGTCGAAGCGACGGCGGCTCTCGCAACACGTCTGGAGACGCCCGTGATCGCCTCGGGCGGCGTTGCCTCGCTCAACGACATCCGCGCCTTGCAGCGCCACGAGAGCGACGGCATCGAGGGCGTGATCTGCGGCCGCGCGCTCTACGATGGTCGGATCGAGCCCAAGGCGGCCTTGGCGCTCACCGCGGAAGCCGCCTGATGCTCAAGGCACGGGTCATTCCCTGCCTCGACGTCAAGGACGGGCGCGTCGTCAAGGGCGTCAACTTCGTCAACCTGGTGGATGCCGGCGATCCCGTGGCCCAGGCGAAAGTCTACGACGCCGAGGGCGCAGACGAGCTCTGCTTTCTCGACATCACGGCCTCCTCCGAGGATCGCGCGACGCTTTATGATGTGGTGCGGCGCACGGCCGAGCAGTGCTTCATGCCGCTCACGGTCGGCGGCGGCGTGCGCGAGGTCGAGGATATTCGGCGCCTGTTGCTGGCGGGCGCCGACAAGGCATCGATCAACACGGCGGCGGTGACGCGGCCGGAATTCGTGCGCGAAGCCGCCGAGAAATTCGGCAGTCAATGCGTGGTGGTGGCGATCGACGCCAAGCAGGCGGCACCCGGCCGATGGGAGGTGTTCACCCACGGCGGCCGGCGGGCCACGGGGATCGACGCGATCGCCTGGGCGAAGCGCACGACCGAAGCCGGCGCCGGCGAGATCTTGCTCACGTCGATGGACCGCGACGGCACCAAGCAGGGCTTCGATATTCCGCTGACACGCGCGATCTCGGACGCCGTGAGGGTACCGGTGATCGCCTCCGGCGGCGTCGGCACCCTCACGCACCTGGTCGAGGGCGTGCGCGACGGCCACGCCAGCGCCGTGCTCGCGGCCTCGATCTTCCACTTCGGCACCTACCGGATCCGCGAGGCCAAGGCGGCGCTCGGGGCGGCGGGGATCCCGGTCAGAGGCTGAAGGAGCGGAGATTGCCAGACCAGAATTACGATCGGGAGGTTGATCTGCTGGTCGCGGGCGCGGGGGCCGGCGGGATGGCAGCGGCCCTGGTGTCGGCGTTGGAGGGGCTCGAGGTTTTGCTCTGCGAGGCGTCGAGCCAAGTCGGCGGCACGGCGGCAACGTCGGCGGGTACGCTCTGGATCCCCGGCAACCGGCAAAGCATCGCCGCGGGCTTCGCCGACAGCGCGGAGGCGGCCGAGACCTATCTCGATGCGATCATCGGCGCGCAGACGAGCCGGCAGCTGCGCTTGGCCTTCTTGCGCACCGGACCGGACGCCATCGACTACCTCGCCGCGCGGTCGGAGGTGGTCTTCAGGCCCTGCGGGCGGCATCCCGACTACCGCTCGAACCAGCCGGGCGCCGCCGTTTCGGGCCGCGCGATCATTCCCGAGCCGTTCGACGGCCGCGTGCTCGGCCGCGACTTCGAGCGCGTGCGCCCGCCGATCGACGAATTCATGGTTCTGGGCGGCATGATGGTCGGCAAGGACGACATCCCGCGTCTTCTCGGCCGCTTCTCGTCCTTCGCGAATTTCGTCCACTCTGCGAAGCTGGTCGCGCGATTTCTGTCCGACCGGCTGCGGTACAGCCGCGGCACGCGGCTGGTGATGGGCAACGCGTTGGTGGCCCGGCTTTACCACAGCCTGCGCCAGCGCGACGTGCCGATCCTGTTCGAGACCTCGATCGAAGGCCTCGTCATCGGCGCCGACGGCGTTACCGGCGCGGTGCTGAGGTCGGGCGGAAAATCGCTCAGGGTGCGTGCGCGCAAGGGTATCGTGCTCGCGACCGGCGGCTACGCGCACAACGCGAGCCTGCGCGGCGCCTTCATGCCGGAGCTCGGGCGCGCGCGGTCGATGGCGGTGCAATCCAACAGGGGCGACGGCATCGCGCTCGGGCAGAAGGCTGGCGCGCGCGTCGCTCCCGAAGAGCACCGCAGCGGCGCCTTTTGGTCCCCTGTCTCGGTGACCCGGCGCCCCGACGGCAGCACGGGCCTTTTCCCGCACTTGGTGATGGATCGCGCCAAGCCGGGCCTCATCGCGGTGAATGCCAGCGGACGACGCTTCGTCAACGAGGCCGACTCCTATCACGACTTCGTCGAGGCGATGTTCGCCAGCCACAAGAGCGCGCCGACCATCCCCGCCTACCTGATCTGCGAAACGCGCTTCGTGCGGAAATACGGGCTGGGAGCAATCCACCCAGGCACCCGCTCGCTCGCGGCGGTCGAGCGCAGCGGGTATCTCGTGTCAGCGGGAACCATCGAGGAGCTCGCCCGGCGGATCTCGGTCGATCCGGCTGGCTTGCGCGAGACCGTCCGCCGCAGCAACGAGTACGCGCGCACAGGCGTCGACCTCGATTTCGCCAAAGGGGAGACCGAGCTCAACCGGTTCAACGGCGATCCCGCTCATGGACCCAACCCGTGCTTGGGTCCAATCGAGGCGCCGCCATTCTGCGCCATGCAGGTCTGGCCCGCCGAGATCGCCTGCAGCACCGGCCTTGCGACCGACGAGGACGCCCGCGTCATCGATCGCGGCGGTCGGCCCATCCCCGGCCTCTACGCCTGCGGCAACGACATGGCCTCCATCATGTCCGGCACCTATGCGGGCCCCGGGATCACGCTCGGCCCTGCCATCGTCTTCGCCTACCGCGCGGCGCGCCATGCGGCGGCGCGCGCAAGCCATGGCCGCGAGAACCGCGGATCAGCCAAGGTCGCTTGACGACGCCGTACGGCACGCGCGGCGCTGGCTTGCGTGCGTTGCAATCGAGGGGACCAGAGTGGCCTCATCCCGAAAGGAAAGCCGACACGAGCTGATCAAGTGGGCATTCCGGCTGGAATGGATGACGGCCGGTTGGATGGTCGTGGAGGCGGCGGTCGCCATCGGCTCCGGCGTGGCAGCGCAGAGCCTCACCCTCTTGGCTTTCGGTGCCGACAGCGTCATCGAGCTTCTGTCGGCGTGTTTGCTCCTATGGCGACTCGGCGTGGAGTTGCGGGAGCGAGAAGCGTTCTCAGAAGCGACGGAAAGGACCGCTGGCAGAGCCGGTGCCGCGCTGCTCGTCGCGCTGACGGTCTATGTCGCGGGCAGCGCGGTCTGGAGCCTCCGGCAAGGGACGGGACAAGAGTTCTCGGCTCTCGGCTTTGCTCTGGCCGTGCTCGCCATCCCCATCATGGCGGTACTCGCGGCGGCGAAGCGGCGGCTTGCCGACGCGATCGACAGCGCCGCGCTTCGGGCGGACGCCGTCGAGTCCGTTGCCTGCCTCTATCTCTCGGGCGTCGTGGTGATCGGCCTTCTGGCGCAGTGGGCTACCGGCGCGTGGTGGGTGGACGGCGTCAGCGCCTTGGCCTTGACCCCGTTCCTGATCAAGGAAGCGCACGAAGCCTGGGCCGGCGACGACTGACGGGCAAGCCAGCCCGATGCCGTGACAGCGCTCGGCGAATCTGCTACGCCCGAACCCGATTCACTGCGCGGGGATAAAGCCATGACAACGCGCGACGGTAGTATGCTCGACCGCCTCTTCGAGACCATCGCCGCGCGCGCGCATGCCGATCCTGCGACTTCTTACACTGCCAAACTACTGAGGCAGGGCCCCGAGCACGCGGCGAAGAAGCTCGGCGAGGAGGCGCTCGAGACGGCGCTCGCCGCCGTCGCGGGACGGCGTGCGGGCGTGGTGAGCGAGAGCGCCGACTTGCTTTATCATCTTCTGGTGCTGTGGGCGGCCAGCTCCGTGACCCCCGCGGAGGTCTGGGCCGAGCTCGCGCACCGCGAGGGCACCTCCGGCCTCACCGAGAAGGCTCAGCGCCCGCCACAGTAACCTCCGCCCGAAGGGAGAGCCACCATGGCCTACGATCCCGGCAACGTATTCGCCCGCGTCCTCCGCGGCGAGCTGCCGTGCCAGAAGGTGTATGAGGACGATCACGTACTGGCCTTTCGCGATATCCGGCCGCAGGCGCCCGTGCACATTCTGGTGATCCCGAAAGGCGCCTACGCTTCGCTCGATGATTTCGCGACTGACGCCGCCGACGCCGAGCTCGCGGCACTGCTGAGGGCCGCCGGGAAGATCGCCCGCGAGCAAGGCTTGGCTGAGACCGGCTACCGCATCCTCGCCAACACCGGCAGAGACGGCCATCAGGAGGTGCCGCACTTCCACCTGCACATCTTCGGCGGCCGTGATCTCGGACGGATGCTGTCGAAGGCGTCCTGAGCCAATAATATTTCCTTTACCTTGCTGCTACGCCGGCGAGTGACAGGTTTTTAACGGCTGCTCGTTAGGCTCGGAGCAGAGACTGTCCTGCGCGCAGCGGGGCCGCAGCGGCAAGACCGCGCGGGAAGAGGCATGACCGCACAAGGCAATCTTGAAAGGGCAGCATCCGGGCTCCCTGCGCCGGCGTCCACGGACGAGGCGGGGCGCCGCCTGCGTGATTTCGCGGAAGCGGCCTCAGACTGGTTCTGGGAGCTCGATCGCGACCTTCGCTTCACCTATATGTCCGACAACCCGAATGCGCCGAGCTCCGCCTTCGCTCGCGATTTCCTGGGCAAGCGCATCACCGAGGTGCATTGGCGCGGTCTCGACCAGATCGATTGGGCGCCGCTCCTCGAGGTTCAGTTGGCGCATCAGCCGTTCCGCGATTTCCACCTCTGCCGCGCCGGGCGGAGCGGTGCCGTTCGCCACGTGAGCCTAAGCGGCGTGCCGATCTTCGATGCCAAGGGCGAATTCCTGGGCTATCGCGGCGTGGGCCGTGACGTCACCAGGGAAGTGAGCGCCGAGGCGCGTGCCGGCGCCGCGGAGCAGGAGCTCCGCGATAAGACCGAGCTCCTGGAAGCGACGCTGGAGAACATGGACCAGGGGCTGATCGTGCTCGACGCCGAGCTCCGCATCAGGGCCTGGAATGACCGAAGCGTGGCGCTGCTCGATCTGCCGAAGGACGCCTTGGCGGTGGGTCAACCGGTGGAGTATCTCTTCCGCGTCATCGGTGCCCGCGGCGAGTACGGGCCCGGCGATCTCGATCTCATTATCCCCGCGATGATTGATCGACTCGTCCGTTGCGATCCGCCGATCTGGGAGCGCCAGCGACCGACCGGCTTGGTGGTCGAGCAGCGCCGCGTGCGCATGCCCGACGGCGGCATCCTCGTCACATACACGGATATAACCGAGCGCAAGCGCGTGGAGGCGGACCTACGCCGCGCCCGTGACGAGGCCGAGCTCGCAAGTCGCAGCAAGACCGAGTTCCTCGCCAACATGAGCCACGAGCTCAGGACACCGCTCAACGCGGTCATCGGCTTCTCCGACGTGCTGTCGGGCGAGCTTTTCGGTCAGCTCGGCGACCGGCGCTACCGCGAATACGCCCGCGACATCCGGGACAGCGGCCTACACCTCCTCAAGCTGATCAACGACGTGCTCGACGTCGCCAAGATCGAGCACGGCACGGTTGAGATCGCCGACGAGACGGTCGACGTGAGCGCGGCGGTAGAATCCTGCATCCGTCTCATGCGCGAGCGCGCGGCCGCGGCGGGCGTCAGCCTCGCCGTCCACTTGCAGCCCGACCTGCCGATGCTGCGCGCCGACAGCCGCCGCCTGAAGCAGATCCTGATCAACCTGCTCTCCAATGCCGTCAAATTCACGCAGGCGGGCGGGCGCGTCACCGTCGAAGCCGGGGTCGAGTTGCGGGGCTTCCGGATTTCGGTCGGCGATACCGGCATCGGCATAGCGGGCGAGGACCTCGAGATTGCGCTGCGTCCCTTCGGCCAGATCGATAGCCGCCTCGCGCGCAAGTACCAAGGCACCGGCCTCGGGTTGCCGCTCACCAAGGCCATGGCGGAGCTGCACGGCGGCGTTCTCGAGCTCACCAGCGCGCCCGGCGAGGGTACCACCGCCACCGTCTGGCTACCGCTCGCGCGCGTGTACGCGAAAATGGGCGCGGTCGCGGATTAGCGCTTCGCCGAGCGTCGCGCCGGCCGAATTCGGCCGACACACTCCGAGAGTATAAATAATTTGTCAGCTTGGTATGTAGCCGTACCGATAAGTGTGTCCGCTATTTGCAATCATTGGGTGTTCTTGGCCCGATTATCTCGCTGCAGGCATAGACGATGACCCCTTGCACCTTTCTGACCCATGCGGGCCAAGCCCTCGCCATCCTCGCTGCCGTCGCCTTCAGCGGCCATGCGGCCAGCGCTCAGACGGCTTCTGAACCAAGCGGCCTGACCGTCCTCGGTGAGCAGCCCAGCTATCTCGACCTCGGAGTGGGCGTCTTCGATGTCCCTATCCACCGCGGCGCCGTGACGACGGGCGAGGGGCGGATCGAGTTCCGCTATGGCCAAAAGCTGTGCTACATCGGCCCGGCGGTCGGCGTGCTCGTGAACGGAAGGGGTGGCGTTTACGGGTATGGCGGTTTTTACGGCGATATCGCGTTCGATCGTTTGGTGGTGACGCCGCTCGCCGCGGTCGGAGTCTATCGCCGGGGTGAAGGACCTAACCTGGGCGGCCCGCTCGAGTTTCGCCTCAGCATCAACGCCGCCTATCAGCTCGACGACAGATCGCGTCTAGGTCTGCAGATCGCACATATCTCGAATGGCGGGATTTACCATCGCAATCCCGACGACAACGAGGTGCTCGTCACCTACGGCATCCCCTTGCAGCCGCCGTTCTAGAGGCTTGCCCCAGGTGGGCGCGGTCGCCTGACGGTTGCGCCGACGCCTGAATAGGACTAAACACGGGCGCCCTTTGGGACCACGTCAGGGTTAGCCATGGCGCAAGCGGCGGCTCACGCCGGCTCGCATTCTCTGAAGCGGGCGAAGCATAATTTGGTCCTGGGCGCACTCGGCGTCGTCTACGGCGACATCGGGACCTCGCCGCTTTACACCGTGAAGCAGTGCTTCGACGCTGAAGGGGGCATCACAGCCGAGAACGTGCTCGGCGTGCTCTCGCTCATCGCGTGGTCGCTCATGATGGTGGTCACGGTCAAATACGTGATCGTGATCCTGCGCGCAGACAACCGTGGAGAGGGCGGCATCCTCGCACTGACAGCGCTGGCGCTCCGCTCCGCGAGCCGGCGCGGCCGGCGGCATCGCCTGATATTGATGGCGGGCCTAGTGGGGGCGGCGCTGTTCTACGGTGACGGCGTGATCACGCCGGCGATCTCCGTGCTGAGCGCGATCGAGGGGTTGAAGGTCGCGACGCCGCTCTTCGATCCCTACGTAATCCCGCTTACCGTGGTGGTGCTGATCGTGCTGTTCGCGATCCAGCGCCGCGGCACCAGCTTGGTCGGCGGCTTCTTCGGTCCGGTAACGGTCGTATGGTTCGCCGTAATCGCGGTCCTGGGCGCGGCCGAGATCTGGGAGCAGCCGGCGATCCTTCAGGCGCTCAACCCGCTCTGGGGCCTGCGCCTTCTGGCGAGCGCACCGCTCAAGGGCTTCGTTCTGTTGGGGGCGGTGGTCCTGGCGGTCACCGGCGCCGAAGCGCTCTACGCGGACATGGGGCATTTCGGCGCGCACGCAATCCGCATCGCCTGGCTTCGCCTCGTCTTCCCCGCGCTGGTGGTGAACTACTTCGGACAGGGCGCACTGCTGCTGCGCTCGCCCGGTGCGTTGGAGAATCCGTTTTTCCGGCTGGTGCCGTCCTGGGGTCTCTACCCCATGGTGGTGCTCGCCACCGCCGCGACGGTGATCGCCTCCCAGGCCGTGATCTCCGGCGCGTTTTCCATGACTCAGCAAGCGATTCAGCTCGGCTATTTGCCGCGCATGCAGGTCCGCCACACCTCCGAGCAGGAGCGCGGCCAGATCTATGTCCCCACCATGAACGTGTTTCTGCTGGTCGCGGTGACCGCGCTCGTGCTGGGCTTCAAGTCCTCGGATCATCTCGGTACCGCCTACGGCATTGCCGTCACCGGCACCATGACGCTGACGACGGTGCTGGCCTTCTCCTACATGGCGGGCGTGCGGCACTGGAATCTTTTGCTGGCGCTCGCCCTCTTCGGCATGTTCCTCGTCATCGACCTGGCGTTCTTCAGCGCCAACCTGCTCAAGATCGAGGAAGGCGGCTGGTTTCCACTCGCGGTGGCGACGGTGGTCTATCTGATCATGTCGACTTGGATGCGCGGCCGCTCGCTGGTGGTGGCCGAGCGCCAACGCAACGCCATGCCGCTCGAGATGTTTCTCTCGAGCATCGGGCCGGACCGGGCGCGCGCGCCCGGCACCGCCATCTTCATGACCGGCAATGTCGAACTCGTGCCGGGCGCGCTGCTGCACAATCTCAAGCACAACAAATTCCTGCACGAGCGGGTGGTGCTCATGAGCGTGCTCGTCGAGGACATTCCGCATGTGCCCGACGAGCAGCGGTTCACCATCCGGCACCTCGATCACGGATTTCATACCGTGATCGTGCATTACGGAGTCATGGACGAGCCCAACATACCCCGCGCGCTCGCACAGCTCCGCTTGATGCAGTTCCGCTTCAATCTGATGGAGACCTCGTTCTTCGTGGGGCGCGAGAAGATCGTCGCGGGAAAGGACTCCAAGCTGTCGCGCTGGCAGCGGCGCCTGTTCTCCTTCATGTCCAACAACATGCTGAACGCCACCGAGTTCTTCCGCATCCCCAGCAACCGCGTGGTGGAATTGGGCGGCCAGCTCGAGATCTGAGCCGGAGCCTCTCTAAAAGCGCCGATTTTCGGGCACATTGCGCCTCAGCGGGAATGGGATTACACACCAACCCCTCGTCGGGCGGGGACGCGGATGGCGCTGGCGGCAGTGCAGAACAATACGGGTGCGCATCGGAAAGCGCGGCAGAACCTCGTTCTGGGCGCACTCGGGATCGTCTACGGCGACATCGGGACCTCGCCGCTCTATACGGTGAAGCAGTGCTTGACGGGTGCCGGCGGCGTCACCGAGGCGAGCGTTCTCGGCGTGCTGTCGTTGATCGCCTGGGCGCTCACGACCGTCGTAACGTTCAAATACGTCATCGTCATCATGCGCGCCGACAATCGCGGCGCCGGCGGCACGCTCGCGCTCACGGCGCTCGCGTTGCGCTCCACCAGCCGCCGCGGCCGGCGGCACAAGCTCATCCTGGCGGCGGGTCTGGTCGGCGCCTCGCTCTTCTTCGGCGACGGGGTGATCACGCCGGCGATCTCCGTGCTCTCCGCGGTAGAGGGCCTCAAGATCGCAACGCCGCTCTTCGAGCCCTACGTGATCCCGATCACGCTCGCGCTGCTGGTTGGGCTGTTCCTGGTGCAGCGTCGCGGCACGGCGATGGTTGGCGGATTTTTCGGCCCGGTGATGGCGCTGTGGTTCTCTGTGATCGCCGTGCTCGGCCTGCTGCAGATCGTGCGCCAGCCGGAGATCCTGCTGGCGCTCAATCCGCTCTATGGCGTCGAGCTCCTGCTCGCCGATCCCGCGCGGGGCTTCGTGATCCTGGGAGCGGTGGTGCTGGCCGTGACTGGCGCCGAGGCGCTCTATGCCGACATGGGGCACTTCGGCCGCGAACCGATCCGCCGTGCCTGGCTCTATCTGGTTTTCCCGGCGCTGATCTTTAATTATTTCGGCCAAGGCGCCTTGCTGCTGCACGCGCCCGAGGCGCTCGACAACCCGTTCTTTCGGCTCGTACCGGCTTGGGGGCTCTACGCGCTGGTGGCGCTCGCCTCGGTCGCGACCATCATCGCCTCGCAGGCGGTGATCTCGGGCGCGTTCTCCATGACGCAGCAGGCGGTGCAGCTGGGCTATCTGCCGCGCCTCCAGGTACGCCACACCTCCGAGGAGGAGCGCGGCCAGATCTTCGTGCCCAAGGTGAACCAGTTCCTGCTGATCGCGGTGATGGCGCTGGTGCTCGGCTTCAAGTCATCGGACAATCTCGGCACTGCCTACGGCATCGCGGTCACTGGAACCATGAGCCTCGACGCGTTGCTGGCGGCCATCTACATGATCGGCGTGCTCCGGTGGAATCCCGTGGTGTCCGTTCTGTTGTTCGGCTTCTTCCTTGCCGTCGACCTCTCGCTGTTCGGCGCGAACCTGCTCAAGATCGAGGAGGGTGGCTGGTTCCCGGTCGTGGTCGCCATGGCGGCGTTCTGGGTCATGTCCACCTGGATGCGCGGCCGTGCGCTGGTCCAGGCCGAGCGCCAACGCGAGGCCATGCCGCTCGATGTCTTTCTCGCCTCGCTTAGGCCCGACCGGCCTGGACGCGTCGCCGGCACGGCGATCTTCATGACCGGCAACGCCGACCAGGTGCCGGCCGCGCTGCTGCACAATCTCAAGCACAACAAGGTGCTGCACGAGCGCGTTGTCCTGATGACGGTGATCACCGAGGATATTCCACACGTCCCCGCCGAGCAGCGCTTCACGATCCGGCATCTGGAGCACGGCTTCCATACCGTGGTCGTGCATTACGGCTTCGCCGATGCGCCCAACATACCCCGCGCGCTCGCGCAGCTTCGCTTGATGCAGTTTCGCTTCAATCTGATGGAGACCTCGTTTTTCCTCGGGCGCGAGAAAATCGTCGCAGCCAAGAACTCCCGGCTCTCTCGCGCTCGGCGGTGGCTGTTCTCCTTCATGACCAACAACATGCTGAATGCCACGGAATTCTTCCGCATTCCCACCAACCGCGTGGTGGAATTGGGCGGCCAGCTCGAGATCTGAGCCGCCGCGCGCATGACCCTCGACCCGCTCTGGGTCTCCTTCCTGCTGAAGATCCTGGTGACCGCGGCGGTGGTGATCGCGGCGGCGCGGACGGCGGAGCGCGCGGGGCCGTTCTTCGGCTCGCTCATCGCGTGCCTGCCGGTTTCCGCCGGACCCTCTTATGTGCTGCTGTCGCTGCAGGCGAGCGACGGGTTCATCGCGCAGACCGCGCTCGCGAGCGCCGCCATGACCGCGGGAGCCGCGCTTTTCCTCGCGGTCTATGTCGTGCTGGCGCCGCGCACGGGCGTGGCGGCGACCCTCGGCAGTGCGCTCGGAGCCTGGCTCGTGGCGGCGGCGCTCATCCGACAGGCTCAGTGGACGGCGCTCTCGGTGGCCGCGCTAAACGCCGTGGCCTACGGCCTCGCCTTCCTGGCGGTTCCCCGCCTCGAGCACACGCAGCCGATCAGCCGCTCTGAGCGGCGCTGGTTCGATCTGCCGCTGATGGCGGCGCTGGTGGGTTTGCTGGTTGCGGGCGTGGTGACCTTGAGCGCGGCACTCGGCGCGGCGCTCACCGGCATGGCCGCAGTCTTTCCGGTGACCTTCAGCAGCCTCGGCGTGATCGTGCAGTCGCGACTGGGCGGGCGCGTGGCGGCAGCCACCATGGCGGGCGCCATCCGCGCCATGCCAGGCTTCGCCCTTGGGCTTTTGGTGCTGCACGAGCTCGCAGTGCCCGCGGGCGCGCCGCTCGCGATGCTGGCGGCGCTGGCAGCCATGCTGGCCTGGTCGGCGGGCCTGATCCTCTGGCGCGCGCGGCGGCTCAGAGCCTCGCGAGGTCTCTAGAGAGCGGCACTCGGTTGACGCGCGCGCCGCTCGATCATGCGGTCGATCTGGCCGGCGAGCGCGGCGCTCACGGGTGTCATCGGCAGCCGCACCTCGGGCGACGGGATCAGGTGGCGTCGCCAGAGCCAATGCTTGATCGGTGCCGGACTCGGTTCCGCGAACAGCAGAGCGACGACGTCGACCAGATCGGTCCAGAGCCGCAAGGCATGCTCGCGGTCGCTGGCGAGGAGCGCCGAGCGCACGGCGGCGAAGGCTTCGGGATCCACATGCGCGGAGGCGAGGATGCCGCCGTCGGCGCCATAGGCGAGCGCGGTGAAGAACAGCGCGTCCTCGCCGGTCATCACCGAGAAGCCCGCCGGCCGCCGCCGCAGGAGCTCGGAACTCTGCGCCGGAATGGCGCAACAATCCTTGACGCCGATGATCGAGTCGAGCTCCGCCAGGCGGAGCAGCGTCTCGTTCGCGAGATTGACGCCGGTGCGGTAGGGGATGTTGTAGAGCGCGATCGGCTTCGCCGTACACTCGGCGAGTGCCTCGAAATGCCGGCGTAGGCCCTCTTGCGAGGGCCGCGAGTAATAGGGGCAAGAGATCAGATAGCCGTCGATCGGCCAAGCGCCGGTCTCCTCGATGCGTCGCACGAGCGTTCGCGTATCGCTGCCGCAGAGGCCGAGGAAGACCGGCCGCCGGCCTGTGATTGCGCCCGTGGCGACGGTGACCAGCCGCTCAAGCTCCGGCTCTTCGAGGGTCAGCGCCTCGCCGGTGGTGGCGGCGAGGATGAACCCGTCGATGGGCTGGCCCAGGTAATGCCGAACCAGCGCGCCGAGCGCGGCCTCGTCGAGCGCGCCGTCGGTGAACGGCGTGACGAGCGGCAGCCAGATGCCCTCGAGCTGCGGTCGGTGTCGCGGTGTGCTGCTGTCCATGATGCTCCTCTCCTCCGGTTGCGGCACCGCCAGGACGAGGCAGACATGGAAAGGCCCCGTCCGTCTCCGGCGGGGCCTGGTGGTCGATCGCGTCCGAACCGATCAGCGCAAACGAATCCCCCGCCCCGGAACACGGGACTTTCGGGACTTTGCAAACTGGGCGCGGGCGGGCGTCATGGGGGCACGCTAGGGACGAACCGACCCGCTGTCAAACCCCGCGGCTGCGCGTGCTCAGACGCTGAGCTTGGCGATATAAGCCTCGACCGCGGCTTTGGCCGAGCGGGTCTCGTCGGCGGCCGTGCCGCGCTCGGCCTGCAGCGCCTCGATTCGGGTTTCCTCGTCGGCGAGCTTCTCGATGTAGCGCTTGTGGAGCGCGCTATCCTTGTCGATGCTCTCGAGATTGGCGCGGATCCGGCTCTGGTCCTCTGTGATCCCGCCGATGGCGGTCTCGATGCGCTCGCCTGCGGCCTTCTTGTCCGCGACCACACGGCGCAGGCGCGCGAGCTCGGCAAGGGCCGTCCGGATCCCAGGATCGAGTGCCGTATTCTTGGCGAGGACGGCGAGGTCCTCGTCGTCGGTGTCGAGGATGCGCAGCGTCTCCTCGCGGGGATGCTCGAGGGTGAAGCGCACGGCCTGTGTCTCGCCGGGCTTCAGATCGATGGCGACGCGATAGGAGTTGGCGGTCTCCTCGACGGTCTTCCCGGCGGGCTCCACCAGCGTCCAGTCAACTATGATCGGCTGCTCAAGGATGAGGCGGCGCGCCTCGATCTTGGGAGCCGCAATCGTGTAATGCACGGTCTGTTGGTCCGTGCGCGTGAGATGGAGTACGCCCTGGGAAATGGTTGCCTTGGTGAGGGTGCTCGTGGCGTCGGTGTCCCGCAGGATCTTGGTCTTCTCGTCAAGGGCGTAGCTCAAGAGGCGGCTCTCGCCGGCGGGGAGTCGGGCGAGGCGAGCATCGCCCACGTAAGCGACGCCTCGTGCGGTCTGCTCGTAGAGCGTCACCACGCCCGGCGGCAAGCCGCTCGCGGCGTCGTTGGTAAGCTTCACGGCGGCGAGCGGATGCGCCGCGCTGGTGGCGGGTTGCAGCAGCGCCAGACGCTCGGCCGGGACGTCGCGGTCGACCAGCGGCACCAGCGCGGATTGTCCGCTCTCGAGCGTGACCGGCACGGGTATCTGGAAGGAGACCTGGGTCATGCCTTCCTGCGCCTCGGCGGTGTCGACCGTAGCGGCTTGCATGGGGGCGTTCTCGACCTCCAGCTCGTTGGCGAGGCCGAGCGCTTTCATCTGCTGAGCCAGTGCGGCCGGCGGCGCGGATGGGGACATCTGCATGGATCGGCCGAGGCTTGCGACGCGGACTTGGTCCACCGCGCCGGTATCTTGCTTGGGCAGGATGCGTCCCGCGACCTCCACGGGAACCTCGGGCCGGTTCACGTAATAGGCCTGGTAGATCGCCTGGCGGAAGCTGACCGGATTGCCGGAGAGCAGCGTGAGCTCGACGCCCTTCCAGTCCTCGCCGCTCATGTTCTCGAGCACGGCCCAGCCCTGGAGATGGGCGGCGCCGCCGGCTTCCGCGGGGAGGCTAAGACGGAAACTCGCCTTCCAGAGCGGCGCTGCCACCACGTAGCCGACGCGCAGCGTGCGCGTGCCGCTGCCATGCGTGGTGAGCGTGATGGCGCGCCGGTCCTTGGCGCGGTGCGAGGCGATCTCCGAGAGCGCCTGGTCGACCTTTGCCTGCAGGTCGCTGTCGACGAAACGCACGCTCTCGGCGTCCTCGAGGATGAATTGTTGCAGGCCCTCCGCGGTGAGCAGGCTCACGCGGTTGCGGCTGGTGGTGGTGCCGTCGCTCGCGCGCGCGGTCTCGCTCACCACCTTCAGGATCTTGCCGGAAACGGGATGGCTCGCACCCACGCGAATCTCGGCGCCCTGCAGCGCATTGAGGAGTGCCGCGGGCGAGGCCAGCGCTTCCGGCCCGAAGGGCAGGTCGTTGAACACCTGGGCGAGGGGCTGGCGGCCCGGCAGGCTCGCTGCCCCGACGCCGCCCTTGCTGTCGTAGACCACGATCGACTTGAGGACGTCGTCGACCTGGTCGAGGGGCACGTTGAGGGTGAGCTTGGCGTCGCCCTCGACCTCCGCCTCGTATTCGAGATAGGCGACGCCGCCCGTCGAGAGCATCACCCGCTTGAGCGCAAGATCTCCCGCGAAGGCGGGCGCGCCCACGAGGCACAGCATCAACAGGACAAGCGTGGGAATTGCAGGCCGTGTCATGGGAGGCTCCGCTCATGATTGAGTGCCGGTGGCTACCCTCGGGCGGGATTGCGGCATTCGAGCGGACACGATCCCGGCATTTTCGGGGCACGGGGCGCCGTTTCCGCCCGCCGAGGCCGCTCCTGAGCTCGACCACGATGAGGGGTCCGGATGCACGGGCTTACCCCTGACGAGGCCCTACGTGTTTCTCCGAATACCGCTGCATGGCATGACTTGTTAACTATGATGCGACGCACATTGGAGAGGCCCATGCTCGAGACCGCCAAACGCTACCGAGAGATCGCCCTATCGCTTCTCAGATATGCTGGCGAGACGGAAATCGACGGACCGCGCGATGCCTCTATCAATCTGGCCGTGCTTTATCAGCAGGCCGCGTGGGAGATCGAGCAGCGCCTTCAGGGGTGGCAGGCAAGCACATCGCGGAGCGGGCCGGTCGATTACATGACCGGAGGGCCGGGCGGGGTTGCTGCCTAGACCGCCGCTGGCGGTTCCTGGCGCCCCCTCCCCCCGCGACTTCAGGCCGATAAGACTTCCGCCATCGCCGCGGGCTCATCCACCAGTGGCAGGTCGATGATGAAGCGCGCGCCGTAGCCGGGGCGGCTCTCGACCTGAATCTTTCCGCCGTGACCCGTCACGATCCCATGCACGACAGAGAGCCCGAGGCCGGTACCCTCGCCTACCCTCTTTGTCGTGAAGAAGGGGTCGAAGATGCGCTTCTGCATGGTTTCGTCCATGCCGCAACCGGTATCGCGCACGCTCAGTCGAACGAAATTCGGCTCGCCTCGTTTAGCAGCAGGCAGTGCGCCAACGGTGACCGTTATTGTGCCGATTTGCAGGCCGATCGCGTGCACGGCATTGGTCAGCAAGTTGACCATGATCTGATGGATCTGACCGGAATCGCCGATGATCGGCGGCACCGGATGGACGTCACGGTCGAGCGCGATTGTGGCGGGGATCGTGGGCCGGAGCATGGCGAGCGCTTCGTCCACCACTTCGTGCACTCGGAGCTGCTTTCGATCAGCCGATTGCTTGCGACTGAATGCCAGCACCTGTTTGACCAGATCGCGGGCGCGCTGGCCCGCCTGATGGATCAGCTCAAAGCTCTCGCGCATGGCGCTCCGCGGCTCCGAGCGCTTGAGTCCGAGCTTCGCCATGGCGATCACCGGCACCAAGGTGTTGTTGAGATCGTGCGCGATGCCGCCCGCCAAGGTGCCCAGCGCTTCCAGCTTCTGCGAGTGATGCAGCTGATCCTCGAGGGCGCGCCGCTGTGTGTCGGCCTCGCGCGCCTCGGTAATATCGCGGAAAATCACGAGAAGATGAGTGGGCTCGCCGGCGTCGTCGGTGAGGAGTTTCGAGGTGCGGTGTATCAAGCGTGTCTCGCCATCCGGGCGCACGATGCGATATTCATGGAGGCTCTGAGCCGCGCCGCGCATCACCGCTTCCCGGTCGGCGACCACGGCGTCGCGGTCGTCCGGGTGGACGAGTCCGAGAAGGGTCTCGAAAGACGGCGGGGCCGCACCGCGCTCCAGACCGTAGATGCGATAGAGCTCGTCGGACCATTCCACCGCCCCGGTTTTGAGGTCGCGGATCAGGCTGCCGACTTGCGCCATGCGTTGCGCGAGCGCCAGATGCTCGCGGTTGCGGGCCAATCTCTCCTCGCTGAGGCGGAGCGCCGCCTGCGTTTGCTTGAGCGCGGTGATGTCGATGCGCAGGCCGGCGATGCCGCCATTGCGCATCCGGCGGTCAGTCACCAGCAGCCAGCGTCCGTCGCTGAGCGGTTGCTCAAAGGCACCGCCGGCCTCGTGGTGACGCCGAACCCGCTCGGCCAACATCTCCTCCGGGTTTCCGTAGTCGGTGAAGCGCCCAAGGGCTATGCCCCGGCGCATCAGCTGCTCGAACGTGAAACCGGGAACCAGGTCCGTGTGAGGTGGCGGATAGCATGACAGGTAGCGCTCGTTGAGCATGACCAAGCGGTCGTCCTTGTCGTAGATCAGGAACCCCTCGGACATGCTGTCGACCGCGTCACGCAGCAGCGTCTCGGCGCGCTCTGCCCGCTCGCGCGCCTCGACCACCTCGGTCTGATTGGCGGCGGTGCCGCGGTAGCCCACGAACTCGCCGGTCTCGTCGAAGATCGGCTTGCCGTTGACGACATATTGGATGCCCCGTCCGCTATCGTCCGCGACCGAGTAGTGAAAGCCCCGGAACGGCCGGTGCGCGTCGAGGTCCGCCTTGTGCCGTCGCCAGTGCTCGTCGCGCTCGAGGTCGCCGCCGGCGTACTGCCATCGCGTCATACCGACGACCTGAGCCGCATCCATTCCGGCGGATACCGACTCGGCGCCCGAGAAATAGGTGAAGCGATGCGCCTGGTCGGTCTCCCAGATCCAGTCGGCCGCGGTCTCCGCGATGTCCCGGAAGCGCTGCTCGCTCTGCCGGAGCGCGCTCTCCGCCTCGTCGCGTTGCCGCGATTGCTGATGCAGCAGCGTGCCCGCGGTGTCGAGCGCGCCGAGGACATCGTCGACTTCGGCGATGCGCGTCCGCGTCGGGGGCACCGCCGTGCCGTGACCGAGGGCCAGGGCTGAGGCGGAGAGCCGCCTGAGCGCGTCGGCCATTCGCCCGCCTGCCGCGCCGGCGAGCAGCAGGCCTAGGATCAGCATTGCCGCCGCAGCTAACCCGATTTCCCGCAGCGAGCTTTGGAGCGAGGCGGCGGTCTCGGCCAGCGGTACACCGACCGCCAGGGTCCAGCCCGTATAGGCGGATCTCGTGAAGGCTGCGGAGACCGGGATACCCTCGAGGGTGGTTCCGGCAAAGACACCTTCGTTCCCGCCCGACACCTGCTCGATCAACGAGGCGCTGGCGCGCTGGCCGGCATGCTGCTCGAGGTTCCGGTTGCGCAGGATGATGCGGTGCTCGCGATCGATCACCACGACCCACCAGCTCGCTGGCAGATCCTGCTCGAGCAGCACGTGATTGAGCTCGGCCAGGTCGTAGCTCATCATCAGCACGTAGGGAACCTCGTCCCCTTCGATCACGGGCAGATAGATCGAGACCTGGAAGCGGTCCGGCACCGCGCCGTAGAACAGGTTCGAGATTTGCGTGGTTCGGGTGGCCGCGGCGAGGCTCGCGAGGTCGCTAGACTTGACGTAGCGCGGCGGGCCGCCGATCGGTCGGCGCGTGTTGAAGATCTCGAGGCCGGCGGGATCAGCCAGGATCACCCAGGCGTGATGCTGCTGGGCGACCTGTTGGGCCTCCGCATGGAACTCGGCGAGGTCCCGATCGCGCAGTGCCCGCGCGGTCGCGAGCGCAGCGAGGGCCGCTTCGGCGGTCTTGAGTTCGACATCCATGGCGGCGGAAAGCGCACGCGCGGTGTTGAGGATCTGTCGGTTGTTGGAGTCGCGTTGTGCGTTGGCGTATCTCAGCACCGCGAAGGCGGAGAAGGCCACCATCGGCACGATGCAGGCGACCACCAGGATGA
The DNA here is from genome assembly GCA_035938015.1 of Allostellaceae bacterium. GTDB lineage: Bacteria > Pseudomonadota > Alphaproteobacteria > ATCC43930 > CGMCC-115725 > DASZHJ01. The sequence continues at coordinate 22,512 of DASZHJ010000150.1, forward strand.
CCACATGCGCACGCAAACTGCGCACGCCCAGGACCCGCCGGAGGGCGTGCCGGAACCGGCCGAGACGCGGCGGGGGATTCATGGGTCGGGGGCGCTCCAACTGCCGATCCGGCGGGGCCTCCGACAGGACGCCCCCGGGCACAGATCAAATGATTGGCATCATTGGCAATCTCCATTGAGAACTGCTTAATCCTGGGCCTGGGCCGGATACGGGCTTCTCCGTATCGGCGGAGCGAAACGCAGCCTTCGCGGGGTTTCGCGTATCGGGCTGAGCACGGCTATTGCGGGAGATTTGCTCGTTTGCGCCTGCTGCGGTGGTGCTCCATAATCGCTACTAATTAATAGTCGCTCGCATGGAACGAGCCTGGGAGATTCGTTGGGAGAACGTGTGCCGCCGCTGCTGGACGTGCGGGGATTGCGCACGGAGTTTCGCACGGGCAGCGGGCTCGTGCGCGCTGTCGATGACGTCTCCTACACGGTCGAAGAAGGCGAGACGGTCGCGATCGTCGGCGAAAGCGGCTCCGGAAAGTCCGCCGGCGCGATGTCGATACTGCGCCTCATTCCCGATCCGCCCGGGCGTATCACCGACGGGCAAATTCTGTTCGCCGGCCGCGACCTGATGCGCGCCACGGGCGAGGAGATGCGCCAGATCAGAGGCGGCGAGATCGGCATGGTGTTCCAAGAGCCGATGACCTCGCTCAATCCCGTCCTCACCATCGGCCGGCAGATCACCGAGGCGATCCAGCAGCACCGCGGTGCCGATCGCGGCGCCGCCGAGCAGCGCGCGGTCGAACTCTTGGAGCTCGTCGGCATCGCCGATCCGCGGCGTCGCCTGAAGCAGTATCCACACCAGTTCTCGGGCGGCATGCGCCAGCGGGTGATGATTGCGATCGCACTCGCCTGCGATCCCAAGCTCATCATCGCGGATGAGCCGACCACGGCGCTCGATGTGACGATTCAGGCGCAGATACTCGAGTTGATGCGCGACTTGACGCGACGGTTCAATGTCGCGCTGATCATCATAACCCACAATCTTGGCGTGGTCGCGCGGTATGCGAGACGCGTCAACGTGATGTATGCGGGCCGCATCGTGGAGAGCGGATCGGCGGAGGCCGTCTATCACAGACCACGGCACCCTTACACGGTGGCGCTGCTGCGCTCGGTTCCGCGGCTCGATCGCCCGCGCCAGGCGCGGCTCGATCCGGTCGAGGGTCAGCCGCCGGATCTCATGCGGCTCGACGCGGGGTGCGCGTTCCGATCGCGCTGCCGCTTCGCCGTGGACGCCTGCGCGAGGGCGAGGCCGTCGCTGGAGTTGACGGAGGAGGCAAGCCACCTGGCCGCCTGCTTTCGAAGCCTCGAGCTCGGCAACCTCGCGGGGGCGGCGGCATGACGGCGGCGGCCCAAGCGAATTCGCAACCCCTCCTCGAGGTGAAGGGGCTGCGCATGCACTTCCCGGTCACCGAGGGTATCGTGCGCCGACGCAAGATCGGCGAGGTGAAGGCGGTCGACGGCATCGACTTCACGATTCGCCGTGGCGAGACCCTGGGTCTGGTGGGCGAGAGCGGTTGCGGCAAGACCACCACGGGCCGCTGCATCCTGCGCCTGGAGCATCCGACGGCTGGAGCGATCCTTTACGACGGAGTCGATCTCGCCAAGCTCCGACGCAAGGAGCTGATGGCGATACGCCAGAAAATCCAGGTGATCTTTCAGGACCCCTACAGCTCGCTCAATCCCCGCATGAAAGTGGGCGAGATCATCGCGGAGCCGATGAAGGTGCACGGCCTGGAGCTCGACGCGGCGAAGCGCGCGGCGCGAGTGCGGGACCTGCTCGGACTCTGCGGGCTCGATCCGAAATTCGCCGACCGCTATCCGCATGAGATGTCCGGCGGCCAGCGTCAGCGCGTGGGGATCGCGCGCGCGCTCGGGCTCAAGCCGGAATTCATCGTCTGCGACGAGGCGGTCTCGGCGCTCGACGTCTCGATCCAAGCGCAAGTCATCAACCTGCTCGAGGATCTGCGCGAGCGCTTCGGCCTCACCTATCTCTTCATCGCGCATGACCTGTCGGTCGTGCGCCATCTCTGCCAGCGCGTCGCGGTCATGTATTTGGGCCGGATCGTGGAGTTGGCGGACAACGACGAGATCTTCGACAACGCCCTGCACCCCTACACCCAAGCCCTGTTGGCCGCGGTTCCCGTACCTGATCCCAGCGTCGAGGCCAGCCGCGCGTTCCAACCGGCGCTGGGCGAGGTGCCGAGCCCGATCAATCCGCCCTCCGGATGCGTGTTCCATCCGCGCTGCCCGATCGCGGTGGAGCGCTGTAAGCAAGCGAGACCGGATGTGCGGGAGGTGCGGCCGGGCCATTGGGTCGCCTGTCACGAGGTCCGATAGAAAACTGCGCGATGCTAGCCATGGGAGGCACACGGCCATGAAGACGAGGACGAAGTTGCAAACGACCGCGCTGGGGGCCGTGGTTGCGGCCGCCATCGCCGCCATGCCTGTAGGCGCCGCGGAAGTGCCCAAACGCGGCGGCATCCTCACCTACATGATCCCGGCGGATGCACCTCCGAGCTTTGACGGGCATCGGGAGACCACCTATGCGACGGTGCACGCGGCGGCGCCCTTCTACAGTGTGCTGATCCGAGCCAACCCCGACAATCCGTCCTCGACGACCGACTTCGTCTGCGATCTCTGCACATCGATGCCGAAGCCGACGGATAACGGCAAGACCTATGCGTTCAATATCCGCGAGGGCGTGAAGTGGCACGACGGATCGCCGCTGACGGCCTACGACGTGACCGCGAGTTGGCAGGAGATCGTGCACCCTCCCGAGGGCGTCTCCAGCGCCCGCGAGAGCTATTTCGTGATGGTCGACAAGATCGAGGCGCCGGACGCCACGACTGTGGTCTTCCGCCTCAAATTCGCGACCGGCGCATTCTTGCCGGCGCTCGCCGACCCCTATGCGTGGATCTACAAGAAGGAGATTCTCGACAAGGATCCGCACTGGTACGAGAAGAACATCATGGGCTCCGGGCCGTTCAAGTTCGACGGCTACGAGGCTGGGCAGTCGATCAAGGGCGTGCGCAACCCGGACTACTATCGCAAGGGCGAGCCCTATCTCGACGGCTTTCTCGCCATCTTCGCGGCCAAGGAATCGGTGCGCGTCGATGCGATCCGCGCCGATCGCGCGGCGATGGAGTTCCGCGGCCTGCCGCCTTCCTCGGTGGATCAGCTCCAGAAGGAGCTCGGGGATAAGATCGCCGTGCAAACCAGCGATTGGAACTGCGGCAATCTGGTGACGCCGAACCACAAGAAGAAACCGTTCGACGACGCCCGGGTGCGGCGGGCCCTCGCCCTTGCCATCGACTCCTGGCACGATGCGCCCGCTCTCTCCAAGATCGCAACCGTTCACACCGTCGGCGGCATCGTCTTCCCGGGTTCGCCGCTGGCCGCGACCAAGGCCGAGCTCGAGAAGATCGCGGGGTTCTGGCCCGACATCAACAAGTCGAGGGACGAGGCCAAGCGGCTGCTCAAGGAAGCAGGAGCCGAGGGCCTCTCCTTCGTGCTCCTCAACCGCAATGTCGACCAGCCCTACAAGTACGTGGCGATCTGGCTCATCGACGAGTGGAGCAAGGTCGGCCTCAAAGTCACTCAAAAGGTGCTGCCGACCGGCCCCTTCTTCGAGGCGCTCCGCAACAACGACTTCGACGTGACGCTCGACTTCAATTGCCAGGGCGTCGTCAATCCCCTGCTGGACGTCGGCAAGTTCCTGCCGCACACGGTCTACACCGAGAACTACGGGAACTACGAGGACCAGAAAGAGATCGACATGTATCAGGCGATGCTGCACGAGGCGGACGCCGGCAAGGTGCGGAGCGAGATGCGCGCCTTCGAGACGTACGTGCTCGACACCCAGACGCATCTGATCATGACGCCGTGGTGGTACCGGGTCGTTCCTTACCGGTCATATGTGAAGGGCTGGAAGATCAGTCCGAGCCATTACGTCAACCAGGATCTCGCCAACGTATGGCTGGATAAGTAGCGACGCGATCGAGGATGCTCGTCCGCCCCGGCAGACGGGCATCGGGGCATCAGATGACGCGATGTATCGATACTTGATCCATCGGCTGCTGCTGGCGATCCCGACCCTTGTCGGGGCAGCGGCGCTCGTCTTCGTGCTGATGCGCCTCATTCCCGGCGACATCTGCGTGGTGCGGCTCGCCTCCGGCGGCGGCACCTTCGATCCGCATTCCGTCGATGTCTGCCACGCGGAACTCGGGCTCGATCGCCCGATGATCGTGCAATTCGTCGATTTCATGCTGGGGTTCTTCCGGCTGGATTTCGGCATTTCCATGTGGACGGGCAAGCCCGTCGCCTACGAGATCGCGGCGCGACTGCCGATCTCGATCGAGGTGGCGCTGCTCGCGACCGTGGTCGCGGTCGCATTCGCGATTCCTCTTGGCACCATCTCCGCCTTGAAGCAGAACAGCTGGATAGACGTGGTTGTCCGCACGGTGGCGATCGCGGGCATCGCGACGCCGTCCTTCTGGCTCGGGATCGTCGTGCTGCTGGTCATTTTGGACGTGACCAACGTGGTCTACGGCTCACCGTGGATGCCGCCGATCGACTATGTCCCGCTTTGGCAGGACCCGATCCGCAACCTGTCGATGGTGTTCTGGCCGGCGGTGACCGTCGGCTACCGGTATTCCGCGGTCACCATGCGCATGACGCGTTCGGCGATGCTCGAGGTCCTGCGCGAGGATTACATCCGCACGGCGCGCGCCAAGGGCCTGCTCGATCGGATCGTGATCAACCGGCATGCGCTCAAGAATGCCCTGCTGCCCGTGGTCACGCTGATCGGCATCGAGTTCGCGTTTTTGATCGGCGGCCTCGTCGTGACCGAGCAGGTCTTCAATCTCAACGGCATCGGCCGCCTCTTCGTGCTCTCGGTCCAGAACCAGGACTATACGCTTACCCAGGCGCTCGTGATGCTGGTAGTGATCGTGTTCGTGATCACCAATCTCGCGGTCGATGTTCTCTATGCGTGGCTAGACCCGCGCATTCGCTTCGGTTGATCGGATGTCCAGCGCCGCGCCCATAGAAACCGGTCCCGGCGTCGCCGACGACGATCGCGAGATCAAGCGCTCGGCGCTGAAGATTGTGCTGTCCTTCTGCACGCAGGAGCCGCTCGGCGCCTTCGGCATGCTCCTAGTGCTCCTGATGGCTGTCGCCGCGGCTTCCGCGGACTGGCTCGCTCCCTTCGACCCCACCTCGAACGATTTCGCCGCCATGACGGAGGCGCCGAGCTGGACCCATCTCCTGGGCACGGACCAGTTCGGCCGCGATGTGTTCTCTCGGATCCTGTTCGGCGCGCAGACCGCGATGATCGTCGGCTTTACCTGCGCCTTCGTCGGCGGCGCGGTCGGGCTGGTGATCGGCGTGGGCAGCGCCTATTTCGGCGGCTGGATCGACCTCATCCTGCAGCGCTTCCTCGACGTGCTGATGGCTTTCCCGCTGATCATCCTTGCGCTCGCGGTCGTCTCGATCTTCGGCACCGGCGTCCACAACGTCATCGTCGCCATCACCATCCCGCTGGTGCCGCGCTGCGCGCGTGTGGTGCGCTCGAGCGCGCTCGCGATCCGCGAGGTGCCGTACGTCGATGCCGCCCGCGCCTGCGGCTTCAGCCACTCGCGGATCATCCTGCGCCACATGATCCCCAATGTCATGGCGCCGTTCCTGATCGTGATCACCGCTTTCGTCGGCCAGGCGATCTTGGCCGAGGCGTCGCTGTCCTACCTCGGTCTCGGTGTGCAGGAGCCGACGCCGGCCTGGGGGTTGATGCTCCAGGGCGGCGCCGAGGAATACGCGCTGGCGGCGCCCTGGATCGCGATCTTCCCGGGCCTCGCGATCGCGCTCACGGTGTTCGGCATCAGTCTCTTCGGAGATGCGCTCCGCGACGCCCTCGATCCGAAGCTGCGCGGTCGCTGAGCGCCTGACATATCACGCTTCGAATTGCTTCAGCGCCTGCTCGGCCATCTCGCTGGCGATGTGGTGCTCGCCCATCACCACCAGGCCCACGCCGTTCTGCCGGAGCCAGCTGGCCTCCTCCGTGCTGTGGGTGCGCACGACCAGTTCGATCTGCGGGTTGACGCGTCGAGCCTCCGCGATGATGCGGCGGGCGGCCGCCTTCTCCGGCACCGCGATCACCAGGAGCCGAGCCTTGGCCGGCCGCGCGGCGTCCAGCACCTCGGGCCAAGCGGCGTCGCCGTAGACAACGGGAATCTGCTCCTGGCGCAGGCGCTCGGCGAAGCGCAGGTTCTGCTCGATCACGACGTAAGGAATGCCCTGGCGGCGGAGCGAGGTTGCAATGACGCTGCCGACGCGGCCGTGCCCGACGATGATCGCATGGCCGTCGAGGCTCGCCGCCTTCGCCGCCGTTGCGAGGCCGCCGCTCGTGTGCCAAGCGCGCAGAAATCCGAGCCGCTCCAGGCGGGCGCCGAGACCGGTCGCAGCGCGGAGCAGGGCCGGCTGCAGGACGATCGAGATCATTGCCGCCGCCAGTGCGAGGTCGCGCCCTTCGGCCGGCATCAGGCCGCGGGCGACCGCGGTGCCGCTTAGGATGAAGGAGAATTCGCCGATCTGCGCCAGCACCGCGCCGACCTCGGCGGCGTTCCGGGGGGCCGCCCTGAGCGCCAGCAGCACGATCATGGTGACGAGGGCGTTGCCGATGATCACCACGAGCGCGACGGCCGCGATATGTGCGGGCACCCGCACGAAGGCCGCGGGATCGAACAGCAT
>DASZHJ010000151.1:0-4440 GCA_035938015.1 Allostellaceae bacterium
CCGGTCACCGCGTCGCCGAGACGTTCCGCCAGCTGGCCCAGATCATGACCGGTCGCGGCGAGGTGAAGCGGTCGCGCGGCAATCTGCTCGCGCCGATCCTGGAAAAACTCAAGCGCCGGTCGGCGTGAGAGGCGCGGAGGCCTGGGCGTGTTCGGCAAGCGCAGCAGCAGCGGCCCCGATCAGCGCGGGCCGGACGAGGCACCGCCGCCCGCGCCGGTCGCCGTCGAGGCGCCCAGCAGGAGCATCGACGTCGGCCGCTCGCCGCTTCCCTCCGCCGGCCTGGGCGCACCGATCGCCTCGCCGCCGACCGCTCCCGACGCCCGCGCCAGCCTGGCAATGGCCCCGCCGAGCGCGACCGACGCGCGCCGATCCGAGGCCTACTACGAGGTCAAGGGGACGATCTTCAGCGCGTTGATCGAGGCGATCGACCTCGCGCAGCTCGCCCGCCTCGACGGCGAATCGGCGCGCGAGGAAATCCGCGACATCGTCAACGAGATCATCGCGATCAAGAACATCGTGATGTCGATCTCCGAGCAGGAGGAACTGCTCGACGACATCTGCAACGACGTGCTGGGTTACGGTCCGCTCGAGCCGCTGCTGGCACGCGACGACATCGCCGACATCATGGTCAACGGCGCCAGCACCGTCTACATCGAGGTCGCCGGCAAGATCCAGCGCACCGGCATCCGCTTCCGCGACAATCAGCAGCTGCTCAATATCTGCCAGCGCATCGTCAGTCAGATCGGTCGGCGCGTCGACGAGGCCTCGCCGATCTGCGACGCGCGCCTGCCCGACGGCTCGCGCGTCAACGTGATCGTGCCGCCGCTCGCGCTCGATGGGCCGTCGCTCACCATCCGCAAGTTCCGCAAGGACAAGCTCAAACTCGAGCAGCTGGTCAAGTTCGGCACCATCACCCCGGTCGGCGCCGAGTTGCTCAAGATCATCGGCCGTTGCCGGGTCAACACCCTGATCTCCGGCGGCACCGGTTCCGGCAAGACCACGCTGCTCAACACGCTCACCGGCTTCATCGACGACGACGAGCGCATCATCACCTGCGAGGACGCCGCCGAGCTGCAATTGCAGCAGCCGCACGTGGTGCGGCTGGAAACCCGTCCGCCCAACCTGGAAGGCGAGGGGCAGGTCACGATGCGCGAGCTGGTGCGCAACTGCCTGCGCATGCGGCCGGAGCGCATCATCGTCGGCGAGGTGCGCGGTCCCGAGGCATTCGACCTCCTGCAGGCGATGAACACCGGCCACGACGGCTCGATGGGCACGCTGCACGCCAACAATCCGCGCGAGGCGCTCTCGCGCCTCGAATCGATGATCACCATGGGCGGCTTCTCACTGCCATCGAAAACCATCCGCGAAATGGTGTGCGCCTCGGTCGACCTGATCGTGCAGACCGCGCGCCTGCGCGACGGCTCGCGCCGCGTCACCCACCTCACCGAGGTAATAGGGATGGAGGGCGACGTCATCATTACCCAGGATTTGTTCGTCTACGAAATCCTGGGTGAGGACCCCCAGGGCAAGCTGATCGGCCGCCATCGTTCGACCGGCATCGGGCGCCCCAAGTTCTGGGACCGCGCCCGCTACTACGGCGAGGAAAAGCGCCTCGCCGCCGCGCTCGACGCCGCCGAAGTGGCCGACGAACCGCTCAGGACCTAAACGCCGCCATGCCCATGCAGACGCTCGCCATGTTCTTCCTCGGCACGCTCGCGGCGGGCGGCGTGGTGTGGGTGTTCATCTACCCGCTGCTCTCAGGCGAGCGGCGCGCCGATCAGCGCAAAGCGAGCGTCGCGCGCTCCCTGCCGGTAGCAGCGGCCGCAAGCAGCCGCGCCGCGCCGAAAGTACGGCGCGAACAGGTCGAGGAGACCCTCAAGGAGATCGAGGTCCGGCGCAAGAACGCCAAGTCTCCGCCGCTGTCGCTGCGCATCGCGCAAGCGGGCCTGAGCTGGTCGAAGCGCCAGTTCATGCTGGTCAGCGCCGGCCTCGGCCTGGTGACGCTCGCCGTGGCGTTCGGCATGGGCATGGCCCCGTTGACCGCGCTCGGGCTGGGATTTGCCGCCGGCTTCGGACTGCCGCGCTGGTTGCTGAGCTTCCTCAAGAAACGGCGCGAGCGGAAATTCATCGCAGGCTTCGCCGACGCGGTCGACGTGATCGTGCGCGGCGTCAAGGCGGGCCTGCCGCTCGGCGACTGCCTCAAGGTCATCGCCAACGACGCGGAGGAACCGGTGAAAAGCGAATTCCGCGCCATTGTCGAGACGCAGGCCATCGGGATGCCGCTCGGCGACGCCTGCACGCGGCTCTACGAGAGCATGCCTCTGGCCGAGTCCAACTTCTTCGGCATCGTCGTATCGATCCAGCAGAAGGCCGGCGGCAACCTGTCGGAGGCGCTCGGCAACCTGTCCCGCGTGCTGCGCGACCGCAAGAAGATGCAGGCGAAAATCCGCGCCATGTCGATGGAAGCCAAGGCCTCGGCGATCATCATCGGCTCCCTTCCGGTCGTCGTCATGATCCTCGTGTACATCACCAGCCCGAACTACATCGAGCTGTTGTGGACCACGGAACTGGGCCGCCTGATGCTCGCCGGCTGCGTCGTGTGGATGGCAATCGGCGTGTTCGTGATGAAGAAGATGATCAACTTCGACTTCTAGAGCATGATCCCGAAAAGTGGGTATCGGTTTTCGGAAAATGATCATGCTCCAGCAAAAGGATAGAGCGGAATGACGATTCGAAGAAAAGTCATCCCGCTCTAAGTGCAGCCATGATCGATTTCCTGATAGCGACGATGAGCGACACGCGGTTTCTCGCGATGCTGTTCGCCGCCATCGCGGCCGCCACCACGGTCATCACGCTCGCCATGCCGCTGTTCGTCGGCGACAACCTCGGACGGCGCATGAAGGCGGTCGCGCTCGAGCGCGAGAAGATCCGCCAGCGCGAACGCGAGCGTCTGGCCGTCGGCCAGAAGGTTTCGCTGCGCCGGTCGCCCAAGCAATACATGAAGACCGCAGTCGAGCGCTTCAACCTCGCCAAATGGGTGGGGCAGGAGGCGGCGCGCGAGAAGCTGGTGCAGGCCGGTTATCGCGGACAGGCACCCTACGTCGCCTATCTTTTCTTTCGCATGGTCACGCCGGCGATCACGCTGATCACCGCGGTCATCTACCTGTTTGTCATCGTCAACCTCGAGCAGCCCGCGATGATCAAGGTCGCGGTGTGCATCGGGGCCGCGTATCTGGGCATGCAGCTGCCGTATCTGTTCCTCAAGAACAAGATCACGCGGCGGCAGACCTCGCTCCGCCGCGCCTTCCCGGACGCGCTCGACCTGCTGCTGATCTGCGTCGAGTCGGGCATGTCGGTCGAAGCCGCTTTCCGCAAGGTCAGCCAGGAGATCGGGACGCAGTCGATCGCGCTCGCCGAGGAATTCACGCTGACCACCGCCGAGCTGTCGTATCTGCCGGACCGCCGTCAAGCCTACGAGAATCTCGCCAAGCGCACCGACCTCGAAGGCGTCAAGGCGGTGTGCGTGGCGTTGCAGCAGGCGGAGCGCTACGGCACGCCGCTCGGCACCGCGCTGCGCGTCATGGCGCAGGAAAACCGCGACATGCGCATGGCCGAGGCGGAAAAAAAGGCGGCGGCGCTGCCTCCCAAGCTCACGGTGCCGATGATCCTGTTCTTCCTGCCGTGCCTGTTCATCGTCATTCTCGGCCCCGCCGCCATCAAGGTGATGGCGCTTCGGTAATCACCGCGCTCGCGTGAAATTCTGAATCGTCGTGCCCCGCGAAGGCGGGGCACCCAGTACTCACGGCCTCTCGTCAATTTGATAGCGCACGGACTACTGGATCGCCCTTTCGCGGGCGATGACGCCGTTTATTTGCAGCGGGCGCGCCCGCTACCGGCTGCTCGCTCAGGTCGTGCCGGGATTGGGAAGCTTCGCGATGCCCTTCGGGTGCGCGAGCATCTGGCGCAGGTAGGCCACGTTGGCGGCGGCTTCTTCCGGCGGCAGGTCGGCGCGCGCGATGGTCTCGGCTTCCGCGAAGCGCCCCTGCAGGCCGACCACCAGCGCCAGATTCTGCCGCACGCGCGGGTCGATGCGCCCGTCGGCGGTGGCGCGGCGCAACGTCGCCTCCGCCTGCTTGAGGTCCTTGGAGAGCGCGTAGGAGAGCCCGAGGTTCGACAGCACCGAGGGCTCGTCCGGCGCAAGCCGCAGGGCGCTGGCGTAATAGCGGCGCGCCTCATCATGCCGGCCCATCTGGTCGAGCACGGCCCCCTGCACGGAGAGGATGCGCCAATCGGGCTGGTCGGGCGTGTGCGCGCGGTTGAGCACCTCGAGCGCCTGCTGATAATGGCCGGCGTCGGCAAGCGCGCGGCCATAGGCGCCAAGCACCTCCATGTTCTTGGTATTGCGCAGCGAGGCCTGCTCGAGCACCGCGACCGCCTGGG
>DASZHJ010000152.1:0-3432 GCA_035938015.1 Allostellaceae bacterium
CGCCGGCAAGTCGACCATCTCGCGCCTGCTGTTCCGGTTCTACGACGTGACCGGCGGCCGCATTCTCATCGACGGCCAGGACATCCGCGACGTGACGCAGAAATCCCTGCGCGCGGCCATCGGCATGGTCCCGCAGGACACGGTGCTGTTCAACGACACGATCCGCTACAACATCCGCTACGGCCGCTGGGAAGCCTCCGATCGCGAGGTGGAGGAAGCGGCGCGGCTCGCCCAGATCGACGGCTTCATCCGCTTGGCGCCCAAGGGATACGAGACCGAGGTGGGCGAGCGCGGGCTCAAGCTTTCCGGCGGCGAGAAGCAGCGCGTCGCCATCGCCCGCACGATTCTCAAAGGCCCGCCCATCCTGCTGCTCGACGAGGCGACCTCGGCCCTCGACAGCCACACCGAGAAGGAAATCCAGGACGCGCTCGACCGCGTCTCGCGCAACCGCACGACCTTGGTGATCGCCCATCGCCTGTCGACCATCGTGGGCGCCGACGAGATCATCGTGCTCGACCAGGGCGTGATCGTCGAGCGCGGCACGCACCATCAGCTTCTCGCCGCGGATGGGCTCTATGCCAGCATGTGGAACCGCCAGCGCGAGGCGGAGGAGGCGCGCGAGAAGCTCGCCCGCGTCGCCGACGAGACGCGCGCGCCCAACCGCAACCCGCCCGTCGTCGAGGAGCCGCGCGCCGAACGCCCCGAGGTCGAGCCGGCGGCTGCCGCCGAGTGAGGTTGGTCAATGACACAATGCCTCGTCATCGCCCGCGTAGGCGGGCGATCCAGTAAACGCCAGCCTCGCGGGTTTTGCCGTATGGTTTTGGTCCGTGGTTACTGGATGCCCCGCTTTCGCGGGGCATGACGAGCATCAAAAAACAGCGCTCGAGCCGCATCACCGATCCATGTCCGTCTTCAACTCCATCCGCGCGCAGCTCGTGCCCATCCACCGCGAGGGCTATCCCTTCATCGGCGGCTTGGCGCTCTTGAGCATCGTGTTGTTTCTGTTCTGGTCGCCGCTCGGCTGGCTCGGCACCCTTGCGACGCTGTGGTGCGCCTATTTCTTCCGCGATCCGCCCCGCGTCACGCCGCTCAGCGACGGGCTCGTGGTGGCGCCGGCCGACGGCCGCGTGAGCCAGGTGACGAGCGCCGTCCCGCCGGTCGAGCTGGGACTTGGACCGACCGCGCTGGCCCGGGTTTCCATTTTCATGAGCGTGTTCGATTGCCATGTGAACCGCAGCCCGATCGGCGGACGCATCGAATGCATGGCGTACAAGGCGGGCAAATTCCTCAACGCCGACCTCGACAAGGCGAGCGAGGACAACGAGCGCAACTGCCTCGTCGTTGCCGGCACGCGCGGGCGCGTCGGCGTGGTGCAGATCGCGGGGCTCATCGCGCGCCGCATCGTGCCGTTCGTGCGCGAGGGCGAGGAGATCGGCGCCGGCGAGCGCATCGGCATGATCCGCTTCGGCTCGCGCGTCGACGTTTATCTGCCGCCGGGCGTGCGGCCGCTCGTCTCCGAAGGCCAGACCGCCTTTGCGGGCGAAACCGTCATCGCCGATCTTGCCGCGCGCGAGGCGGGGCGGACATTTCGCGTTTCGTAGCCTGGATGGACGCCCGCGAAGGCGGGCGGAAATCCGGGATCCCGCATTCCGCTGCGCTCCATGCGGGCTACCTTGGAATCGCCCTCATCGTAAACCGACTTTAACCGCGCGATTGCGGTCCGGTTAAAGCGCTCATTCCAATTTGAGTCTCAGTCTGGTGCGCGGAGCCAAATCATGTCGTCCACGCGGAACCCGCCTGCTGCAAGCCCTGGCGGCGATCCGGCCGCGGTCGTCGAGCAGGTGAGGGACGGTTACCTGCTGCTCGACGACACCGTGATTGCGTTCGCCGACGCCGATCACATCGCCGGGATTGTGCTCCTGATAGCGCGGCGGACCGGCCTTTCGGCCGCGACGGTCGCGCGCGCTGGAAGCAAAATCACCGGGCCCGGCGACGCTCGTCTGCCGGGCCGCCGGGCTGGGCGCCAATGCCTTTTCCGCCGTGCTGCGCATGCGACGCCGGCGGCTGCGGGAGGAGGGGCTCAATCCCGCGCACGTGCTCGCCGATTTCCTGCAGACGCCGATGGAAGTGGCGCAAGGGGCGGTGGCCATGATGCAGGCGCACCAGGAGCCTTGACCGCGCTCGCGCCAAGATGGCGGGAACCTGCGCGAATTGTTATACTCCCGCCATGCTGTTCCCGCCCTTCGAGCCCGACCGCGAGGAGCCGCGCCGGCGACGCTTCCGCGCGATCCCGGTGCGCATGCTCGTGCCCAACGTCATCACGCTGCTCGCGCTGTGCGCCGGGCTGACCGCGATCCGCCTTGCGATCGAGGACCGGCTCGACCTCGCGCTCTACGCCATCGTGTTCGCGGCGCTGCTCGACGCGGTCGACGGCCGCATCGCGCGCATGATCAAGGGCACGTCGCGCTTCGGGGCCGAGCTCGACAGCCTCGCCGATTTCGTCAACTTCGGCGTCGCGCCGGCGCTGATCCTCTATTTCTGGGAGCTCAAGGAGCTCAAGTCGGCCGGCTGGATCGCCGCGATCGTGTTTGCGACCTGCGCCGGACTGCGGCTCGCCCGCTTCAACGTCGCCATCGAGGATCCCAACCGGCCGGCGTGGGCGGCGAACTTCTTCGTCGGCATGCCGGCGCCTGCCGGCGCCATCACCGTGCTGCTGCCGATCTATCTCGTTTTTCTTTCCGTGCCGATCCCCTCGTTGGCGACGTTCCTTTATACGCTGGCGATCGCCATCCTGATGGTGTCGCGGCTGCCGGTCTATTCCGGCAAGAAGCTCGGCACACGGGTGCCGCGCGAGTTCGTGCTGCCGGTGTTCATGCTGGTGGTGCTCTTCTTCGCGCTGCTCATCAGCTATCCGTGGCCGGTGCTGACCTTGGGCACGCTCGCCTATCTCGGCGCGCTCCCGTTCGGCTGGCTCTCGTACCGGCGGCTCGAGCAGGCCGCGGGCGAGCCCGCGGGCGCGGACGGCTCGCCGCGACCGGCGGAGACGACGGAGCGCCCCGCGCCGACGCCGCGCGACCGCGGCGACGGCGGCAGGCCGGCACGGCTCAACTGAGTGTTTCAATCGCTGCGATGGCGCGGGTTGTAAAAATCGTTGCCGCGGACGCGGCCGACGGCAAACCTGTCATCGACACGGTGATCCTCACGCCCGAGCAGCGCCGCACGCCGCGCGGCAGCGTGACGGGCGTGAAGGGGACGCGCTTTGATTTTGACCTCGCCGAGCCCGTCGCGCTGCGCGCCGGCGATTTGCTCGTGCTCGACGACGGCAACCTGATCGAAGTGGTCGCCGAGCCGGAGCCGCTGATCGAGGCGCGCGCCAAGGATCTGACCGCGCTGGCGCGGCTCGCCTGGCATCTCGGCGACCGTCACGTGCCG
>DASZHJ010000153.1:0-2178 GCA_035938015.1 Allostellaceae bacterium
ATGGTACATCGCCACCATGCCGCAATTGTTGCCGCCGTCGTAAAGCGCCGACACGGGGGTCTCGTGGACAATGCGCATCGGCCGGCGCGGCAGCCCAAAGCGGCGGTGCTCGGGGATGTTGAGGATCTTGGCGAGGCCGGAGTACTCATAGCCGCAGAGCGCCGCGTCGATCACATGGTCGGCGACGATGCGCGCTTCATCCGCCGCGTAGCCGATGCCGCGGAGCGCGCGCTCGGCGACCTCGCGCGCCTCGGCGACGCTCAGACGGACGCGCGCGGTCATCGCGGCGTGAGGAGGCGGTCGGCGGCGGCGATCTCGTCGGCAGCCTTCCCTGCCGAGGGCCGGGCGCGCACGCGAGCGTACCACGCGCCCAATAGTGGATGGGTGTCGAGACCCGGTCCCTTCCGGCGGATCGCGAACAGCACCGTCATGAAAAGCGCGATGTCGGCGACCGAGAACGCGCCGCAGAAATACTCCTGGCCGCCGAGCTCGGCCTGCAAATCAGTGTAGCGCGCGAGGATCGCCGCGTCCGCCTGCCGGCCCTCCTCTTCCCGGATCGCCTGGAGTTTCGGATCCGGATGCGGCGGCTCCGTGCGATAGCCCAGCATCCGCACCGGCGCGAACAGGATCTCGTCGCCATAAAGCTCGAGCACCCGGCATCGAGCGCGCGCCTTGGCCTCTCGGGGAAACAGCGGGTGCTCGGGATAGGCATCCTCGAGATACTCGGCGATGATCGTGGAATCGAAGAGCGTGAGATCCCCGTCCACCAGCACCGGCACCTGCGCCTTGGGATTGCCGGCAAGCACGGCAGGATGTTTGGGCGAGTAGCCCTTCGCCTGAGTGAACGGCACCATCTCCCGCTCGAAGGCGAGCCCCTTCTCGGCGAGCGCGATCTCCACCTTGCGCGAGAACAGGCTCAGCGGACCCGAATAGAGCTTCATGCGATCTCCACGGTCAGAGATAGGGCTCGATCACCTTGCGGGTCTCGGCCGAGGGCACCACGGGCACGAACTCGACCTCGACGTGATCGCCCCAGAACAACATCCACTCCTGCAGCAGCCTCAAGTCGTCGCACTCCATCAACTGGAAGCAGCGGTCGAAATTGGGCTCGATCCAGCTGTCGATATAGCGAAGCCCGTCCGGCAGGCCGCGGCCCTTGTCGCGGAAATGCCGGTAGGCCGACTTCGCGTCGCGGTTCTTGAAACGCTCGATCAACATGAACAGCATCGGAGCCTCCTCATCACGGATGTCGACAGGCGACGCTACCTTACCCGAGCGGCCGCGCCCGCGTCACATCGAGCGAGTGATCGATCAAGGGCTGCATGCGCTCCAGGAACTCGACTGTGTTCGGCAGCTCCGCATGAGCCTCAAAGGCCGCCTCGTCCACCCAACGCGAGTGGATATAGAAGAGCCGCGGATCGCGGGTCGAGCGATAGGCGTCGATCATGAGACAGCCGGGCTCTCCGCGCACGAACCGTATTTGCCGGTCGAGCACGGCGGCCAAAGCCCGCTCCTCGCCGTCGCGGGCATGGAAGCGGGCGAAGATGAAGAGGTCCATCGCGTCCCTCCGTGCTGGTGCGGCATCAGGCGCGTGAGAAATCCATAATCCAATTGGTTTCCCAACTCCGGCCGCCGTCCGCCGAGAAAGCCTGCTCCCACCGGCAAGTCTGCTCGCTGGGCCGCGACCAGAGGAACCGCACTCGAACTGGCTTTGCCTCGAACATGTGCTCGGCGTAGAACGTTCCGAGGCCGTTCTCGAAACGCCCGACCATCGGCGGGTCGACCGCGCCGGGATGGCGGCCGTCGAACCAATAGATCCGCCACGTTTCGCTCCTGGGATCGTATGTCCTGAGCGTGATGCCGATATAGGGGTCGCCGGGCAGCCCGATCTCGTTCTCGTCGAGGTTGCCGAAGCCACCGATGAGCGGCCGCGCGCTCGACGTGCCCATGAAGTCGTCCCACTCCGCGCAGCTCGCGAGACGCCGCTTGAGGCGATGATGCTGCACCCGCCAGCGCCCCATCAAAAAATCGAAATCAGTAGCGGGCGTCGGGATGGGTGAAGACATGGCGGATCTCCCTTCGGGTTGTGCGCCCCGGGGCTGGGCTCGGCGGCGTTCTACACCGCAATACCTGCCATCCAGTGTCAGGAATTTCTGGTATCCTCGCATCGATGCGCGC
>DASZHJ010000154.1:0-1666 GCA_035938015.1 Allostellaceae bacterium
CCATTTTGGGCGCGGAGTCCTCGGGCCACCCTGCACTCGCCATGATGCGCGGTGCTTCGTCCGGCGGTCTGCCGCTATCGGTGAGTTCGTCGGCCACTACTTCGCCGAGGCCGGGGGACCGAGGGTTCGAATCTCGCCCCCTCCAGCGGCGAGTCAGCTGCGAACCTGGCTTCCTCCGCCAGGGCGCCGAGAATTTTTGCTCAGCGGCTTGCGGGTCAGCGCTCGCCTCCAGCTCCTCGAGCTGTAATTCCAACTGGTCGAGCGAAGAAGTCGACATCGTAGGCCTGCTCCGGCGAGCGGCGGACCAGATCGTCTAGCCGATGCGCATCGTCGCCGACGAGGATCCGCCACCGGTCGGCCTTGACCCCGTCTAGGATTGTGGTCGCGGCCGCCGCCGCGGTCGTCGGAGCCTCCTCGCGGAAGCATTCAACAACCGTCTCGTGAAATATTCCGCCGCTCGCTCCTGCTGGGTCCAGTGGCCGCAACCGGGAAGCATGATCGTCGCGCTGAACACCATTGTTGGCGACCGCGTGGCGGAATAGTTTCCGGTTGCCGGGAAAACTGCTCGCCTGCCCGGCCGCGCCGGGGCGCTCACCTGGCTTTCGGGATTACATCCCACTGCTGGGCGAGCGTGTCGCAGATGTTTGGTCGCCTAAGTAGAGCCGCTCCTACTCCGTGAGCGCGGCCATCCGTAAACATGTCGGATCCGCGCGAGGCCGGTCAGATCCGATAACGATCGTTGTAGCGCTTGAGGAAGGCTCGCACGCGCTCGGTCCGCGGCGCAAAAAGGAGCTGGTCAGGCTTGCCTTCCTCGACGACGACGCCAGCATCCATGAAGATCATCAGGTCGGCGATGTCGCGGGCGAAGCTCATCTCATGGGTTACGACGACCATCGTCATGCCGTCGCGCGCGAGCTGCTGCATCGCCGCCAAGACCTCGTCGACGAGCTCAGGGTCGAGCGCCGAGGTGATCTCGTCGAACAGCATGATCTTGGGGTCCATCGCCAGCGCCCGGGCGATTGCCACCCGCTGTTGCTGACCGCCAGAAAGCCGAATCGGGTATTCGGCCGCCTTATCGGACAACCCGACCATCGCGAGGAGTTCGTGCGCGCGCGTCTCGGCCTGCCGGCGCTCGATGCCTCTCACGCGCACCGGCGCGGCAACAATGTTCTGTAGCACGCTCATGTGCGGGAAGAGGTTGTAGCTCTGGAAAACCATGCCGATCCGGGCACGCGCGGCCGCGACATCGCGCTCCGGCATGCGCCGGCGCCGGCCCGTTCTGCGGTCGACCCGATAGCCAATCGGCTCGCCGTCGATCGTGATCGTCCCGCGTTCGTACTCTTCGAGCAAATTGATGCAGCGCAAGAAAGTGGTCTTGCCCGAGCCACTCGGACCGATCACCACCACGACCTCGCCCGGATTGACCGCGAGCGAGACGTCGCGCAACACCTCGGCCGCACCGAAGCGTTTGCGCAGGCCCGCGATCTCGAGCATCGGGCGCGGCTGCCGGCTCTGCGGAACCTCAATGGCCGAGGAGGACGCGTCGTTCAAGGTGCTTTCCATAGAGGGCGAGGGTATAACAGATGCAGAAATAAATCGCCGCCGCCCCGATGAAAATCTGGAACGGCGCCAAGGTGCGCTCGACGACCTCGCGGCTCGCCATCGT
>DASZHJ010000155.1:0-10158 GCA_035938015.1 Allostellaceae bacterium
GGGCCGCGATCGTTCAGAGCGGCTGAACTCAACGGCGCTAGGGTGAGCCTCGCCATCGAGGTGTCCCGAGGTTAGGCCGTGGCCGCGCAACTCAGATCCGCCCGAAGTGTCCGTTTCAGGAGCCCGCGAACTCCAGGCGGCGCCGGCCACGGCCGGGTATCGCGGCGCCCTCGATTATCGGGGCGGAAGAGGGGCGCGAGGCCGCTTTCTATCGACCGAACCCAAATTTTCGGCAAAAATACGAGCGCAGTCAGCGGCTTAGGTTTTGGTGGCTTTTGCGGCGAAGGGCAAAATCTCTGGAAAAACGCGGGAAATCCCCGGCGAACGCCGGAAAATCTCCGCCGATCTCCACCGAGCCGCGCCAGCCCGGGCCAGCGCCCTAGCGCCCGTTCGCTCGCCGAAAATTCGCGATCGCGACGGCGTCGGTCTCGATGCGCTCGCGGCGGGCTGCGGCGGTCATGCGCAGGCGGTCTCGGTTGGCGGCCGCGATCTCGTAGCGCTTCAGCTCCTGAAAGGAATCGGCGAGCGCGTCGCGCGCCTGCACGATCTGCACGTCGGTCTCGGCCAGCGACTGCTCCAGCGTCTTTTGCCTCTCCAGCGCGCGGCGGATGTAGCCGGGGTAGACGTGCCGCGCCAGGAACGAGGCGCTCGCGGCCGTCTGCTCGACGGCCCGCTCTTCCGCCAGCCGCACCATTTCCTGGCGGAGCTTTTCCGCGAGGCCCTCGAGCTCCGCGAGCTGGCGCCGCCGCTCGTCGACCTGCCAGCGGTGCAGACGGATCAGGCTGTCGAGCGTGCTGCTCATGGCGTCACCGTCCCGAGGATGCACTTGAGCTCGGCGTAGCCGGCTTCGAGCTCGGCGCGCTCCTCGCGCGCTTGGCTGAGGAACTTCTCGATCGCGGGATAATACCGGATCGCTTCGTCGACCTTGGCATCGCTGCCCTTGCGGTAGGCGCCAAGCCGGATCAGCTCCGCCATGTCCTCGTATGTGGCAAGGAACTGGCGGGCCGTCGAGACCAGCGCATTCTCCTCCGCGCTGTTGCAGCCCGGGAGCGTGCGCGAGATCGAGCGCAGCACGTTGATCGCGGGATATCGGCCGCGCTCGGCGATCGCACGATCCAGCACGATGTGGCCGTCGAGGATGCCGCGCACGGCGTCGGAGATCGGCTCGTTGTGGTCGTCACCCTCGACCAGCACGGCGAAAAGCCCGGTGATGCTGCCCTTGCCGGTGCCGGTGCCCGCGCGCTCCAGGAGCTTCGGCAGCTCGGCGAAGACGGTGGGGGTATAGCCCTTGCTGGTCGGCGGCTCGCCCGCGGAAAGCCCGATCTCGCGCTGCGCCATGGCAAAGCGCGTGACGCTATCCATCAGGCAGAGTACGTCGCGCTCGCGGTCGCGGAAGTACTCGGCGAGGGCCATGGTGAGATAAGCAGCCTGGCGGCGCATCAGGGGCGATTCATCGGAAGTCGCGATCACGACGACGCTGCGTTTCAAGCCCTCGGGGCCGAGATCGTCCTCGATGAATTCCTGCACCTCGCGGCCGCGCTCGCCGATGAGACCGATCACCGTGCAGTCGCTGGTGGTGTAGCGCGCCATCATCGAGAGCAAAATCGACTTGCCGACGCCCGAGCCCGAGAAGATGCCCATGCGCTGGCCGCGGCAGCAGCTGAGGAACGTGTTGATCGCGCGCACGCCGAGATCGAGCTTGCCCTGGACGCGCCGGCGCAGATGCGCCTGCGGCGGCCGGCTGCGCAGCGGATAGGCCGCGGGTCCCATGGGAAGCGGGCCCTTGCCGTCGAGCGGCTCGCCGAACGCGTTGACGACGCGGCCGAGCCAGCCGTCGCTCGGATGAATGGCCGGCACCGACGCTTGCACCTCGGCCTTGCAGCCCAGACTTACGCCCTCGAGCGCGCCAAAAGGCATGACCAACGCGCGCCGGTCGCGGAAGCCCACGACCTCGCAAGGGACTCGGCGATTGTCGCGCGTCACCACCTCACATCGCCCGCCGACCGCGAGGCTCTGTGGCACACCGCCGATTTCCAACAGAAGGCCCGAGACGCCGGTGACTCGGCCGTAGCGGTGATAGTCCGGGATCTGTCGCACTTCCTCGAGAAGATTGGCAAGATCCACGAAGCTGCTCTCCTCAAGACCCACGTCGCAAGCCCGCGGACTCCCGCCCGCGGGCGATAGCATCATGGCAAGGCTCGTTTAAAGCGGAGTTAAATCGTGAAACTGCTGGATTATTCGAGGAGAACGAGGACCGGAGTCGCCGCATTTTTCGCCGGCTGTTCAGGACTCGGCGCAATCGTGCGGTAGCAAAGGGCCGCACTTTTCCGCCGGTTTGGTTTGCGGCCAATTAACATGTTGTTAACCTCGGGCGGTAAGAATAGTTAAACCAGGCGTCCGATGGGCAATAAGAGGGACTGCGGCGCCATAGAGTGGAGGGTTGCATGCGGGTTCTTCTTGTCGAGGATGATTCAGCGACCGCCGCAAGCATCGAGATGATGCTGCGGGCCGAGAACTTCATCGTCGATACCACCGATCTCGGCGAGGACGGCCTCGAGATCGGCAAGCTCTACGACTACGACATCATCATCCTCGACCTCATGTTGCCGGACATCGACGGCTACGAGGTGCTGCGGCGGCTCCGGGCCGCACGGGTTAGGACGCCGATCCTGATCCTCTCGGGCCTGAGCGAGCTCGATCACAAGATCAAGGGCTTGGGTTTCGGCGCCGACGACTTCCTGACCAAGCCGTTCGACCGCCGCGAACTCATCGCACGCATCCAGGCGATCGTACGCCGCGCCAAGGGCCATTCGGAGTCGGTCATTCGCACCGGCAAGCTGCTGGTCAATCTGGACAGCCGGACCGTGGAAGTGGAAGGTCAACCGCTGCGCCTCACGGGCAAGGAGTATGGCATCCTCGAACTCCTGAGCCTGCGCAAGGGCACCACGCTCACCAAGGAAATGTTCCTCAATCACCTCTACGGCGGCATGGACGAGCCGGAGCTCAAGATCATCGACGTCTTCGTCTGCAAGCTCAGGAAGAAGCTGAGCCAGGCGACCGGCGGCGACAACTACATTGAGACGGTGTGGGGCCGCGGCTACGTGCTGCGCGACCCGGCACCGGCGGAGGCGGAGCGCAAGCTCGCCAAGGTATAGCGCGCCTAAAGAGCATTCTGGACGACGAGGCAAGGGCGGGTCGAAAGACCCGCCCTTTCCTTTTGAGCGGGAAGCCCGAGCGCTCTAGCCGACAGCGAGCCGCTGCGGCGGGGTCAGGGGCGCCGGGCAGTAGATCCCGCGGTTGTCCGCGGCGGCGTGGAATTTGTCGCTGATGCCCAGCACCGTCTCAGCGCCACCGAGGTAGAGGAACCCATCCGGAGCGAGCACGCGGCTCAGGCGGTCCAGTACCGTGGTCTTGGTGAGCTGATCGAAATAGATCAGCACGTTCCGGCAGAAGATCACGTCGAAGCCGCCGAGGCTCGCGGGCTCGTCGAGCAGATTGAAGACGCGGAAGCGGACCCGATTTCGGATCGCTGCGTCGATCTGCCAGCGCTCGCCCTGCTGCTTGAAATGCTTGACGAGATATTGAATCGGCAAGCCGCGCTGCACCTCGAATTGGGAATAGAGCCCGGCCTGTGCCTTGTCCAGGATCTCGGTGGAAAGGTCGCTCGCGAGGATATCGATGCTCCAGCCTGCAAGCTTCGCTTGCTCCTCCGCGAGCAGCATCGCCAATGTGTAGGGCTCCTGTCCGCTCGAGCAGGCCGCGCTCCAGATCCGGATCTGGCGCCGCGCCGCGCGCGACTTCATCAGCGCCGGCAGCACGAAGTTCTTGAATTGGTCGAACGGCTTGATATCGCGGAAGAAGAACGACTCGTTGGTGGTCATTGCCTCGACGATGTCGCGCGCGAGGTCCCCGTTCGGACGCGAGCGCACTGCGGCCACCAGCTCGTCGACGGATTTGAGGCTGCACTTGCGCGCGACCGGCAACAGGCGGCTCTCGAGCAGGTAAGCCTTGTCGCGCGTCAGTACGAGACCCGAGCGATCCTTCAGCATCTTGCAGAGAAAGTCGAACTCGTCGCCGGTCATGTTGAAGCCCGTCCGGCGACGCGCGAAATGAAGGGACCGAGCTCGTCGATCGGCAGCACCGCGCTGCACAAGCCCGCCATCGCCACCGCGCCCGGCATGCCCCAGACGATACTGGTCTTCTCGTCTTGCGCCACGACCCCGGAGCCGGCCGCTACCAGCGCCTCCCCGCCCCTCAATCCGTCGTGGCCCATGCCCGTAAGGATGACGCTCAGCACTCGGCGCCCATAGACCTGCGCCAGGCTTCGTAGCATCGGATCGACCGACGGCCGGCAGAAATTCTCCGGCGGCCCCTTGTTGAGGCGCAGGCGGCGCATCGTGCTCTGAGCTTCGACGAGCAAGTGGTAGTCGCCGGGCGCGATATAGACCCGCGAAGCCGAGATCGGCTCCCCGTCGGTCGCCTCCGCGGCAGCGAGCCCGGTCAATCGCGAAATGTGCTCGGCGAGGATCGTCGTGAAGGTCGCGGGCATGTGCTGCGTGATGAGGATCGGCTGCTTGACCCCGATCAGGGATTTCAGGAGGCGGAACAGCGCCTGAGGCCCACCGGTCGAGCAGCCGATGGCCACTACATCGGGCCGGTCGCCTGGTAACGGCCTGAGGCGGATCTCAGAAGCGCGCGCAACCGATGCAGGGGCCGCCGCGACCTCGCCCACGCCTGATGCCGCGGGCGAGGGCACGGGCTCGCCACGCGCCTGGCGGCGCGCCTGGGCAAGCCCCTTCACCTTGCCCACCAGCTCGCGTTTGAAATCGTCCGCCGTCGTGAGCGCGGAGGAGCCGGGTTTGGTTACGTAGTCGGCCGCACCCAAGGCGAGAGCCTTGAGGCTGACCGTCGCTCCCCGGCGCGTCAGCGTGGACGCGATCAGCACGGGAACGCCGGGCTTTGCCGCGACAATCTTCGGCAGCGCCGTCAGCCCGTCCATCACGGGCATCTCGATGTCCAGGATGATGATCTCGACGTCATGGCGCTGCAGGGCGTTGAGTGCCATCTGGCCGTCGCCGACAGAGACGATGACGGCGAGATCCGGATCCGCCTCGAGGGAGCGGGTCAATAACCCACGGATCACCGCGCTGTCATCGACCACCATGATGCGATATGGCGCCGCCGATCGGCTCGCGGTGCGCACTCCTGTGACGGAGGACGGCGCCGCTGCGGAGGTCACAGCAATCCTGCCTGCGCGAACTTAGCCTGAATGATGTCGCTGTCGAACGGCTTCATGATGTATTCGTTGGCGCCAGCGCCGATCGCCTGCTGAATGTGCGCCAAGTCGTTCTCGGTGGTGCAGAACACCACGACGGGCGCGCTGCCGCCGGCGGTACCGCGCAGCGTACGCAGGAACTCGATGCCGTTCATCACCGGCATGTTCCAGTCGAGCAGTATCGCGTCGGGCATGTGCTTGAGGCATGCCTCCATGGCGATCTTGCCGTCGGCTGCCTCCTCGATGGCGAAGTGCAAATCCTCGAGGATGCGTCGCGCTACTTTCCGGACGACTTTTGAGTCGTCGACGATAAGACAGGATTTCATGCCGCGGTTCTCCTTGGCGTTTCTCTATCGGCGGCCGTCAGGCCGCCGCTGCGTGCGCGGAGAAGTCGAGCACCTTCGCCACGTCGAGCACGACCAGCAGATTGCCGTCGAGACGATAGATGCCGGCCGATACCTCGCGCCAAATCGGGTCGAGCGTCGCGGGATTGCGCTCGGCGTCCCCCGCCTTGAGGCTCAGCACTTCGCCCACGCCGTCGACGAGCAGGCTATAGAGCTCTCCGCCGTGATCGACCACTACGCTCATGGCCTGGCGGCCCTCTGGGCGCCGAGGAAGCCTGAGGCGGATCCGAATATCGATGGCAGTCACGATCCGGCCGCGCAAATTGAGCGAGCCCGCGACCTCGGCGGGTGCCAGCGGGATGCGCGTGATGCGCTGCGTTCCGAGCACGTCCTGCACCTGAAACACCGGGATCCCAAACAGCTGGTCGGCGATGGTCACCGACACGAAATCGCGGCGGTCAGCCACTCCGGTTACCTTGCCGCTGGCCAGGTCGGCGGTGGCGATATCCTTGCTCATGCAGCACCTCGCGCGTGGCTCAGGGTCTCCGACAGGCTATGCAGCAAGGCCTCGCGGTCGAACTTCGCGACGTAGTCGCTGAAGCCGGCCGCGCGGCCGCGGTCGAGATCCTTCGGGCTCGCATGCGAGGACAAGGCGACAAGCGGCGTCTGCTGCCAGCGGCCGGCGCGGCGCACCGCGTTCGCGAACTCGAAGCCGTTCATGCCGGGCATCTCGATATCGCTGATGATCACGTCGAAATCCTCGCCCGCCTCGCAAAGGCCGAGCGCGCGATCGCCCGATTCGACCGTGGTCACGTCATAACCGGCGACCGACAGCAGCGGCGTCAGCAGATTGCGAAAGAACGGGCTGTCGTCGACCAAAAGCACGCGCTTCGATTTTTGCGCGTTGCCGAACTCGATATCGGCCGCGGTATGGAACCAGTCGCGATAGGCCTGGGTCAAATAGAACCCGGCATCGATTATCTCGGTCGCCTTGCCCGCCACGATGGCGCTGCCGATCAGGCCCGCCTGATCCGAGGTCAGCTCCACCGCGAGATGTTCCTCGACGATATCGACGATCTCGTCGACAGCCAGGCCCATGCTGCGGTCGTGATCGGCGAACACCAGGATCGGCTGGCGCCCCTCCGAGGGCATCCGGTAGGAGGGATCGGTGGAGACCAGCGGCATTAGTTTGCCGCGGTACTGCACCACCGGCTTGCCGTTCGACTGCTCGACTTGGCGGACGTCGATCTCCTCGAGGCGCGCGATGAGCGCCAGCGGCACGGCCTTTTGACCGGAACCGCCGGCCCGGAACAACAAGAGCGCGGTACGGTCCTCGCGCACGCCGGTGCGGGCCAACGCCTCGTTGCGGTGGGCCTGCTCGCTCACCGTGACCTCGCCGGTCGCCGCCGCGATGCCGTTGGGATCGAGGATCATGATCACGCTGCCGTCGCCCAGGATCGTGTTGCCGGAGAACATGCTGATGTCGCGCAGGATGGGCGCCACCGGCTTCACCACGATTTCCTCGGTATCGAACACCCGGTCGACGATGATGCCGAAGGTGTAGGTGCCGACCTGCGTGACCACGATATAGGTCTCGCGCTCGCCCTTCGGTTTGCCGAGATTGAGCAGCGACTGCAGGGACACCAGCGGCAGCAGCCGATTGCGCAGACGGAGCACCGGCGTGTCGTTGATGCGCTCGATGGTATTCTCGGTGTTCGCCGCGGCGCGCACGAGCTCGACCACGCTGATCTGCGGAATGGCGAAGCGCTCGCCCGCGCATTCCACGATAAGCGCCGAGACGATCGCAAGCGTAAGCGGGATCTTGATCGTAAAGGACGAGCCCTTGCCGCTCTGGCTCTTCATCTCCATGGTGCCGCCGATCTTCTCGATGTTCGTGCGCACCACGTCCATGCCGACGCCGCGGCCGGAGACGCTCGTCACTTTGCTCGCGGTCGAGAAGCCGGGCTTGAGAATGAACTGTTGGATCTGTTGCTCGGTCATCGCGGCGAGCTCGGCCTCGGTCGCCATGCCGGTCGAAATCGCCTTACGCTGGATCTTATCGATATCGAGGCCGTGTCCGTCGTCGCTGATCTCGATGATGATGTGGCCGCCCTCGTGGAAGGCATCGAGCGTTATCACGCCGCTCTCGGACTTGCCCTTGGCCAGACGCTCCGCCGGCGACTCAATGCCGTGATCAGCGGAGTTCCGCACCATGTGGGTGAGCGGATCCTTGATCATTTCCAGCACTTGCCTGTCGAGCTCGGTGTCGGCGCCGAGCATTCGCAGGTCAATCTTCTTGCCGAGCTCGTGGGAGAGGTCGCGCACGATGCGCGGGAGCTTCGCCCAGGCATTGCCGATCGGCTGCATCCGCGTCTTCATGACGCCTTCCTGCAGCTCGGTCGTGACGTGTGACAGCCGCTGTAGCGGCGCGCCGAATTCACTGTCCTTCTGGCTGCGCAGTATCTGCAGCAGCTGATTGCGGGTGAGTACGAGCTCACTCACCATGGTCATCAGGTTCTCGAGCAGATCGACGTTGACGCGGATGCTTTGCGCCGCGACGGCAGACTCTTTGCTCTCCTTGCCATCCTCGACGGCGCGCACCCGTGGACCGGTTTCGTGCACTGCGGGCTCCTCGAGCTCCGCCGGCGTCGCGGGGATCGACCCCTGGCCGGGCTTCGCCGTGCTCTTCACCGCCATCTCAGGCACGCGCTCGGACTTCGCGGCTGCCTCGTCGGCGGGCGGGGGCTCTGCCATTTTTGCGGTCGGCGCGCGCGGCGGCTCGCCGCTCGCCAAGAGATTGAGGCGCTCGATCAGATCCGAATCGCTGCCCGCGGGCTCGGTCTCCGTCGATTCCAGGACGGCCAGGATCGACTTGATGCCGTCCAACGACTCCAGGATCAGCGTCACGGCGGTCGGGGTCACCATCAGCTCGCCATCGCGGATCTTGCCCAGTACGTTCTCGGAGGCGTGCGCGAGCGTCTCGAGGCGCGGCAGCCCGAGGAAGCCGCAGGTCCCCTTGATGGTGTGCACGAGTCGAAAGATGTTACTCAGCAGCTCCGGGTCGTTGGGATTCTGCTCAAGCTTCACGAGCTCGACGTCCAGTAGCGAAATACTTTCGTTCGTCTCGGTCAGAAATTCGCTGAGCAGATCGTCCATTTATTCCGGTCCCGGCAGAGGGGCAGGGCGAGCCAGGCGCATCGAGGACGCACGCTCGCAAGTGCCTGAAAAATGCCGAAAATACATTAAGAACCGGTTAGCACTACCACCGCCATCCCGGCGGTCGGCGCCGCCGTGGGACGCTAACGCTCGGACGCGACGAAAAGAGCGCGCCCCGGACCGCTCTCGAAGAGTGCGGCCGTTGCTTTCAGCTGCTCCGCGAACTTCGCGGTTACATGACCGTGGATGGTTCGGGAATTGAGCTCCGCCGCTTTCGCGGTCCCCGCGAGCGCCGCCACCACATCCCGATTCACGAGTACGCTCTCTCCCGCGGCCTCGACCTCGACACCACGGCCGCCGATGGGGCGCACGGCGATCCGGCCGCCGCGCGGCAGCGTTTCGGCGGCAACGACGGCGAGGTTGCATGCAAGCCGTTGCCACTCCGATGAGAGACTCGAGACGGAGGGGTCCCAATCGGCAGCAACCTTGCCGCTCTCCAAGAAGCCCAGCAGCAGCTCCCGAGGCGTGACGCTGGATGCCGTCGGGGCAGTGCCGTAGGCGAAACGGTAGAATTGGAGCCGGCGCGACGCGGTTCTGGCGCTTTGACCGATGAGCGCGATCGCCTCGCGCACGAATTCGGGATCATCCTCATCGAGCAACTCGACTCCATTGCCGATGGCGCCGACGGGACTGACCATCTCGTGGCAAAACCGGGCGCAGAGTAGCTCGAGAACACGGAGCTCGATCATGGATGCCTTCACTTGAACGCCCGTCCACTTGGGCACGTCGGCGGTGGCGAGCTATAATGGGCCGCGAGACCGACCCTGACAACCATCCGGGAGGCGGTGCTGACCGACCGGCTCGTACCAGGTACCCGCGTGCGTCACCCCGGCGAGCCCGACTGGGGCGTGGGACAGGTACAATCGGCGATCGGCGATCGCGTCACCGTCAACTTCGAGCACGCCGGCAAGCGCCTCATCAACACTTCGGTCGTGACGCTCGTGCCGCTCGACGAGGACGCGCGCTCGCGAGACCGCTGACCCCACCGACGGAGAACCTCCGAATGAAGCTCTTCGACCTCACCGGCCGCGTGGCGCTGGTCACCGGCGGCAACGGCGGCATCGGTCTCGGCATGGCGCTCGGCCTCGCCGCCGCGGGCGCCGCCGTGATGGTCGCCGGCCGCAGTTCGGCCAAGAACGCCCAAGCCGTGCGCGCTTTGGCGGAGCTCGGGGCCAAGGCCTCCTCGCTGGAGGTCGACCTCACGCGCGAGGCGGACTGCCGCCATATGGCGGCCGAGACGGCCCAGCGGCTGGGCGGGCTCCACATCCTCGTCAATAACGCCGGCACCAACATCCGCAAGCGCCCGGAGGACTACACGCTCGC
>DASZHJ010000156.1:0-18157 GCA_035938015.1 Allostellaceae bacterium
CGTGCGCACGGCGGTCGCGGCCTATGTCGAGTTCATCCGCAACGTGCCTCTGCTGTTGCTGGTCTACCTGGTGTTCTACGGCATCCCCAGCGTCGGCGGCTTCGCCTATGACGCCACCACCAGCTTCGTGATGACGCTGGCGGTTTATGCCGGCGCCTATCTGGTGGAGGTGTTTCGCGCCGGGCTCGATGCCATTCCCAAAGGCCTGATCGACGCGGGCCGCGCGATCGGATTGACCCCGGCGCAGCTCGTGCTGCACGTGCGGCTGCCAACCATGATCCGGATCGTGCTGCCCTCGCTCGGCAACGCGTTCATCTCGCTCTTCAAGGACACGTCGCTCGCGACCGTGCTCGCGGTCCCGGAGCTGACTTACGGCGCCAACTGGATCTACACCAACACGTTCCGCATCGTGGAGGTCTATGCCGTGGTGGCGCCCATGTACCTGGTGACCGGCTACCTGCTGCTGCTCGGCCTCAGGCTGTTGGAACGCCGTTTCGCGATCCGCCGCCGATGATCGACGTCATGCTCAAGGGCCTGCCGTTCCTGTGGCAGGGACTGCTCGTCACATTGCAAGCCTCCGCCATCGTCGTGGTGCTGGCGCTGGTCGCGGGCGTAATCCTCGGTGTCGGTCTGAGCTACGGCTCTCACTGGATCGCCTGGCCGATCCGGCTGTTCAGCGACTTCGTGCGCGGCCTGCCGTTGCTGGTGCTGATCTTCTCGATCTTCTACATGCTGCCGCTGACGGGCTGGAAGGTCAGCAATTTCTGGTCCGCGATCGCGGCTCTGGCGTTGTTCGAGACGGCGCATGTGTCGGAGGTCGCGCGCGGGGCGCTCCAATCCATCCACCCCGGGCAGAACGAGGCGGGCAAGGCGATCGGCCTGACTTTCGGGCAACGCATGCTCTACGTGGTGTTCCCGCAGGCGCTGCGGCGCTTCCTGCCGCCGTGGATCAACACTGTGGTCGATACCGTGAAGGGAAGCTCGCTACTGGCACTGGTCGGGATCGTCGACCTGATGCTATCGATCCAGCAGGTGATCGGCCGCACGTTCAAGCCGATGCCCCTCTACGTGCTGGGCGCGCTCATGTATTTCGCCATCAACTACACTCTGTCGCAGATCAGTCGGCGCCTGGAGGCGCGGTTTGCCTATGTCCGGGAATGACGCCGTCCCGCTCGTGCGCGTGCGGGGGCTCACCAAATCGTTCGGCAGCAACCAGGTGCTGAAAGGCATCGATCTCGATGTGGTGAAGGGTCAGGTGGTGTCGGTGATCGGCGCCAGCGGTAGTGGCAAGACCACGCTGCTGCGCTGCGTGAACCTCCTGGAAACCTATGACGGCGGCTCGATCCAGGTGGATGGCGTCGAGGTCGGGTATCACGACGCGAACGGCGGCCGACGTCCGCGCGGCGAGCGCGAGCTCGCTCACATCCGCGCTGACATCGGCATGGTGTTCCAGTTGTTCAACCTTTTCCCCCACCTGACAGCGCGCGACAATGTCGTGCTCGGCCTGCGCAAGGTGCGCCGCATGGACCGGGCCGCGGCCCGCGAGTTGGCGGAGCAGTGGCTGGTCCGAGTGGGACTGGGCGACAAGCTCGACAGCCTGCCGATCGAGCTGTCCGGCGGCCAGCAACAGCGCGTCGGCATCGCGCGCGCGGTGGCGATGAACCCCAAGGTTCTCCTGCTGGACGAGATCACCTCGGCGCTCGATCCCGAACTAGTGGGCGAGGTGCTGACGGTTGTGCGAGAGCTCGCGGATGACGGGATGACGATGATCTTGGTCACCCACGAGATGTCGTTTGCGCGCGACGTCTCCTCACGCGTGGTGTTCATGGATGCGGGCCGCGTTGCGGTCGAGGGTCCGCCCCGCGAGGTGTTCGGGGCGCAGACGCACGAGCGGCTGCGGACCTTCCTGGCGAGGATCGAGTTGAAGCGGCTCTGAGGATCTAGAGTTCGAGCGCGATCGCCCTCGAGCGGGCCGGGCCGCGCGGCCGGGCGCGGGTCAGGCTTGGATCAGGCGCCGGGAGCAGCCGACACGCGCTCGCGCTTGCGCGCGTACATGGCCTGGTCCGCGGCTTCGAGCGCATCGCCGGCATTGTCGTTGCCGGCAAAGCAATGGACGCCATAGGAGATATCCAGAGGTAGGTTGCGCCCCTGCCAAGAAAGCGGGCGCTGTCGAACGGCCTCCGCGAGCTGCGCCGCCTTGGCCTCCGCCAGCGGCCGATCGGCCTGCACCAGCAACAGACCGAATTCGTCCCCGCCCAGGCGCGCCACCACGTCGGTGTTGCGGACCTGCTCGACAAGCGTGCGGGCGACCAGCTGAAGCGCGGCATCGCCGGCAGCGTGGCCGTAGGAATCGTTGATGACCTTCAGATGATTGACGTCGATATAGACGATGCTGGCTGGGGTGCCATAGCGCTGACCGAAGCCGATCATGCGGGTGACCTCGCGCAGGAAGGCGCGCCGGTTGGCGACCGGGATCAGCGGATCCTCGTCGGCAAGCCGCTCCAGGAAATCGATCCGGCCCCGAGCATCGGTCAGGTCACGCCGCAACTGGTCGATCTCGGCCAGCAACGCCATCATCGCCTGGCGCACTCTGGGCGTGAGCTCAGCCTCGGGCACGCCCGCAAGCAGGATCGGATCAAGAGGGCGCGCCGCCACGGCTCCGGGCACGGTGGTAGACGTCGCCGCAGTCGACGACTCCGTTCGACGGAGGGCGGACGTGCGGGAGGCCGGTTTGGTGTCGCGGATTTCCATTGGCGGGAGGCGGCGCTGCTCTGAGATAAAGGGCGCCACCCCTGGCGCCCTGCCGTGAAGGAGACACGGATTGCCTTAACAAGTGGCTAAGAAGCGGGCCAGGGCTTCCTTGCCCTCCAGACCCGCATCCCCAATAATGCACTTTTTCCCCAAGGCTAAACCGAGGCCTAGCGCGCATGGCGGGAGAACGGCCGACGGTCGGCATCATCATGGGAAGCCAATCCGATTGGGACACCCTGCGCCATGCCGCCGCGACCTTGGAGCGGCTGCAAATCCCCCATGAGACGCGCATCGTGTCCGCCCACCGCACACCCGAGCGGCTCTATGCCTATGCGCGGGAAGCGCGCGGGCGCGGCCTCAAGGTGATCATCGCGGGTGCCGGCGGCGCGGCGCACCTGCCGGGCATGGCGGCATCGATGACCGCCCTGCCGGTGCTGGGTGTGCCGATCGAGACGCAGACCCTAAAGGGCATGGATAGCCTGCTCTCCATCGTGCAAATGCCCGGTGGCGTGCCCGTGGGCACGCTCGCGATCGGCAAGCCCGGTGCCATCAACTCGGCGCTGCTTGCCGCCGCGATCCTCGCCAACAGCGACTCAAAGGTCGCGGCCGCCCTCGATCGCTACCGGGCCGAGCAGACGGCGGCGGTCGCGGAGCGACCGAGCGATGCGGTGTCGCCCAAGGGATGATCCCGCCCGGATCCACCATCGGGATTCTCGGCGGCGGCCAGCTCGGCCGCATGACGGCGCTCGCTGCGGCGGCACTCGGCTACAAGAGCCACGTCTACTGTCCCGACCCCCACGGTCCCGCGAAGCACGTCACCGCTTTCTCGACGACCGCGCCCTATGAGGATCATGCCTCGCTCGCCCGCTTTGCCGACGCGGTCGACGTCGTCACTTTCGAATTCGAGAACGTGCCGGCGGAGACCGCGGAGTTTCTCGCGGAGCGAAAGCCCGTGCGGCCCAGCCCAAACGTGTTGCGCATCGCGCAGGACCGACTGCGCGAGAAAGACTTTCTGCGCGCGATCGACGTCGCGACCACGGAATACCGCGAAGTGACCGGCGCGGCCTCGCTCGCGCGTGCCGTTCGCGATCTTGGACTTCCTGCGATCCTGAAATCGGTTCGTTACGGCTATGACGGCAAGGGCCAGGTCAAGATTGCCGGCGACCCCGACGTCGAGGCGTGCTGGGCGGAGATGGGCGGTCCGATCGGCATTCTCGAGGGTTTCGTCGATTTCTCCTGCGAACTCTCGGTCATCGTGGCGCGGAGCGGCCCCGGCTCGCTCGCTACATATGCGCCGGCCGAGAACCAGCACCAGAATCACATCCTCGATACCACGATCGTACCGGCGCGCGTGCGCCCGGAGGTCAGCATGCGCGCCGAGGCGATCGCGCGCCACATCGCCGAGCGGCTAGACGTGATCGGACTGGTGGCCATCGAGATGTTCGTGAAGCCGGATGACCAAGTGCTGGTGAACGAGCTGGCACCTCGTCCGCACAACTCAGGGCACTGGACGCTTGACGGCAGCATCACCAGCCAATTCGAGCAATTGGTGCGGGCGGTCTGCGGCTTGCCGCTCGGCTCGCCCGAGCGGCACTCCGACGCCGTGATGAAGAACTTGATCGGCTCGGACGTCGAGAAGTGGCGCGAGGCCCTGGCCGAGCCCAACGCCAAACTGCACCTCTACGGCAAGGGAAAGGCGCTGCCGGGCCGCAAGATGGGCCACGTCACGCGCCTTACTCCTCACCGATGAGATCGACCGTTACTTCGCGAGACCTTCCGCCTTAAGCGCGGCCTGCACCGCCGGCCGCTGCGCGATCCGGTCTGTGTAAGACTTGAGCACCGGCCATTTCGCGAGGTCGATGCCGACGTACTGGGGCCAGCCCAACACGGTGAAGAGGTAGCCATCCACGGCGCTGAAGCCATCGCCGAAGGCGAAGGACTTACCCTCGAGCCGCTTGGTCAAGAAATCGAATTTGGGCGCCACGCTCTCGCGCAGTATCTGCTTCCAGGGATCGGTGAGTTTGGGATTGAACATCGCGCCCACGCCCTTGTGGATCTCGGTTGCGACATAGTTGAGCCACTCCTGCGCGCGATAGCGCTCGAAGCTTCCGGCGGGCGGCAGCAGTTTCGACTCCGGCTTCTTGTCGGCAATGTACTGCACGATCACCGCCGCCTCCGTGAGCAACTCACCATCATCGAGCTGCAGCACCGGCACGTAGCCCTTTGGATTGATCTTGAGGAAGTCAGCGCCCGATTTGGTCTTTTTTGTCTTGGGATCCATCTGCTCGAGCTCGAAGGGGAGGCCGCTCTCGCGGAGCGCAATATGCGGCGAGAGCGAGCACGCGCCCGGGAAATAGTAGAGCTTCATCGTGAGAGACTCCCCTGATTGGTTCGGTGTATACAGAGACGAATCGGCCACTTTGGCCGCGTTCGTCGGGTAATGCTGCGGTACGCACTTCCCAAAATATAGCTACCGTCATTTCAGAATTATGGCAAGGGCGTCGCTTTCCTTCGCCGCCGCGACTCCCCATACTCTGCCCCAGCGTGAGATAGGCAGAAACCGTCGTGAAGCAACGTTACTCCCGCCAGCTCTGCCCCCTGTTCCAGGCCGCGATGGACGTCCTCGCACGGCCCTGGAACGGCTTGCTCATGGCATTGCTCGAGGAGGCGGGGCCCTTGCGCTTCAGCCAGGTCCGCGAGCGGCTCGACGCCATGGGAGACCGCATGCTCTCTGCCCGGCTCAAGGAGCTCGAGGCGCGCGGATTGGTCGAGCGCACGGTGGCTCCCGGCCCGCCGGTCAAAGTCACCTATGCGCTGACCGAGCTCGGCCGCGGTTTCGGCGACGTCCACCGAGCCCTCGGCCGGTGGGGCGAGCGCCTTGCCGCCGCGAACCAGGCGCGGCCACGTGCGCGCGCCGCCCGAAAGCAGCTCACGGTTTCCGGTCGAGCGCAGCGCGCTAACGCGCTTGTGCGCGCGGCACCGCGTCGAAGGCGATCGAGATCCGGCGCTGAGTCGACTCGAACGGAATAGTGCGGTGGTAGAAGTAGGAGGGAAACAGGATCATCAACCCCTCCTCAGGCTTGACCGCCAGCGAATCCGGCATGGCCGTGAGCGGAAATTGCTCGGGTGGGGGGCCCAGCTCGAAGAAGCCGGCCTGCCCATGTTCCGGGGCGCCCACGATCTCCGGCAGCTGAGGGTAATAGACGCCGCTCAAGTAGCCGTCGAGATGGATGTGCGGCGTGAGATTTCCCTGAAAGTGCAGCACGGCGGCCCAGGATGCGAACTCCCACTGCTTCGGCGGATGCGCCAGAAACGGATGGGCGGACCCCGGCGGAATGGCGGCGATGTAGTCGGAGACGGCCTGCCGCACGGTCGCCTCGAAGGCCGCGACCGGTCCGTCGCTCGGTCCGAAGAAACTCTTCGTGATGGCGAGCGCGGGATGGTGGTAGTGCGGATCCGCCGCATCCGGGACATGGAGCGTCGGGTGCGTCAGCGTGAAATCCACCAGCGCCTGGTTGAATTCCCGGAGGCTGCCGTAACCCGCGGGCGGCTCGATCTTGTGCCGATGCACCAGATTGAAATCGAGCAGGTAACCCGCGGCGTCACGCTCACCCGCCTCGTAAAGCGCCAACACCTTGATCGAGAGCGCCTCGATGTTGCCCGGCGCCAGCTCGAGCCAGCGATCGCAGGCATCGACGGCTGCTCGCGCCTCGCCCGCGCTCAGCAAGGCGTTGGCGAGGTTGCTGTGTGCGAGCAACCAAGCCGGTCGCCGCGCGATCACGGCTCTATAGGCGTCGATGGCCTGGCCCCGAACCCCTGCCCGCTCGAGGGCGATTCCAAGGTTGCGCTCTACTTCCGGAGAGTCCGGCGCCAGGCGAAGCACGCGGCGATAAGCCTCGGCTGCCTCCTCGTTGCGACCAAGCGCATGCAAAGCGTTGCCGAGATTGTTGTGCGCAGCGACCAAGTCCGGCTTTAGCTCGGCGGCACGGCGGTAGGCCGCGACCGCCGCTTCGTTGCGGCCGAGCTTCATCAGCGCATTGCCCAGGTTGTAGTACGCTTCGACGAAATCGGGCCGATGACGTACCGCCCGGCCATAGAGGTCAGCCGCTTCCACAGCCTCGCCCTGCTCCAGCGCGATCATGCCGGCGAAGCTCAGGACATCCGCACGATCGGGCACCTGCTTCAGGATTTGGCGGCAGAGGTTCAGGGCATCCTGAAGCCGGCCCGCCCGATAGGCGGCGAGCGCCTGCTGCTGCAAGAACGGCAATCCGCTTGCGGCGGCGTTGGTTCGTCCCGCGGGCGGTGGCATGGCCAACGCCCGCGTCAGCGCCGCCGGGCGAGCCGGGCCAGTAGGAAGGGATTGGGCAGCCGCGACACCCACGCCCGCAAGCCCTCGGTCGCCTTCGGAATCGCCATGACGTCGCGCAGCCGGCGATCGAGGAAAGACAGCGTGTCTGCATTCTCCGCAGAGCGGTCGTCGAGCCAATAGAGAGTGGTGGCGCCATAGACGCCCGCCAGCAAGGCGCGCTTGGTGTAAAAGTTGAAATCCGTGGCTTCGTCGCCGGCGGCGTACCAGATCGCGTCCACCGCGTCGTAGAGAAGCCTCGCGCCGAGCGCCAGATTCTGCGGCGCCGTCAACAGCGCCAGCGCGCGGCGGACTGCCTCCCGATGCGGCGCCAGAATGGAAAGGCGGGTCTGCACACCCACGGCAACCCGCTCGCGCACCTTCAGCGCGGCGAGGTCGCGCGCCTCGAGGGCTCTCATGGTCTCGCGATCGGCCCAACGGCTGAACCAAGCGACGATGTCGCGAACCCCGCCGGGACAGAGGCTGCGCAGCTCTCCTCCTTCGAGACCGACACGGTCTGCGGCGCGGGCAAGCGCCGCGTCGGTCCAACCGTCGAACGGCACGTCCGGCAGAATGGCCGCGAGGAGCGCATCTTTGGATTGGCTTGAGTCCATGCCCTACTCCGCCGCTTTCGAGACTGCTGCCGCGAGATCGATGGGAAAGCGCTGCCATTCCTCGACGAAGGCCAGCAGCCGATGATCGGTCATGCGCTGAAGATAGAGCACGCCATCGAGGTGATCGCATTCGTGCTGGACCACTCGGGCATGAAAGCCCTCGACCTCGTTATCGATGGCGATGCCCTCCGGGCTCAGCCCGCGATAGCGGATGCGCGAGAACCGCGCCACCGCCCCGCGCAGGCCGGGCACAGAAAGACAACCCTCCCAGCCGATCTCCCGCTCCGCGCCCAGGGGCTCGATAATGGGATTGATGATCGCCAC
This sequence comes from Allostellaceae bacterium, assembly GCA_035938015.1. Classification (GTDB taxonomy): domain Bacteria; phylum Pseudomonadota; class Alphaproteobacteria; order ATCC43930; family CGMCC-115725; genus DASZHJ01. The sequence continues at coordinate 8,035 of DASZHJ010000156.1, forward strand.
CAGCTCCGCTGGGGTGTCGAGCGCACGCCCTGTGACACGCTCCGCCGGAACCCTGAAGATGACCACGCGCTCGGAGACATGAACCTGCGGCGCCGCGAGCCCCGCGCCGCCGATGTCGTCGAGCGTCTCGATCATGTCTGCGATCAGCGCCTTGATCCGCGGCGCCGTCGGGTCGGGAACCGCTGCCGCGACCTGCCGCAGCACCGGGTGGCCCATGCGGGCAATCTTGAGTATCGCCATAGCCCCTACTATGTCCGCCAAGACCTGCCGGGTAAAGCGGTAGGGGGCTGCGTCGGCGCCGACTTCTCATTCACGCGCGGCTATGCTACAAAAATATTGAAATTTAGCTGGGCCGCAGCGCGTGTGCGGCCCGATTTGCGTTCCGGCCGGTGACGGCCGACAGATCAGAGGAGAGCGCGGCTCGTGCAAGTCCTTGTTCGTGACAACAACGTCGACCAGGCGCTACGGGCGCTCAAGAAGAAACTGCAGCGGGAAGGCGTCTTCCGGGAAATGAAGATTCGTCGAAATTACGAGAAACCATCGGAGCGTCGGGCCCGCGAGAAAGCCGAGGCCGTGCGGCGTCACCGGAAGCTCCTGCGCAAGCGGATGGAGCGCGAGGGTTTCTAGGCGCTCGCGCCGCCTTCAATCGGCGGCGGCGGCCTGCCGCGCCCCAAACTCCGGGCGCCAAGCGAGGAGGGCGGCGACCAAACCGCAGGCAGCAGCGAACATCAGCCAAAGGCCCGCGACGGCACGGTTGTCCGTAAGGTGATAGAGATACTGGCTGACGGCCGGCGTAAAGCCTCCGAACGTCGCGGTCGCCAAGCTGTAGGCGAGCGAGAAACCGGACGTCCGGACCTGCACCGGCATGATCTCGGTCAGCGACACCACCATGGCGCCATTGTAGCTGCCGTAAAGGAATGACAGCCACAGCTCGACCAGAAGGAGCCGCGCGAACGACGGCGCGCTGACCAGCCAGGACAGTGCAGGATAGGCGCTGACCAACATCAGTAGGGTGAAGAGGATCAGGAGCGGCCGCCGGCCGATGCGATCCGACACTGCGCCCATGACCGGCAGCCAGACCAGATTGGATATGCCGACGCAGAGCGTGACCAGCAGGCTCTCGATGCTCCCGAGCTTGAGCACCTCCCTGCCGAAGGTCGGGGTGTAGGCGGTGATGAAATAGAACGACACCGTCGTCATCGTCACCATCAGGGTACCGACGATCACGATCGGCCAATTGCGCGCGACCGAGGCAAGAATCTCCCGGGGTCGGGGGTGGTGCTGGCTCCGTTTGCGCGCGAGAAACTCGTCCGTCTCCTGCATCGAACGGCGCAACAAGAACAGCAGCGGGACAATCAAGCACCCCACTAGGAACGGAACACGCCAACCCCATTGCGCCATGTCCTCCGGCGGGAGGACCACGCTGAGCCAGACGCCGAGCAGCGCCACGAAGATGACGGCGATCTGCTGGCTGCCGGATTGCCAGCTGACGTAGAACCCCTTGTGGCCGGGGGTGGCGATTTCCGCTAGGTAAACCGAAACCCCGCCGAGCTCGACGCCGGCGGAGAAGCCTTGCACCAGGCGCCCGAGCACAACGATCAGCGGCGCCAGCCAGCCGAGAGTCGCGAAGCCCGGGACCAACGCGATCGAGAGCGTGCCGACCGCCATCAGGCCCAGGGTGAGCAGCAAGCCCGCGCGGCGCCCATGATGGTCGATGTAGGCTCCGAGCACGATCGCGCCCAAGGGCCGCATCAGGAACCCCGCGCCAAAGGTCATCAGCGCCGACATGAGCTGAGCAAAATCACTGGCGCTGGGGAAAAAGATCTTCCCGATCGCGCTGGCGTAGTAGCCGAACACGAAGAAGTCGTACATCTCCAGAAAATTGCCGCTGGAGACGCGGACGACCGACCAGATTTTCTCTCGTCTATCGGGCCGTTGTGCCACGGGCGTCCTCCCTAGGGCTTTGGCGTCTGCAGCAGGTCTTGCTGGTTGGACATTGCGCGTCCTTCGCGCGGGTCCTTCGACCCCTCGACAAGCTCAGGGCTCGGGACCCTTGCTCAGGATGAGGGGGAAACGTGGGCACACAAAGAAGAACCCTCATCCTGAGCAAGCGACCGCAGGGTGCGCGTCGAAGGACGCACCTCACGCACTCATGGCCTTGACGATCTGCTCGCACATCTTCTTGGCGTCACCGAACAGCATCATGGTGTTGTCGCGATAGAAGAGCTCGTTCTCGACGCCAGCGTAGCCGGACGCCATCGAGCGTTTCACGAACAGCACGGTCTTCGCCTTCTCGACGTCAAGGATCGGCATGCCGTAGATCGGCGACTTGGGGTCGGTCTTGGCGGCGGGGTTGGTGACGTCGTTGGCTCCGATCACGAAGGCGACATCGGTGGTGGCGAAGTCGCGGTTGATCTCCTCGAGTTCCAGCACTTCGTCATAGGGAACATTCGCCTCGGCGAGCAGCACGTTCATATGGCCGGGCATCCGGCCGGCCACGGGGTGGATTGCGTAGCGCACGGTGACGCCTTCCTTCTTCAGGAGATCCGCCATCTCCTTTAGCGCGTGCTGCGCTTGCGCCACCGCCATGCCGTAGCCCGGGACGATGATCACCGAGCTGGCGTTTTTCAGAATGAAAGCCGCGTCGTCCGCGCTGCCCGACTTCACCGCCTTGTCGCCATGGTCCGCGCCCGCCGCTACGGTCCCCCCTTCTGTGCCGAATCCGCCGAGGATCACGTTGAAAATCGAGCGGTTCATACCTTTGCACATGATGTAGCTCAGGATCGCGCCCGAGGAGCCCACCAGCGCGCCCGTCACAATCAACAAGCTGTTGGCGAGCGTGAACCCGATGCCACAGGCGGCCCAGCCTGAGTAGGAATTGAGCATCGAGATCACGACGGGCATGTCGGCGCCGCCGATCGGCAGGATCAGCAGCAGCCCGAGCGCCAACGACAGCAAGACGATGAGCCAGAACAGCAGAGCCGACTGATCAAGCACGAAATAGACGATGAATACCACGAGCAGGATGCCCAGCACGGCGTTCAGCGGGTGCTGCCCCGGAAACACCAGCGGCGCGCCGGTGATCAAGGCTTGCAGCTTCGCGAATGCCACCACCGAGCCCGTGAAGGTGACGGCGCCGATCGCGGTGCCGAGGCTCATCTCGATCAGGCTCTGGCGATGGATTGCGCCGACGCTGCCAATACCGTAGGCGTCGGGCGCATAGAAGGCGGCGGCAGCGACGCAGACGGCCGCCAGACCCACGAGGCTGTGGAACGCCGCCACCAGTTGCGGCAACGCCGTCATCTGGATGCGGAGCGCGATGAAGGTGCCGGCGGCGCCGCCGATGACAATCGCGATCGCAATACCGAGGTAGCCGCTCATGATCGGCAGCGCCAAGGTCGTGCCGATGGCGATCACCATCCCGGCGATGCCGTAGATGTTGCCGTGGCGCGCGGTCTCAGGCGACGACAGGCCCTTCAGGGCCATGATGAAGCAGACGGACGCGACGAGATAGAGGAGGGCCGCAAGGTTCTCGGTCATGGGCGCGGCTCCGCTACTTGGTTTTCTTCTTGAACATTTGCAGCATGCGCTGGGTGACGATAAAGCCGCCGAAGATGTTGACGGAGGCCAGCGTCACCGCGATCAGGCCCATCGCCTCCGAGAAGCTTCGGCCGGCCGACGCGATGAGCGCGCCGACCACGATCACACTGGAGATCGCGTTGGTGACGCTCATCAGGGGCGAATGCAGGGCGGGCGTGACACGCCAGACCACGTAGTAGCCGACGAATACCGCAAGTACGAAGACTGTGAGGAAGAACACGAAGACATCGCCGTGTCCGCCCCCTTGCGCGGCCTGAGCCGAGAGCGTGCCGACCTCCCGCGCGAGCCCATCGAGTTGATTGGCGAGCTGGTGGGCCTGGTCCGCGAGGCCCTGGGCGTGGCTGGCGACAGGGGAATCATCCATTGCGTCAGGCTCCTGCCGCGGCGGGCGCCGGTCCGGCCAGTTGAGGGTGCACGACCGCGCCGTCCTTCGTGAGCAGCGTCGCCTTCACGATCTCGTCGGCGGTGTCGATCTTCAGCGCCTTGTCCTTGTCGATCAGGACGGCCAGGAAATTGAGCAGGTTCTTGGCGTAGAGCTGGCTCGCATCGACGGCAATCCGCGAGGGCACGTTGGCGTGGCCCACGATGCGCACCCCGTTGGCGCTCACGGCAACCTCGCCGAGGCGACTGCCTTCGCAATTGCCGCCCTGCTCCACCGCGAGATCGACGATCACCGAGCCAGGCTTCATCACGCCGACCATCGTCGCCGTGATCAACACGGGCGCCTTGCGGCCCGGCACCAGCGCGGTGCAGATCACGATGTCGATCTTCTTGAGCGCCTCGGTCACGTGCTCGCGCTGGCGGCGGGCGAAATCCTCGCCCATCTCCTTGGCGTAGCCGCCGGCGGTCTCCATCGCCTTCATCGCCTCGAGATCGACCGCGAGGAAGGTGGCACCGAGGCTTTCCACCTGCTCTTTGGCGGCGAACCGCACGTCAGTCGCCGATACGATCGCGCCCAAACGGCGCGCCGTCGCGATCGCCTGCAGGCCCGCGACACCTGCCCCCATCACGAGCACCCGCGCCGGCGGAATCGTACCCGCGGCCGTCATCATCATCGGAATGGCGCGGCCGAATTCGGTCGTCGCATCAAGTACCGCCTTGTAACCGGCAAGGTTGGATTGCGAGGACAGCACGTCCATCGATTGAGCGCGCGTGATGCGCGGCACCAGCTCCATAGCAAAGGCAGCGACGCCGGCCTCAGCGTAGGCCTTCACGTCTTGCGGATACTGCAATGGCTGCAAGAGACCGATCAGCACCGCGCCACGCCGGATCGCCGCGAGCTCGTCGAGCCCGCCCTCGCCGCCGACCAGCGGCCGCTGGACCTTGAAGACGATGTCGCCGGCGCCGAGTGCCGCGCTCGCGTCGGGGACGATCGTCGCGCCAGCCACGCGAAAGGCTTCGTCGGGAAAGGCCGCGCCATCACCCGCGCCAGTTTCGACCACCACCTCGAAGCCTTGGCTCGCCAGACGCTTCACGGTATCGGGCGTCGCCGCGACACGGCGCTCATGCGGCCGGCGCTCCTTCGGGATGCTGATCTTCATGCGGCGTCTCTATGTGGTCGTGTGAGCCCGGAACCGGACGTGAGATGGCTGCAAGGCCGTGGGCATTCGCGAGCGCCGCCACAATGCCGCGCGACGCCAGGTTTGTGAAGCCTTCGCGGTTGCGGCGTTACGGCATTCGCTTCACTTCATCAGATTGCTGGCGCGCGCCAGCGCGGCCTCGCACAGGCTCGCGCGACCGTGCTGCTGGTCGATACTCGCCTTCTCGATCAGGAGCCGCGCCTCCTCTCGCCGTTTCGCATCCTGTACCTGAGGCAGTTTCGCCTGCAGCGCCGCGAGATTCGCCGTGCACTCCGCATGCACCGCTCCCGCACCTGCGAGCATGGCCGCCAAAACCAGCGCCACCCCTACCCCTTTCATCATCCTCACCCCTTGCATAGAATGCCCGTAATTCTGTGAACTAGCGTGATTCGTAGAATTTTCCAAGCCCCTTCAAGGCCTTGGAGACCCACTTTCCAGATGTCTGAGAGGCCTAAGCCGCTTGCCCCAAGGGAATAAAGCCAATCAGGATCCGTTGTCATCCCGTCAAGCCGGTTCGAGCGACCCGGCGGCGTCGGGGTTCCGCCCAGTGAGCGCTCGCTTCAGCGACCAGCTCGTAGCGGTGCTACCTCGACTGCGGCGCTTCGCGCGCGGCTTGACCGGTTCCGTGTTCGAGGCGGACGACTTGGTTCAGGCGGCCTGTGAGCGGGCGTTAACCCGCGAGCACCAGTTCCAGGAGGGCACTCGCTTCGACAGTTGGATGTTCCGCATCGTACAAACGATCTGGATCGACCAGATCCGCGCGCGGGACGTTCGAAAAGAGGAGCCGGAGGCCGAGGCGGAGCGGATTGGCAGCGACGAGCCAATGCGCCGAATCGAGGCGAGATTGGCGCTGGGCGAGGTGCGGCTGGCGCTCAAAGAGTTGCCGCCCGAGCAGCGGACGGCGTTGCTGCTCGTGACGGTGGATGGACTGAGTTACAAGGAAGCGGCCGCGGTCGCGGAGGTGCCTGTGGGCACCATCATGAGTCGCTTGGCGCGGGCGCGAGTCGCGCTCCAAGCAAAGGTCGGCGGCGGTCGTGGGAGCAAGAACGATGCAGAAGCCAAGCGATGAGCTTTTGATCGCCTATCTCGACGGCGAACTCGATACCGAGACGTCGAACGAGGTGGCGGCGGCGATTGCGGGAGATCCTGCGCTCGCCCGCGAGGCGCAGATGTTGGCCGAGACCTCGGCCGCGCTGCGCGTGGCGTTCGACGATGTGCTGCACGAGCCGGTGCCCGAGCGCCTGCTCGCGGCGGCGCGTGGCGAGCTCGATAAGGACAAAGTCGTGCGATTTCCGGATCCGCACAAGCGCGCGGCCGGTCATGCAGCGGTGGGTTGGCGGCGCTGGACAGCGCTGCCCATCGCGGCCTCGGTGGCGAGCTTGATCATCGGCGGTGGCATCGGGTACCTCGGGGCGATGCAGTCGCCGGTCGGACCCAACGTACAGCCGCAAGAGCAGATTGCCGCGGCCAGCTCAAACTGGCTCGACAACGTCGCGGGCTATCACAAGATGCTCGTGAACGCCGGATCGAACGACGCTGCGCTCGTCGACATTCCCGCTGATCCCCAGAGTAACGGCGGGCACAAGCTGGCGCTGCCGCAGGATTTCAATTTGCCGAACCTGAAGCCCTGGGGGCTGGCCTATCAGGGCGGGCGGGTTCTGTTCGTCGAGGGCCGGCCGGCGACGCAGCTCTTTTATACGACCGACAACAAGGCCCTGGGCCCGGTGACGGTGGTGGTCGCCAACACCTCGCTGGCGGACAAGGCACCCACACCGGAGCAGCGCGGCGACGTGAACATGCTTTGGTGGCGCCACCACGGTCATGAGTACGCCGTCGTCGGCACGACGAACCTCAACTATCTCTGGAATATCCATAACGATCTCGCCTGGCAGCTGGACGGAATCTAGGAGCGCCAGCCGACAGCTACTAGATCTCCGACAATTTGCGCCGTTGGCGTCCTGCCGAGTCGAAATTTTCCGAGTCAAGCCAGCGCCGATAGCGCGTCCTAAGAGCGGGCCAATCGCGATCGACGATCGCGTACCACGCAGTATCTCGGTTGCGCGACTTGTAGACGGTCGCCTGCCGGAAGATCCCCTCGAACCGGAAGCCGAGCCGTAAGGCCGCAGCGCGCGATGGTGCGTTGAGCGCATCGCATTTCCATTCATAGCGGCGGTAGCCGAGCTCGTCGAACACGCGCTGCATCATCAGAAACATGGCCTCGGTGGCGGCCGCGGTGCGCTGGAGCGGCGGTGCATAGTTGATATGCCCGACCTCGATCACGCCCGGTGCCGGGTCGATGCGCAGATAGCTCGCCACGCCCACCGCCCGGCCGCTCGTCAGGTCGACCACCGCCTGAAAGAGCGGATCGTCGCCAAGACAGGTCTTGCGCATCCAGTCCCTATAGTCCTCCAGCCGCTCGATCGGTCCATAGGCGAGGTACGTCCAGTTTCGCCCCTCCTTGTCCTCGAGGTTGGCGGCGTGAAGGTCGGCAGCGTGCCGCTCGACGTCGACCGGCTCGACGCGGCAGAGTCGGCCTTCCATGGCGGTGCGCGGCGGCCGCGGCCGCGCGCTCCAGCCGGGCAGCGGAAAGCCGATGGGCTGGTCGAGTTGATTGACGTGGTCGGTCATGGGCGATGGTTCCCCTTATCGCCGATAATAGCTAATCGATACAGGCAGGGAAGGATCTAAGCCGCGCCCTTGAACTGCGTATTGTAGAGGTCGGCGAATTGGCCGCCGCGCCGCAGCAGCTCGGCGAAGCTGCCGTGCTCCACGATGGTGCCGTCGCGAAGCACCAAGATTACGTCGGCATCCCGCACGGTCGAGAGGCGGTGCGCGATGATGAAGGTGGTGCGACCCTCGGTAAGCCGGCGGATTGCCGCCATCACCATGGCCTCGGTCTCGACGTCGAGCGCCGAGGTCGGCTCGTCCAGGATCAGGATCGGCGCGTCGCGCAGCATCGCGCGCGCAATGGTGAGGCGCTGCTTCTCGCCCTCGGACAGCGTGCCTGCACCCTCGCCGATCACCGTATCGTACCCTTGCGGCAGCGAGCGCACGAGATCGTGGATGCGCGCAAGCCGGGCCGCCTGCTCGATCTCGCCATCGTCGGCGCCCGGTCGACCATAGGCGATGTTGTCCTTGACCGAGAGCGGGAACACCAGCGGCGGCTGCAGCACCATGGAGATCTGCCGTCTGAGGTCGGCGATCCGATACTCGCCCAGCGGCACGCCGTCGATGAGGACACTCCCCGCGCTTGGATCGAAGAACCGCGGCAGCAATCCCAGCAACGTCGACTTGCCGGCGCCGGTCGGACCGACTACGGCGACCTTGGTGCCAGGCTCAATCTTGAGGTTTATCCCGTTGAGCACCGCCAGGTCCGGCCGGTAGCCGAACGAGACCCCGCGCCATTCCACCGCGCCCTTCGCACCACCGACCGGAAACCCGCGCGTGCCGTCCTTCAGGTCTGCCTCGATGTCCAGCACCTCGAAACAGCGTCGCGCGCCCACGCGCGCGCCCGCAATCAGGCCCCAGCTCTGGGTGATCTGGTTGACGGGTTGGTAGAGCTGCGCGAGGTAGGAGATGAAAACAATGAGCTGACCGAGGCTGAGCCGGCCACCAAGCACCGCGCTGGCCCCGGCGTAGACGACCGACGCCGTCCCCGCCGCTATCACCACGTTCACCACCCCGGAGTAAAGCGTCTGCCAGCCGTAGAGGCGGAGGGTCGCGATCAGGCTCGCCCGGCTCGCCCCCATGAAGCGGCGGTGCTCCTCCTCCTCCTTGGTGAAGGCCTGCACCACCTTGATCGAGCTCATCGCCCATTGGACCAGGCTGTAGACCAGGCTCTCGCGCTCGCGCACCTCGGTCGCGAGCGTGGTGATCTTGCGATTGAACAGCGCGATCAGCAGGAAGAGCGCGGGCACCACGGTGAGCGCGATCAGCGTCAGCAGCCAGTCGAGCCGCGTCAGCACCACGAGCATGCCCGCGAGCAGGATCAGCGCCGACAGGATCGGCAGGATGCCGTTCATGATCAGCGTCTGCACCGCGTAGCTGTCGGCGGTGACGCGGTACATGAGGTCGCCGACCTTCTGCCGGCCGTGGAAGGCGAGCGACAGCCGATGCAAATGGCCCATCAGCGCGCCGCGGAGGTCGTTCACCATGCGCTGGCCGACGCCGATGGTGGTGATGTTGTGGAGGAGCGTCAGCAGCCCGCTGCCGAGATTGATCACCACGAGCGCGATGCAGGCGCCGGCGAGGAGTGCCGCCGCCGACCAACCCTCGAGCCAGGCGATGCCCGCGGGCTTGCCGCCGAGCACGTCGTCGATCACGACCTGCAGCGGCCAGGGCTTCAGCAGCTCGAAGCCCGCCATCAGGAAGACCTGCGCCAGCGCGAACAGGAAGCGCCAGCGGTACGGCGCCAGGAACGGGATCAGCCGGCGCAACACCGGAGGAACTCCGACATCAGGCGGCGCTGGGCGCGAGCGAGGGTTCCGCGGGAGCCTTGTCGATCGGCCGCACCGGCAGCAGCCCGGCCTCGACCGCCACTGAATCGATCAGGCCATGCATGACCTGGCCGAACTCGATGGTGTGCCGCACGATGGCGAGCGAATGCACGAGGCCCGCGACGCCGATGGCGAGCGCCACCACAGGTACGCCCAGCACCAGCGCCAGCACCGAGCTCGCGACGTAGCTCCTGAGCATCAGCCTGGCGAAGCGCGAGAGCGCCAGCACGCAGCGCACGCGCAAGAGCCGCTTGGTCCCGCCGTGATTCTCGGCGCAGCACAGCACCAGGCCGCGCGTCCAAACCCCGCGCGACACCTTGATGTCCCAATCGCTCCATCCGCTGTCCATCACCACGAAATACTTGAGCGGCGTCAGCACGCGCATGAGCCCGCCGAGCACGGCCTCCTTCTCGTCGCCCCGCTCGCTCCAATAGGAGAGATAGAGCG
>DASZHJ010000157.1:0-18307 GCA_035938015.1 Allostellaceae bacterium
CGTATGTGGGCGACGGGCTGAACCGCTGGCCTGCGGTGCACCGACTCGATGCCGCCCATCTCTACAGGCTCGCGCTCGAGAAGGGTGCCGCAGAAGCCAGGTATCACGGCGTTGCTGAAGAGGGACTTGCGGTCCGAGACATTGCTGACGTGATCGGAAGACGCCTGAACATTCCGATCGTTGCCAAATCACCCGAGGAGGTAGCGAGTCATTTTGGCTTGCTTGCCATGTTCGTCGGAATGGACGGCCGGGCCTCGAGCAAGCTAACTCAGGAATGGCTAGGGTGGCAGCCGAAGCAGCTCGGGCTGATTGCCGATCTCGACCAAGCGCATTATTTCGGGACCTGAAAAGAGAAGCGTCGCCGCTTTTGCCTTACGGGCCGGCGGCTGGTGTGGAGCTCGATACCGGCAAACTAGACCCCGCCACGCTGCCTATTTGCCGGGCACCCCCGATTTGAGGTACACTGCGCGCCTTCCAAATTCCTGATCGGCCGCATGACCGCAACCGCCGCACTTCGTCCCTACGCCAATGCGCTGGAGCTGCTGCGCGCGGCGAAGCTGCGGCCGACGCGGCAGCGCTTGGCGCTGGCGCGCATGCTGTTCGAGAAAGGTGATCGGCACGTCACCGCCGAGCAACTTCACGGCGAGGCGCAGGCCGCCTCGGTCAAGGTGTCGCTCGCGACCGTCTACAACACGCTTCATCAATTCATCGCCGCGGGGCTTCTGCGCGAGGTGGTGGTGGATCCCGGCCGGTCTTATTTCGACACCAATGTCAGCGACCACCATCACTTCTTCCACGAGGAATCGGGTCGCCTGCAGGACATTCCCGGCGAGCGCCTGGGGGTCGCCGAACTCCCGGCCCCGCCGCCCGGTACGCAGATTCGCCGGGTCGATGTCATCATTCGAGTGAGCGCCGAGCGCTCGCGCTGACCCGCGCCGCAGTTTCGGCGCCGGCACAATATTAGAACTATTCCAATCTATTGACAGGCCCGCGCGCGCGGGTCCATAACCAGCACTTGCTGGACCCGGTCACCGTCGTTTCATTCCACCATCGAGGAGGGCGCCCATGCCGTCGCTGAAAGGCACGAAGACCGAAGGTAATCTGAAAGCAGCGTTCGCCGGCGAGAGCCAGGCCAACCGCCGCTATCTCTATTTCGCGCAGAAGGCGGACGTCGAGGGTTTCAACGACGTTGCCGCCGTCTTCCGCTCCACCGCCGAGGGCGAGACCGGTCACGCGCACGGCCATCTCGAGTTCCTGGAGGAGGTCGGCGATCCCGCCACCGGCAAGCCGATCGGCATTACGGGCGACAATCTCAAGGCCGCGATTGCCGGCGAGACCCACGAGTACACCGACATGTACCCGGGCATGGCGCGCACGGCGCGCCAGGAGGGCTTCGACGAAATCGCCGACTGGTTCGAGACCCTGGCGAAAGCCGAGAAATCCCACGCCGGGCGTTTCCAGAAGGCGCTCGACGCGCTCTGATCGCCTGAGTCTGCACGCGAGACCGCGGGGGCGCCCCCAGAGCAAAATCGTATCAGGCTCTGCGAGGTGCCCTTCGCGCTCCTGAGAACAAAAAGCCCATGCGCGAAGGCAGCCTCGAGGCGCCCACCCGCCATCCCATCGCCTGGGAGGATCCGGACTTCGCCGACCTCGCGAAGATCGAGGCGGAGATGCATCGGGTCTTCGAGATCTGTCACGGCTGTCGTCGTTGCTTCAATCTCTGCGACAGCTTCCCGCGGCTCTTCGACCTGATCGATGCGACGCCCACCGAGGACGTCGGCGCCGTCGATCGCAAGGACTACGCCAAGGTCGCGGACGCCTGCACGCTCTGCGATCTCTGCTTCATGACCAAGTGCCCCTACGTGCCTCCGCATGAGTTCAATCTCGACTTTCCCCACCTTATGCTGCGCTATCGCGCCGCGGAGCTGAAGGCGGGCAAGGTGCCGTGGGCTCAACGCCAGTTGGCCGAGACCGACCGCAACGGCAGGCTCGCGGGCAAGGTGGCGCCGCTCGCGAACTGGGCGACCAAGACCGGAAACCCAGTGACGCGGCCGGCCCTGGAGGCCATCGCCGGTCTCGACCGCCGCGCGGCCTTGCCGAAGTTCCACGGCAAGACACTCGTCATGCGCGCCCAGGCGGCCGCGCCCGCGGTCAACGAGAAAGCGCCGGGCTTCGGCCGCAAGGCCGTGCTCTACGCCACCTGTTTCGGCAACTACAACAATCCGCGCATGGGGGAGGCGACGCGGGCCGTGCTCGCCCACAACGGGGTCGAGACCGAGGTGGTCTATCCCGGCTGCTGCGGCATGCCCAAGCTCGAGCAGGGCGATCTCGCCGCGGTGGCATCCGCCGCGCGCAAGGTTGCGGGCGAGCTCGGCTCCTACATGGATCGCGGCTACGAAGTGGTGGCGCTGGTGCCCTCCTGCGCGCTCATGCTCAAGTTCGAGTGGCCGCTGATCCTGCCGAAGGACGATGGCGTCAAGCGATTGGCGCAAGCGACCTTCGACGTCAGCGAATACGTGGTGGATATCGGAAAGAAGGAAGGCTTGGCCCCGGGATTGCAGGCTTTGCCGGGCGGCGTCACGCTGCATCTCGCCTGCCATGCCCGGGCTCAGAACATGGGCGCCAAGGCGGCGGAGATGCTGCGGCTGCTGCCGAACTTCGAGATCACCGTGATCGAGCGCTGCTCGGGGCATGGCGGGTCCTGGGGCGCCCTGAAGGAGAACTTCGAGACGGCGCTCAAGGTCGGCAAGCCCGTGGCGCGCCAGGCCGCCAAGAACGCCAAGGCCTTTCTCGCCTCGGAGTGCCCGCTCGCCGCCACGCACATCCTGCAGGGCATGGAGGCGCTCGACGGCGCGGCAAGCCCCCCCACCGAGACTTTGCATCCGATCGAGCTGATGGCGCGGGCTTATGGCCTGTCGGCCGGAGGCGCGTGATGCCGCACGCGCTCGCCCGCGCCGACATCCTGCCCCCCGATGAGTACGCAGCCCAGCGCCGCGAGCATCGCCAGCGCATCGGCGAGCTCAAGCGCAACCGGCGCGTCGAGGTCGGCCCGTTCGTCACCTTCTACTTCGAGTGCTTCGAGACCATGTGGCTGCAAGTGCAGGAAATGCTCCACATCGAGCGCGGGGGCGAGGCACAGATCGCCGATGAGCTCGCGGCCTACAATCCCATGATCCCCAACGGCAGCGAGCTCAGCGCCACTGTGATGATCGAGATCGAGGACGCCGAGCGCCGCCAGGCCGCGCTGAGCCGGCTCGGCGGCATCGAGCACAAGATGTTCCTGAGCATCGCCGGCGAGATCGTGCGCGGCCTTGCGGACCCCACCCGCGAGAACACCAGCCCCGATGGCAAGGCTTCCTCCGTCCAGTTCATCAAGTTTCCGCTCACGCCCGCGCACAAGGAAAAATTTCGCACAGCCGGAGCGCAGGTGGTAGTCGGCATCGACCATCCCGACTATGGCCACATGGCCGTGATGTCGGAGCCGGTGCGGCAGGCGCTGATGCGCGATCTGGAGTAGGGAGCCGACGGCCCTACCGCACGTCCTCGTCGGGATCGACGCCCCAGACCTCGTTGCGGCCGAGCCAGCCGCGAACGTCCGCGGTCTCGACCCGGCACCAGGCGCCGCGACATTCCAGGAGCTTGGCGATCACCCCGGGCTCCGCACGCGCGACGATGTTGGAGGCTGGATCGGGATCGCTATGAAGCGGGCGCACCGCGCCACGCACGATGACGCCGCGGCTCTCGGTGAGCATGCGCTGATGCACCCAGCCTTCGGTGCCTTGCCAGTCCCGGATCTTGCGCCAGACGTCGGACTTGCCGATCACCTCGACCGGCAGACCCTTGCGCCGATAGACCCACTGGATCGGGAACTGCTCGCCGGGACCGGCGCGCAGGTTCACCTCGTTGGCGCGCAGCGTCACGTAGCGTTGCACGGCCGCGATCGTATCGGCCGAGGCCGAGCCGATGACCAGCAAGAGCGCCAGCAGCCATCCAGTATTGAAGCGGGAAATGCGCGGACGTGGCACGGGCCCATGCTCTAATCCCCGTCGAGTCCGGGGTCAAGGCATGAGCCTCGGCGCGGCTCAACGCCGCTGCGCCAAGGCCACGCCGGCGACAATCAGGAGCGCCGCCAGCATGAGAGGGGGCGTCAGCGGCTCCCGCAACACGGCCACGGCGAAGCCGAGCGCGATCACGGGTTGAGCGAATTGAGTGGCGCCGATGCGCGCGATGCCGCCGCGCTGCAACGCCCAGTACCAACAGATGTAGCCGGTGATCGTGGCGCCGAGCGCCAGGTAGATCACCGCGCTCCAGCCGAGCGCGCTCGCGTGGTTCCAGGCCTGCGGCCCGAGCCGCAGCACGGCCAGCGGCAGCAGGATCACGCCGCCGAGGCCGATGCCCCAGAACGTCGTCGCCCAGGTAGAGATTTTGCGCGAGAGGCGCGCACCCGCGACGTAGCCCGCGGCGGCCGCGATGCACGCCACCAGCACGAGCAGATCGCCGCCGAGGCTGGCATCGCTTGCGGCGATGTCGGCGCGGAAAGAGACGAGTGCCGCCTCGCCCGCAAAGGCAAGACCGGCGCCGACCCACCAAGTGGGGCTTGGCATGCGCCGCTCGACAACGCCGCCGATCAGGCCGGTGAAGAGCGGCGATACCGCGAGCACGAGCGCCGCGTGAGAGGCCGAGGTATACCGCACGCCCAGCCCGAAGAGCACGGGAAACAGCACGAACCCGCCAAGCGCGGAGACCGCAAGCTGACCCCACTCGCGTGCACCTCGGGGCCGGGCGAGGCGAAGCGCGACGGCGAGAGGCAGCGCGAGCGCGGCGGCAAGCACGGTCCGGAGAATCCCGACCGCGGATGGCTCGATCTCCAACACGGCAACGCGCGTCACCATGGGCGTGGCGCCCCAGATCAGCAGCGACGCCGCAGCCGCGCACCAGACAAGCGCTGCCTCGCTTGTCCTGGTTTTCTCGCTGGCGGTCTTGGTCTCGCTTGTCATCGCGCAGACACTGTAGCGGCGTGCCTGTTTCCGGCCCTACGCCAAACTTGTCATGGCGACATGTCGGCGCCCGCTGGACACGCCTCGAGCCTGTTGCTATGGCCTTGGCACCAAGTGGAGGCATCGCCCAGCCCATGCCGCTCAAGAAGCCGGTGGTCATCGTCACGCGCAAGCTGCCGGACGTCGTGGAGACGCGGATGATGGAGCTCTTCGAGTCGCACCTCAGTGCCGACGACCACCCGATGACGCGCGAGGAGCTCGCGGCCGCCCTGCAGCAGGCCGATGTACTGGTGCCGACGGTGACCGACCGCATCGACGCCGAATTGATCGCCGGCGCGGGCCCGCGGCTCAAGCTCATCGCATCCTTTGGCACCGGCACGGACCACATCGATCTCGCCGCCGCGCGCGCCAAGAGCATCACGGTCACCAACACGCCGGGCGTGCTGACCGAGGACACCGCTGATATGACCATGGCGCTCATCCTCGCGGCGACGCGGCGGCTGGTGGAGGGCGAGCGGCTGGTGCGCCGGGGACGCTGGCAGGGCTGGGGCCCGACCTTGATGCTGGGCCAGCGCCTGGGCGGCAAGCGTCTTGGCATCATCGGCATGGGCCGCATCGGCCAAGCCGTTGCCAAGCGCGCGCGGGGTTTCGGGCTCTCGATCCACTATCACAACCGCCGCCGCGTGCCGGAGCCCGTGGAGCAGGAGCTCGAGGCGACATACTGGGAGAGCCTCGATCAGATGCTGGCGCGGATGGACGTGATCTCGGTCAATTGCCCCCATACGCCGGCCACATACCACCTGCTCTCGGCGCGCCGACTGAAGCTGCTGCGGCCGCAGTGCACACTGGTCAACACCTCGCGCGGCGAGGTGATCGACGAGGAGGCGCTCACGCGCATGCTGGTCGCCCGCGAGATCGCCGGCGCCGGACTGGACGTCTTCGAGCGCGAGCCCGCGATCAATCCGAAGCTGCTCAAGCTCGACAACGTGGTGCTGCTGCCGCATATGGGATCGGCGACGCTCGAGGGCCGCATCGACATGGGCGAGAAGGTCATCATCAACATCAAGACCTTCATCGACGGCCACCGCCCGCCCGATCGTGTGATCGAGGGCGTGGCGTAACCGTCGGGTTTACCGACGGCCGAAGTCGGTTTCTCGCTCTCTCTATATTTGGTAGAATGGGCCCTTCGAAGTCGAGGGGGCGGGCTGCAGCTCGAGCCAGCACGTTTGGGGGATGAAGCGTTCGCAGGTCGTGCGCCTTGCTGTACTGGGGGTAAGCGCCGGCGCCATCATCGCGTTCGAGGTCTGGTTGAATGGCGGCGAGGAGGATGTCTCGGCCGACCTCTTCGCCAGCCCCGATCTCTGCAAGGCCAGCGGGCGCTATGCATCCGACCAATGCGAGCAAGCCTATGCCGACGCGGCCAGGCTCGATGAGCAAAAGGCGGTCACTTACAAGAGCCGAGAGGATTGCGAGGCCGATTTCACTCCCGGCGGCTGTCATGAGGCAACGACAGCCGGATCGTCGTCAGGCTCGAACTCCCTGAGCAGCCTTTTCGTGCCGACCATGGCAGGATTCCTGATCGGCAGGGCGTTCGCGAATTCATCGCTCTCGACGGAGCCCGTCTACCGAAGCTGTTCCCAGGCGGTCGATCCCAACGAATGCCACCGCTCCTCGGGTAGCAGCAGCGGCGGTGGGGGCGGCGGCTTCTTCACGCGGTCAGGCTACCGCGTCAGCACATCTGGTGGATCCGCAGCGACGGTCTCCTCGGGCGCTTTCTCGTCGGCACCAAAATCCGCCACTTTGGCACGTGGAGGCTTCGGCGCCCGCGCCGCAGCCGCGAGCGCGCGCGCTTAAGCCAGATCGAATGCAGCGGATTAGGACCACCGAGCGCGCCGACTGGAGGGACCAGGCGACGGCCCTGGGCTTCGATTACAACACCATCGAGGGGAAGCCCTATTGGGACGAAACGGCTTATTACCAGTTCAGCCTGGCGCAGATCGAAGGCGATCTGGAGGCGACCACTCAGGAGCTCGTCGGCATGTGCTATCAGGCGGTCGAGCACATCATCGGCCGGGAGCCCCTGCTGCGACGCTTCGCCATTCCGGATTTCGCCTGGGACTATCTGCGGCGGAGCTGGGGGCGCCAGGACAAAGATCTCTACGGCCGCTTCGATCTGCGCTATGACGGCAAGGGAGCGCCCAAGCTCTTCGAGTTCAACGCAGACACGCCGACCGCGCTCTTCGAGGCCGCGGTATTCCAGTGGCAGTGGCTGGAGCAGGGGTTGGCGACGGGCGCGTTACCCGCGGGCGCCGATCAGTTCAACTCCATCCATGAGCGTCTGATCGCGGCTTTCGGAGGCCTCGGCCTCGAGGGTCGCACGCTGCATCTCGCGGCACTCAGCGAGCATCCCGAGGATCGACTGACGGTCGAATATCTGGCGGATTGCGCGAGCCAGGCCGGGGCGACGACCAAGCTCATCGCGATCGCCGACATCGGCGTCACCGCAGACCATCGCTTCACCGATCTGGACGATCAAGTCATCACGCACCTGTTCAAGCTTTACCCCTGGGAATGGCTGCTCGCCGATCCGTTCGGGGCGGAACTGCCGCGGGACCAGGCGGCCATTATCGAGCCGATCTGGAAGATGACGCTCTCCAACAAGGGACTGCTCGCCGTGCTCTGGGAGTTGTTCCCGGATCACCCGGCGCTGCTGCCGGCCTATTTCGAGGATGATCCGCGCGCCGAAACGCTCGGTGACTACGTCCGCAAGCCACTGCTCGGCCGCGAGGGCAGCAACATCGAGCTGGTGCGGCGCGGCGTGGCGGCGCAACGGACCGCCTCCGACGGCGAGCCCTATGGCAGCGAGGGCTATGTCCGACAGGCGCTCGCGGCGCTGCCTGAATTCTCCGGCAACTATCCGGTGATCGGCTCCTGGGTGGTCGCCGGACGCGCCTGCGGCATCGGGATTCGCGAGGAGGATCAGCTCATCACCAGCAACACGGCGCGCTTCGTTCCGCACGTTATCTTGAACTAGTGGGGAGTTCGGATCATGCAGACAATTTGGGGCGCGGCGGCGCAAAGCCTGGCGGGCACGCCCGCGTTTCTACTCTATCTCGTCGCCGCCTTCGCGCTCGTCGCGCTCTTCATCGTGCTCTACTCACTGCTCACGCCGCAGCGGGAGATCGCGCTCATCCGCGAGGGTAACGCGGCGGCGGCGATCAGCTTGGGCGGCGCGATCCTCGGCTTCGCCATACCCCTGAGCAAGAGCATCAGCCAAAGCCGCGATATGCTCGACATGGTGGTCTGGGCGATCATCGCGCTCGCGGTCCAGCTCGCCGCCTTCTTCCTGAGCGGGCTCGTGATCTCCCATGAGGCAAAGCGAATTTCCCAGGGCGATCTCGCGGCGGCCTGGTATCTGGCCTTCGCGGCCGTGGCGGCAGGCCTCATCACCAGCGCATGCATGAGCTCCTGAGCGCTTCGACGCGCGCAGGCGCGGCAGCGTGCGCTATTTGATCGTTAAGCCCGCGGCCACAACCACGACGAGCGCCACGAGGGCGCCCGCGATCCGCTTAACCAAGGTGCTTTCCCCGCTGCCTTCTGCGAGGAGAAGGATAGCCGAGCGGTCAGAGACCGACTAGTTCCGGTTGTTTCGAATGCCGCAGGTCGGGCAAGCGGGGTCGCGCGGGATGCGCACTCGTTGGAAGCGCACGCCCAAGGCATCGTAGAGCAGCAAGGTCCCGCTCAATGACTCGCCGATCCCCAGCAATTCCTTCAGCACCTCGGTCGCCTGCAGCGTGCCCATGACGCCGGCGACCGCGCCCAAGATGCCCGCGGTTTCGCAGCGCGGGATCAGATCCGGCGGCGGCGCCTCGCGGAAAAGACATCGGTAGCAGGGGTGCGGCGGTCCCAGATGCGCCTTGAAGGTCGAGAGCTGGCCGTCGAAGGGCGCGAGCGAGGCCGCGATGAGCGGCCGGCCCAGCCGAAAGCAGGCGTCGTTCAGGAGATAGCGCGTCTCGAAATTGTCGCTGCCGTCGGCCACGAGATCGTAGGCGCCGACGAGCGTATCTACATTAGAGGCATTTAGACGCGCGCCATGAGTCTCGACTCGGACTTCCGGATTGAGGGCCGCGAGCGTCGCCTGCGCGCTCTCGACCTTGGGCGCGCCGATGCGCGAGGTCGGGTGCACGATCTGGCGCTGCAGATTCGAGAGGTCGACGACATCGTCGTCGACGATGCCGAGCGTGCCCACGCCGGCGGCGCCGAGATAAAGGAGCAGCGGCGAGCCGAGTCCGCCCGCGCCCACCACCAGGACGCGCGCCGCCATCAGCTTCGCCTGCCCGTCCTCGCCGACCTCGTCGAGGATCAGATGGCGCGCGTACCGTTGAAACTGCGCTTCGGTGAAATCCATGGTTCCGTCACGGAAAGGCGCGGTCAGAAGCCCTCGAACAACCCCGTCGAAAGATAGCGCTCGGCGAAATCGGGGAGCACGACGACGACGCATTTGCCCGCCATATCAGGCCGTTGGCCGATCTCGAGCGCGGCGGCGAGCGCCGCGCCGGCGGAGATACCGACCGGCATGCCCTCGAGCCTCGCGAGCTCGCGCGAGGTCTTGATCGCGGTGTCGTTGCCGATCCGCACGATCTCGTCGATGAGCTTGGTGTCGAGGATCGCCGGAATGAATCCGGCGCCGATGCCCTGGATCTTGTGCGGGCCGGGCGGGCCGCCCGACAGCACGGCGCTGTCCTCGGGCTCGACCGCGATCATGCGCACGGACGGCTTGCGCGCCTTCAGAACCGAGCCCACGCCGGTGAGCGTGCCGCCGGTGCCGACGCCGCTCACGACGACATCGACCGTGCCGCCGGTATCGTTCCAGATCTCCTCCGCGGTGGTGCGGCGGTGAATCTCGGGATTGGCGGGATTCTGGAACTGCTGGGGGATGAAGGCATCGGGGAGCGAGCGCACGAGTTCCTCCGCGCGCGCAATCGCCCCCTTCATGCCCTGCGCCGCCGGCGTGAGCTCCAGCTCGGCACCCAGGAATTTCAGCATCTTGCGCCGCTCCACCGACATGCTGTCGGGCATCGTGAGGACGAGCCGGTAGCCCTTGGCGGCGCAGACGAAGGCGAGCGCGATCCCGGTATTGCCTGAGGTCGGCTCGACCAGCACCGTCTCGGCGCGAATCCGGCCCGCGCGCTCCGCCGCCTCGACCATGGCGACGCCGATGCGGTCCTTGACCGAATCGAGCGGGTTGAAGAACTCGCACTTGCCGAGGATGTTGGCCTTGACGCCATGCGCCGCGGCGATGCGCTTCAAGCGCACCAGCGGCGTCGCTCCGATGGTCTCGACGATGCTGTCGTAGACGTGGCCGCGGAATTCCGCCTGCATCGCGTCCGGTTTCGACGGCTTGGGCTGGGCCATGATGGGTGTCCTCAGGTTGCGCCCGCTCCGGGGCGGTCAGATCGTGAAATCGAGCTTGGCGCCGAACTCGCCGGCGATGCCGGCTCTGTGGGCGCGCAGGCAGAGGTCCTCGATGGTGACGGTGTCCAGACGCGTCATGACCTCGTCCCGCAACTCCTGCCAAAGCGGCCGCACCACCTTGATCCCGAGCTCGGGGCCGGAATCGCGCGCGACCGCGTCCTCGCCGCGCTCGAGCGCCTGCACCACGCGTACGATCTCGCCCACGGTGATGCGCCGGCGCTCGCGCGCCAATCGGTACCCGCCACGCGGCCCGCGCACGCCGGTCAGGATACCCGCCCGCACGAGCTGCTGCAGCACCGGCTCGAGATAGCGCCGCGGGATGCCCTGGCGACCCGTGATCTCAGTCGACTGCACCGGCAGCGCCCCAGCGTTGTAGGCAATATCCAGCACGGCCTCGATCGCAAACAGGAGCTTCTTGCTGAGCCGCAGCACGGGGATCAGCGGCCCGTGGAGCCGAAGCCGCTTTCGCCGCGCCCACTCGCCGGCAGCGCTTCAACCGGCGCCCAGGCGATGCGGGAAACCGGCGCCAGCACCAGTTGCGCCACCCGCTCGCCGCGCGCCAGCGTCACCGGCGCGGCGCCGAGATTCGCCAGGATGACTTGGATCTCGCCGCGATAGTCGGCATCGATGGTGCCGGGACTGTTGAGCACCATGAGCCCGTGGCGCAGGGCCAGTCCGGAGCGCGGCCGGATCTGGGCCTCGTAGCCCGTGGGGAGCGCCAGCGCGATGCCGGTCGGCACGGCGGCGCGCTCACCGGGCTTCAGCGTGAGCGGCGCCTCGAGCGCGGCGACCAGGTCCATGCCGGCGGCGCCGGCGCTTGCATAAGCCGGCAAAGGGTTGCCCTCGCCATTCGCCAGCACCATCACCGCGACCGGCACCCCTGGGCGTGGCGCGGTCATTCCGCGGCATCCTTGGTCGACAAGAAATCCGCGATCCGGCGTGCCAGACGATCCGCGAGGTCGCGCTTGCTGAGCGGCGGCCAATTCTCGACGCTCGAGGTGTCCACCAAATGCACCGTGTTCATATCGCCGCCGAAGGTGCCCGCGGCGGCCGAGACGTCGTTCGCAAGGATCCAGTCGCTGCCTTTTTTCTGGCGCTTCGCCTTGGCATTCTCGATCAGGTTCTCAGTCTCGGCGGCGAATCCCACCACCAGGCGCGGCCGGAGGTTGCCGGCATGGGCAAGGCTCGCGAGTATGTCGGGGTTCTCCACCAGTGAGAGCGTGGGCGGCGCGCCCTTCTGCTTCTTGAGCTTCTGCGATGCCATCTCCACGCGCCAGTCCGCCACCGCCGCCGCGCAAACCGCGACGTCCGCCGGCAGCGCCGCCTCGCATGCCGAGAGCATCTCGCGCGCCGTCACCACATGGACCACACGCACGCCCGGCGGATCGGGCTCGCGGGTCGGACCCGCCACCAGGACGGTCTCGGCGCCCTGGCGCGCGAGCGCCGCCGCGATCGCATGTCCCTGCTTGCCCGAGGAATGATTGGCGATGTAGCGCACGGGATCGATGGGCTCGTGGGTGGGACCGCTGGTGACCAGCGCACGGCGGCCCTTGAGCCGGGCGCTCTCGAGGAAGAGAGCCTCGACGGCAGCCACGATCTCCAGCGGCTCGGCCATGCGGCCCGGGCCCGTCTCGCCCTCGGCGAGCGCGCCCGAATTGGGGCCGACCTGATGCGTGCCGCGCTCGCGCAACAGCGCCAGATTGGCTCGGGTCGCCGCGTGCTGCCACATGCGCCAGTTCATGGCGGGCGCCACCAGTATCGGCTTGTCGGTCGCGAGCAGTGTCGCGGCGGCAAGGTCATCGGCAAGACCGCCCGCCATCTTGGCGAGGATGTCCGCCGTCGCCGGCGCCACCACCACCAGATCGGACTCCTGCGCCAGCCGCAAGTGTCCCATTTCGCTCTCTTGCGTGAGCGAAAAGAGATCGGTGTGCGCCGGATTTCCGGAGAGCGAGGCGGCCGCCAGCGGCGTGATGAACTGTTGCGCGCCCGAAGTCAGGATGCAGCGTACCGTGGCGCTCCGCTCGCGCAGCCGACGGATCAGATCGAGGCTCTTATAAGCGGCGATGCCACCGGAAATAATCAGCAGAATGCGCCGGTTCTGGAGTGTCACCGGGACCTCCGGTCCAGGGCTTAATCGGGCCTCACCCCTACCATAACGCCGCCGCTATCGCCAGCAAGGCCAGCGCAATGAGCCAGATCGGCACCGATATCAGGAGCGCGGCCTCGCGCCGCTCGCGCAGCGCCCCGATCGCCTCATCGTCGAGCTGCAGGCCTTCGCTCACGACGACCGACACCATGCGCTCGAGGTTGTGCACTAGCGCGGGAAGCCGCTCCAGGAGCCCCGCAGCGCCGGCGATTGCATCGGCCGTCCGGGCCTCGAGACCGCGGTTTTCGCGCATCCACTCCTCGATCATCGGGCGCGCGAGCGTCCACATGTTCACCGTGGGGTCGAGGCGCCGTCCGACACCCTCGGCGACCAACATGGTCTTCTGCAGCAGCAGGAGCTGCGGCTGAGTCTCCATCTCGAATCGCTCGGTCACCTCGAAGAGCTGCGCCAAGAGTCGCGCGAGCGATATCTCGTGCAGCGGCCGCTCCAGGATCGGCTCGCCGATGGAGCGGCAGGCCTGCGCGAAGGCCTCGAGCGATTGCCGCGGCGGCACGTAGCCGGCGGTGAAATGCACCTCCGCCACCCGTCGGTAATCGCCGGTTAGGAATCCCAGCAGCATATCGGCGAGGTAGAACCGGGTCTTGCGATCGAGCCGCCCCATGATGCCGAAATCCACCGCCACGATGGCGCCGTCCTCGGCGACAAAGAGATTTCCCGGATGCAGGTCGGCGTGGAAGAAGCCGTCGCGAAACACCTGCTTGAAGAAAGCGTTGGCCGCCTTCTCCAGAATCGCACGCGGCTCGTGCCCCGCCGCGATCAAGCGCTCGCGCTCGTCGATGGGGATGCCGGAGACGCGCTCGGAGGTCATCACCTGCCGGCTGGTGCGTTGCCAGTCGACATCCGGCACGCGGAAATCCGGATCGCCTTCGAGGTTATGCCGGAGCTCCGATGCCGCCGCCGCCTCGGAACGCAAATCCATCTCGAGCCACACGGTCTCCGCAAACGTGTTCACGACCGCGGTGGGTTTCAGTCGGCGGAGCGAGGGCTGAGTGCGTTCCACCAGATCCGCGATCCACAGAAAGAGGTCGAGATCGCGCGTAAAGGCCGCTTTGATGCCCGGCCGCAGCACCTTGACGGCGACTGGCCGACCTTCCGAGCTCGTCGCCAGATGCACCTGGGCGATGGACGCCGCGGCAATCGGCGTATCCTCGAAGCTCTCGAACAGGCTCTCGAGGGGCGCGCCGAGCTCGGCCGCGATCGTGGCGCGCGCCTCCGCGCTCGGAAATGGCGGCAGCCTGTCCTGCAAGGCCGAAAGATCGGTGGCGATATCCTCGCCCACCAGGTCCGCGCGCGTGGAGAACGCTTGGCCGAGCTTAATGAAGCTGGGGCCGAGCGCCTGAAGCGCCGCGGCCAAGCGCTCGCCGGGCCGGTTGGGTGCCGGCGAGCGCCGACGCGCGAGCCTCGCCAGCGCCAGGATGGGGGCCATGCCCGCCACACCTTCGAGCGGAAAGAGCGCGTCGTGGCGCGCGAGCGTCAGCGCAATCTGGCTGAGCCGGGCGAGGTTGCGGCCGGCGCGCAGAAGCCGGAGCATCCGCCCTCAGAGCCGCCAACCCGAATGCAGCGCCGCAATACCGCCGGAGAGGCTGCGGACCGTCACCTGCTCGAAGCCCGCGGCTTCCATGCGCCGCGCAAGCGCCTGTTGGTCCGGGAAGCGGCGGATGCTTTCGACCAAGTACTGGTAGGCCTCGCGGTCCCCCGTCACGACCGCACCGATCCGCGGCAGCACGTTGAAGGAATAGAGATCGTAGAGCCGGCCGAGCACCGGCACGCTCACCGGACTGAACTCCAGGCACAGGAAACGGCCGCCAGGCTTGAGCACGCGCCGCATCTCCGCGAGCGCCGCCTCCATGCGTGTGACGTTCCTGAGCCCAAAGGCGATGGTGACGGCATCGACGCTGCGGCTGACCACGGGAAGCGCCTCGGCGTCGCCACAGAGCCATGCGATTTCGGCGACGCGTCCGCGGTCGATGGCCCGGTCCCGGCCGGTCTGGAGCATCGACTGGTTGACGTCGCAGACGACCGCGCTGGCGCCGGACGTGGCCACGAACCGCTCGGCGATGTCGCCGGTGCCGCCGGCCACGTCGAGCAAGAGCTGGCCTGGGCGCGGGTTGAGCCGGCGGATCATCTGGGATTTCCAGAGCCGATGGACGCCAGCGCTCATGAGATCGTTCATGAGGTCGTAGCGCGGCGCCACCGCATCGAAGACGCGGCGCACCAAGCGCGGCTTTTCCTCCACGGATACGCGATCGAAGCCGAAATCGGTCTCGCCGCTTGTCTCGGGGGTCGGCATGACGGCACCATAGCGCTCCCCCCAAGGGAGCGCCACTCGGGGTCAACCAGGCACCGAAGCCGCGGGGAAACTGCAAGAAGGCGCCTTGCGCCAATATGGAGACAGCTCACATGCCGCTCAGGCGGGACGCCGGGGCGCACAAGACCCTCGACCGCTTCTTCTACGTAAGCATCTGGCTCAAGGGCGTACACGCCGTTTTCGAGATCATCGGCGGCATCGCGCTCCTGCTGACGAGCCCCGCGTTCATCCTGCAAGTCGTTGCGACCGTGACGCAGGACGAGATGGGGGAGGATCCGAACGACTTCGTCGCCAACACCCTGCTGAGCGCGGTCCAGCGGATCTCCGTCAGCAGCCAGCACTTTGCCGCGCTCTATCTCTTGAGCCACGGTGCCGTGAAGATCTTTCTGGTGATCGGTCTACTGCGCAATCGCAGCTGGGCCTATCCGGCAGCGCTCGCGGTGTTCGGCGCCTTCATCCTCTATCAAGTCTATCGCTTCAGCCTGACGCACAGCCTCGGCCTGGTTGCGCTCACGGTGTTCGACCTGGCGGTCATGTGGCTGATCTGGCGGGAGTATCGACTGCGTGAGTTCGCCTCGCGGCCTTGATATGGTGGCACCGGATCAGGCCTCCACCCGGATACCCGCCGCACAGCGCCATGCCCGAGCTTCCCGAAGTCGAAACCGTCGTGCGAGGCCTCGCCAGCCGGATGACGGGCCGGCGCATCGCCCGACTCGACCTGCACCGCGCCGACCTGCGCTGGCCGATCCCGCGGGGTCTGCGGCGGAAAGTCGAGGGCCGCGAGATCGCGGAGGTCGCGCGCCGCGCCAAATACATCCTGATCCGCCTCGATGACGACGGCGTTCTCTTGCTGCACCTGGGCATGTCCGGCCGCCTCTTGGTGATCGATGCCCGCGACGAGGCGCCGCGGGAGCTGCATGACCACGTGGTCTTCACGCTCGACGACGGCACGCGCGTCCGCTTCAACGACCAGCGCCGCTTCGGCGTGCTGGATTATGTCCGCAAGGGTGCCTTGTCGAGCCATCCGCTGCTGCGCGAGCTGGGGCCGGAGCCGCTCGATCCCGGCTTCACCGGCGAGATGCTGGCGGCGGCCCTCTCGGGCAAGCGCACGCCCTTGAAGGCGGCGCTGCTCGACCAACAGGTGGTCGCCGGGCTCGGCAATATCTATGTCTCCGAGGTGCTCTACCACGCGGGCCTCTCGCCCCGGCGGCTCGCGCGCACCGTCACCCTCGCGCGCGCGCGCCGGCTGGTGCTGGCGATCCGCGAGGTGCTCGAGCGCGCCATTGCCGCCGGCGGCTCGTCGCTGCGCAATTATGTCCAAGCCTCGGGCGAGCTGGGATACTTCCAGCAGCAATGGGCGGTCTACGGTCGAGAGGGCGAGCCCTGCCCAGGCTGCGATTGCGGGAGCGGCATTCGCCGCATCGTGCAGAGCAACCGCTCGACATTCTATTGCGTGAAACGACAGCGTTGAGGACGCTCCAATGAGAGCGAGCATCTGGGCAGGGGTCGCGGTGGTGACGCTCGGCTTTGCGGGCGCGGCCTTGGCGCAGGGCCGCGACAACTGGCCGCGCTGTCGGAACGCCGACCCCGACACCAGCATCGCCGGCTGCACCGCCATCATCGAGGCCCCCGGCGGCACCGGCAGGGACCGCGCGCTCGCGTTCAACAACCGCGGCAACGCGCGCTACCGCAAAGGCGATTACGACCACGCGATCGAGGACTACGACCAGGCGATCACGCTCGATCCGAACGAGCCCACGGCCTATGACGGGCGCGGCTCCGTCTACTACACCAAGGGCCAGTACGACCGCGCGGCCCAAGATTATGATCAGGCGATCAAGCTCGACGGCTCCGACGGCTTCGCCTTCGAGGGTCGCGGCAACGCCCGCACGGCGCTCGGCCAATACGACGGCGCCATCGCCGACTACGACCGCGCGGTCACGCTGGACGCCAACAATGCGACCCTCGTCTACAACCGCGGCGTCGCTTACGAGCGCAGCGGCAAACGCGAGCGCGCGCTCGACGACTACAGCCGAGCGATCAAGCTCCAGGCGAACAACGTCGACGCGCTCGTCAGCCGGGGCAAGACGCTGAGCGACATGGGGCAATACGACCGCGCGATCGAGGATCTCGACCGCGCCATCAAGCTCGATGTCGGCAACGCGGGCGCGCTCTTCAGTCGCGGCTTCGCCTACTATGGGAAGGGCCAGTACGACCGGGCCGTCGAGGACTTCACGCAGACCATCAAGCTCGACCCGGGCAATGCGTCGGCCTATCGCGACCGCGGCATCGCCTACCGCAATCAGCGGCTTTACGATCGCGCGATCGACGACTTCAGCAAGACGATCGAGCTCGAGCCGGGGACGGTCGCGGCGATCAAGGACCGCGGCCTCGCCTACCGGGACAAGGCCGACTACGACCGAGCGATCGAGGATTTCAGCCGGGTCCTGAAGCTGAGCCCCGACGATGCCGCCGACGCCGCGCTCAACCGCGGCATCGCCTTTTACGCCAAGGGCGACTACGACCGCTCGATCGAGGATTTCGACCGCTCGATCAAGCTGGCGCCCGATCAGGCGCCGGCCTTCTACAATCGCGGCAACGCTTTCCTGGTGAAAGGCGACTACGAGCGCGCCATCGCCGACTACGACCAGGCGATCAAACTCAATCCGACCTTCGCCGATGCTTACACCACCCGCGCCAACGCTCATCGCGCGCTCGGCCAGTATGACCGCTCGGTCTCCGATTGGGATCAGGTGGTTCGGCTGCAGCCCGGCGATGCGGAGGCGCTCGGCAACCGCTGCCGTGATCGCGCCATCGTGGGCCGCCTGCAAGAGGCCGTAACCGACTGCACCGAATCCCTGCGGATCAAGCCCGCCAACGCCACGACACTGGATAGCCGCGGTCTCGCCTACCTCAAGATGCGGCGGCTCGACCTCGCCATCGCCGACTATGACGCCGCCTTGAAGCTCTCGCCTCAGCTCGCGAGCGCGCTCTATGGCCGAGGCGAAGCCAAGCGCATCAAGGGCGACGCTGCGGGCGCCGACGCCGACGTGCTCGCGGCCAAGCACATAGACCCTGGCATCTCCGGCGACTTCGCCCGCTTCGGCGCCCGGGATTTCTGAGCGCGGCGGCTCGGTTCCTCCGCGGCGTTGCGTCGGGCGAGGCCGGGAGATAGGCTTTGCCAATGTCTCGGCGCCTGTTGCTCTCCGTCGCGCTGCTGCTTGCCGCGCTTGCGCTCAGCCTCGCGCCGGTGCGCGCGCAGCAGTTCGTGCCGGGCACCGAGGACGTGCCGCTGATGAGCGAGCTGGCGCCGGTCAAGGACAGCGATCTCGTCTTCGACAAGCCCGAGGGACGCATCAT
>DASZHJ010000158.1:0-3725 GCA_035938015.1 Allostellaceae bacterium
GATCAGGTTGTAGTGGCCCTCCTGCGCCTTGTCGTAGAGGGGCGCGCGGCGCTGTACCGCGGCGGTTACGCCGGCGGCATCGAGCGCAGCCGTCGGCGGGAAGGCCGCGAGCTCTTCCACCATGTTGATGAGATAGCGGCCATCGCCGTCGGCGATGGCGCGCAACGCCTCGCGGCCGCCGGCATCAAGGGGCAGGGGGTGGCCGATCGCCTGCTCCGCGCGCTCGAGCAGGGTCTGGAGCGCCGCGTCGTCGAGCCGCCGCAGCACGAACACCTGCGCGCGCGACAGCAGCGCGCCGTTGAGCTCGAAGGACGGGTTTTCCGTGGTGGCGCCGATCAGCGTGATGGTGCCGTCCTCGACATAGGGCAGGAACCCGTCTTGCTGGGCGCGGTTGAAGCGGTGGATCTCGTCGATGAAGAGCAGCGTTCCCTGGCCGCCGAGGCGGCGCTTCTTGGCGGCCTCGAACACCTTGCGCAGCTCCGCGACGCCCGAGAACACCGCGGACAGCGGCTCGAAGTGCATCGATGTGGCGTCCGCGAGCAGCCGCGCGATGGTGGTCTTGCCGCAGCCCGGCGGGCCCCAGAGGATCATCGAGGCGAGACGACGCTGCGCCACCATGCGCCCGATCGGCGCGTCGTCGCGGAGCAGATGGTCCTGACCCACGACCTCCGACAAGCGCTGCGGACGGAGCCGGTCGGCGAGCGGGCGGGGGGCTTGATCCTCGAACAGGCTCATCAGCCCCGAACGGTGACGGAGAGCGTCTGATTGCCTCGCTTGACCGAGAGCGACCACGGCGAGGTCGCGGCGGTCACCACCTGCCTCAGCGACGCCACGTTAGGGAGCGGCTTGCCGTTCAGACTGACGAGCACATCGCCCTTCTGCAGGCCGATGCGCTGGGCGTAGCTGCCGTCCCGCACGTCCTCGATGACCACGCCGCGCTGAGCCATGTCGAGCGAGAGCTCCTCGTCGAGCGCGGGATTGAGGTTCGAGACGGTAACGCCCGTAAGCGGGTGGTGGCCTTCCAGGGTCTGGGTGTCGCGTGCGGGGATCTCGGGCGGCGTCACGAGGGTGGCGCTCGCCTCCTGCTGTTTGCCCGAGCGCCAGAACACGAGCTGTACCGGGGCGCTCACGGGCAGAGTTGCGACCCGAAAGCGCAAGTCCTCGGGGTCGTCGACATCGTGCCCCGCGATCCCAATGATGACGTCGCCGGCGCGGACGCCCGCCTGGGCGGCGGGGCTGTTCGCCGCGACCTCCTTCACCAGCACGCCGCGGGGTCGGTCGAGGCCGGTCGCCTGGGCGATCTCCGCTGTCACGGGCTGGCCGGTGGCGCCGAGCCAGGCGCGCGCGATCGGCTTGCCCGTTCTGGCGCCCTCCACCACCGCGCGCACCATCGAGGTCGGGATCGCGAAGCCCAGCCCGATCGAGCCGCCCGAGCGCGAGTAGATCGCGGTGTTGATGCCGACCAGCTTGCCGTCGACGTCCACGAGGGCGCCGCCGGAGTTGCCGGGATTGATCGCGGCGTCGGTCTGGATGAAGGAGCGGAAATCGCTGATGCCGATCGCAGTGCGCGCCAGGCCCGAGACGATGCCGCTGGTCACGGTCTGACCGACGCCAAAGGGATTGCCGACCGCGAGCACGAGATCGCCGACCTGAAGGGCGTCGCTGTCGCCGATCTCCAGCGTCGGCAGGCGCTCGTCTTTGGGGTCGATCTTGAGCACCGCGAGGTCGGTGCGCTCGTCCGATCGCAGCACCCGCGCCTCGAACTCGCGGCGGTCCGACAGCACCACGGTGATCTCCTGCGAGTCCTGGATCACGTGGTGGTTGGTGACGATGAGACCATCGGGATCGATGATCACGCCCGAGCCCAGCGAGTTCTGCACGCGCTCCTGCGGCAGTCCGAAGGGGGCGCGGTCGCCGAAGAAGCGGCGGAAGAACGGATCGTCGGCGAAGGGCGAGGCGCTGGTGCGCACGACCCGGCGAGAGAACACGTTCACCACCGCCGGTGCTGCCTGCTTCACGATGGGCGCGAAGGAAAGCCGGATCGCCTCGCGGCTCGTCGGCGCGGTTTGCGCGAGAGCGGGCACGAGGCTTATGGCGGCCGCCACGATGGCGCAAACGAGCAGTCGGATCATGGGGTTCGGAGTCTAAGGGAAGCCGTCGCCCGGCGCCAGCGACGGGCCTTGCCGGTATCAGCTAGTTCAGCCTCGTAGACGCGTCAAACCGGCGCGCCGCCTCCAAGAAATCGCCGTACTTGCGGTGCCTCGCGGTGTGCTGGGCGCAGGCAAGCAGGAGCCGGTCGCGGTTGACCGCGGTGCTCTGGCCGTGGTCGTGCAGCAAGCACTGGGCGATCTCTTGGTTGTGCGGATCGTTGCCGATGCTGGCCGCGACCACCGCCATCCGCCGGACAAGGCGCAAGCGATCGGCGCCGCCATCGAGATAAGCCTGGGTCCATGCGACGCTCTGCGGTCCATCGAGCGCGACGATCGCCGCTTCCATGCGGTCAAGGATCTCCTCGCCGGTCATCCGATCGGCGCCGGCCGGCGGCTTGATCGCGGCCCAGCGGAGGTCGCCGGTGCGCGCCTGGTGCCAGGCGGCCTGATTGACGTAGGCCGCCGCCACGAAGAGCAGCTTCAGACGCTGCGGATGCTCGAAATGGTCGTAGAACCAGCCAAGCGTGCTGCAATATTCGGAGCAGTGCTGCGGCAGCGAAAAGTTGGTGTCGGTCTCCGTCGCCAGGATCACCTCGGCGGCGGCGACTTGGATCACGTCGAGGATCCGGCGCGGACTCTTGCCCGCGAGGAGCAGCGCGCTGATGCGCTCGACATGAGCCGGCTCCGACCCATGCAGCAGGACTTCCACGAGCGCCGCACTCTCCGTCTCCGTCAATGCGCCGCTGTTCGACAGCAACGCGCGCTCGCGCGGCGCCGTGCCGCTGTAGGGAATCGCCGAGATGTGCGCGCCCTCGATGTAGACCGTGATCGCATTGCAGGCCATTTCGTAGGTCGAGTACCAGCGCGGTCCGACCGCCATGTCGAGCGCACCCGCATAGACGACGTCGTGCGCTGCCGGCCAACCGATCGCTGTCCCGAGCTCGACGGTCGCCCGCGCGCGGAACGCCTTGTGCCCCGTCGTATAGGACCGGTTGTTGAGGCTGCGGTCCTGCACATCGATTAGGCCGGCGAACACCAACTCCGCCAGGACCTCATGCCGATGGGGCGCCTCCTCGACAAGGCCGAGGAAGATTCGATAGGCCTCGAGCACCTGGCCGCGATGCACCAGCGTCAGCCACCGCTCCAGCCGCTCCCTCAGCGTGCCGGCCTCCTTGATCGGCTCCTGATCGGGCCAGTAGACCACCGGCGCCGGCGGCGGACCCGGCGGCATCTTGAACCCGCGGGCGTAATGCCCCGGCGCCTTTGCGATCTTCTGATTCCAGATGTCGAGCGCCGTGGGCACGTACCAGATCGTCTGCGCCATCGGCAGTCCCGCTCGCGGGCCGTCGAGCAGGGCCGCGAGGTTCAGCGTCGCGCGCGCGCTCAGCAGACAGTGGTCGTTGTTGACGAAATTGACGAACCCGTCGTCGATCCGCTCGTGATAGGGCACGTGGGTGTAGGGCGCATGGATCCTGACGATCTCCGCCAGCATCTCCGTCAGCGGCCGCTGCGCGCGCAGCAGATCGTAGTAGATCTCGCTGGCGCGTACTTGATCCCGGTCGAGGATACGCTCTT
>DASZHJ010000159.1:0-6449 GCA_035938015.1 Allostellaceae bacterium
CGTCACCCTCACGCAAGATCGGCCGGACCCCGATTTCCTGCCGCAGATCCGCAGCTTCGCCACGCACCGCGACCGCGCGACCGGCGTCGATCTGGTGTTCGCGGGCGAGATGCCGCGCGGCATCTGTGCCGGCAGCTACGATCCCGCCGCGCCCGGCCGGATTCGCTGGCGCCCCGCGCCTGAGCTCGACGCGTCGGCAGTCTCGACCGCGTTCTCCGGCCTTGAGGGCCGGCTCCGCGTCAGCAGCTTTGCCGAGGCGAACGGCCGGCTCTATGCCGCAGTCGGCCAGCAGATCTATGAGCGGATCGACGGGCCGGCACCGCGCTGGCGCGCCCTCTACACCAATCCGCGGCCCGGCCATTCCGAGACCGCGCTGCGCGGCCTGACCGCGGTCCGCACGGCGGCCGGCGGCGAGGCGTTGCTGGCGGCGGTCGAGGGAAACGCACCGCGCCTGGTGCGCGTCGATCCCCGCGACGGCAGCGAGGCGAGCGAGCTCGACTTCGACGATGTCCTGGCGCGCGCCTGGGGCATGCGGCCCGGTTACGTGATCGCGGCCTATAACGACATGGCGCGCGTGCGCGATCCCCAACGCGGCGAGGCATTGCTGATCGGCCTCCAGGCCTTCATCCCCCGCAAGACGCCGATCCCCGCGGGACACCGCGTGTTCGAGGCCGGCTACGGCCAGGCCGAGAGCGGCGCCTGGTATCTGGTGCGCTGGCCCGACGGGCACTACGACCTGCACGAGGTCACCGCCGACTTCGCGCAGCCGTTGCTGGCGGTGCGCTCGGCCGCGGCCTCGCCCTTTCCCGGCGACGGCGATGCGGTTTACCTCGCCGGCTACGACGCCATCAAGGCGCCCGCGCACAACACCGCCTGGATCGCCCGCGCGCCGCTCGCGACCGTGCTCGGCCCGGCGCGCTGATCGCCTGGGATGAGGGGTGTGGTTGCGCGACCACTCGACGCCCCTCATCCTGAGCCACGCGCCCTTGCGCGTGAGTCGAAGGATGCACCGAGTCCATCCAGCCGGAACGCTCTCTAGCCCTTGAGCATGACGGTTCCGTCCGAGGGGTCGACGGAGACCAGGTCCGCGTAGCGGGCCCAGCCGATGACGTGATTGATCAGACGCTCGCTGTCGGCCTCGCTCAGGCTCGGCGCCAGGTCGGAGGCGAGCCGCGCGCGCGGCACCGAGCGCGACGGCCGCGCGGCGATCTGGTCCACCAGGCGGCGCATGATCGGAATGCGCATCACGAGCCCCTCGGCGAAGAACTTCCGGCGCTCGGCCATGCCGGCGCGCGCGAAGCGGGAGCCGTGCTCGGTGAGCCTGACCGCGCCGTCGTGGATCTCGATCAGGTCGAGCATCCGCAGGAAGTCGACCAGCGCCACCAGCTGCTGGTCGCTGAAGGCGAGGGTCGCGGCCAGCTTGTGAACGGGTGCCCGGCCGTTGAAGGGCGAATGCGAGACGATGCGGGTGACGCCCACCAGCTGATCCACGCTGACGGCCGGCAACCTGCTGCAGATCGAGACCAGGTCGTGCAGATGTTTCGATTGCTCGGTGTCTGTCACGGGCGCACCTCCAGACCGCGGGAAGACCGCGCTCAAGGGAACCCCTCCTGCGCGAGAAGATCAAGACCGCGCTCGCCGCTAGACCGAGACCTCCCGGCCGATCTCGACGACGGCGTCGTGCGGCAGCTTGAAGTAATCGCTGACATGCACGGAGTTGCGCTGCATCAGCGCGAAGAGCGCCTCCACCCAGCGCGGCAAGCCCCGGCCGTCCTCGCGCGGCACCACGGTCTCGTGCGCCACGTAATAGGTGACGTCCTCGAGATCGACCGCGCAGCCCCCGGCGTGCGCCTTCTGCAGGACCGCGGGAAGGTCGGGCCGCTCCATGAATCCGAAGCGCGCCGTCGCGCGCCAGAAATTGGGCGCGATCTCCTGGACCGCGAGCCGCTTGTCGTCGTCGACCCAGGGGACCAAATCGATCGCGACGGTGAGCACGAACAGCTTCTCGTGGAGCGAGCGGTTGTGCTTCAAGTGCCAGACCATCACCGGCGGCGCGTCGCGCTGGGTCCGGGTCAGGAACACGGCGGTGCCGGGGACGCGCGGAATGTGCCCTTGCGTGACGCGCGCCATGAAGGCATCGATCGGCATGGCGGTGTCCTGAAGCCGCGCCGAGACCGCCTGTGCCCCCAGATGCCACACCAGCATCACGCCGTAGACCGCGGCGGCGAGCAGCAGCGGCACGTAGCCGCCGTCGGCGATCTTGGCGAGGTTCGCCGCGGCGAAGGCTCCGTCGACCACCAGGAAGGCGCCCGCGACCGCGCCGGCGGCGGGCAAGCGCCAATGCCAGACCTCGCGCATCGCGATGAACAACAATCCCGAGGTCATCAGCATGGTCACGGAGACCGCGATGCCATAGGCCGCCGCGAGGTTGTCCGACTTGGCGAACCCGATCGTCAGCCCGAGCGTCACGATCATCAGGAGCCAGTTGACCGGACCGACATAGATCTGCCCGTAGCTCATCTCCGAGGTCTGCACGATCGACAGCCGCGGCAGCCAGCCGAGCTGGATCGCCTGGCGCGTCATCGAGAAGGCGCCGGTGATGATCGATTGGCTGGCGATGACGGTCGCGATGGTGGCGAGCAGCACCAGCGGCACCAGCAACGCCGAGGGACAGAGCCGGTAGAAGATGTTGTCGGAGGTGGGCGCGCCCTCGAGCACCAGCGCCGCCTGGCCCGCGTAATTGAGGAGCAAGCTCGGGAACACCACGAGGGACCAGGCAAGCCGGATCGGCGTCCTGCCGAAATGTCCCATGTCGGCATAAAGGGCCTCGGCACCGGTGACGCACAGGAACACGCCGCCGAGCACCAGAAAGCCGCCGGCGCCGCCCGAGAAGAGAAAGGAGAGGCCGCGGGTCGGGTCGAGCGCGACCAGCACCGCGGGATGGCGCGCGATGCCCCAAACGCCGAGCGCGCCGATGGTCGCGAACCAGAGCGCCATGATCGGGCCGAACGCCCGGCCGATGCGCGCCGTCCCCAAGGGCTGGATCGCGAACAGCGCCACCAGGATCAGCACGGCGCCGGGGAGCACATAGGGAGCCACGGAGGGCGTGGCGATATCGAGCCCCTCGAGCGCGGAGAGCACCGAGATCGCCGGCGTGATCGCGCCGTCGCCATAGATCAGGGCGGCGCCGAACAATCCCACCGCCACGATGGCGGGGCGATGCCGCCGCTTGACGCCGAGCAGCGACATGAGCGCGAGGATGCCGCCCTCGCCGTCGTTGTCGATCCGCATGGCGAAGGCGACGTACTTGACCGATGTCACCACCACGAGGGTCCAGATCACCAGCGACAGCACGCCGAGGATGACGGCGGGATCGGGCTTGTCGCCGGCGAGGCTGAGGACGGTCTTGAGCGTATAGAGCGGGCTCGTGCCGATGTCGCCGAAGACGATGCCCAGGGCGGAGAGGCCGAGTGCCCAGGGACTCCCGGCGATCCGCCGC
This sequence comes from Allostellaceae bacterium, assembly GCA_035938015.1. GTDB lineage: Bacteria > Pseudomonadota > Alphaproteobacteria > ATCC43930 > CGMCC-115725 > DASZHJ01. The sequence goes on from DASZHJ010000159.1 coordinate 3,500, forward strand.
CGGCGCCGGACGGGCGAGGCTCGATCTGGCAAAACAGCAGCTCCACGAACGGGCCCGCGCGCTCGGGCGGTTTCGATCGAGGCCATTGTAGACCCATCGGGCGCGCGACAGGCTCCCGGCGCGCTCGCGTCGCTTCCCGACGGCGCGCGGGCGGCCGGATATTGGCTTTCGAATGGGCGGATTGGCTTCCAATCGCCGGTGTGCCTTCATTGATTTCGCTCACACAATCGGGTCTGCTTAGCCAATTCTGATTTTCGCTCGGGATGCCGCTCTCTTCATTGAGCAGGATCTTGCACGCAAGCCGTACAGGCATTCTCAACTCTCGGCAGCGCGGAGGTCAGCGGGTACGGTCGGGCAGACGTGGTGCGTCCTTCGTGGTTCGACAGGCTCACCATGGTCACCGGCCTAGGTCACGAATTTATAGTCCTTCCAGCATGATCATGACGTCGGTCGCGGCGCTTCGGCGCAATGCGATGAGCGGCTGATAGTCCGGTGCCCGGTACCAATTCTTGATCGATGCGATATCGGGAAATTCGATGATGACCACCCGATTGGGCTTCCAATCCCCCTCCAAAATCTCGTGCGAGCCCGCCTTTGTAAGATAGCGGCCGCCGAAGCGCTCGATCATCGGCACCACTTTCGCAAGGTAAGCGTCGAACAACGCAAAATCAGAGACTCTGTGCTCACCGATGTAGTAAGCGGGCATTTAAATCTCCATCACCGACGCGGCACGTTGGCGACCCTGCCAAATTGCGAGGTTCAACGGCTTCCGGCCCACCAACCGCAGCGTATAAGCATAATCCGACAACCAGCTTCGGAGCGCGTCCCATCAGCGCACCCTCGCATCCGCCGTCCGTCTCGAGCAAACAGCTTCTCCCGTGGCTGGTCGGAGTGGCGTTTTTCATGGAGTCGCTCGATACGACGATTCTGAACACGGCCGTGCCGATCGTCGCGCAAGCCCTCGCGATCCCTGCGCTCAGCATGAAATCGGTGCTGGCCAGCTACACGCTGAGCCTCGCCGTTTTCATTCCGATCAGCGGCTGGATGGCCGACCGCTTTGGCACCCGCCGGGTATTCGCATCCGCGATCGGCCTCTTCACCCTCGGGTCCTTTCTGTGCGGCATCTCGAGCGACATCCATCTGCTCATCGCCTGCCGCGTCCTGCAGGGATGCGGCGGAGCCATGATGGTCCCGGTCGGCCGGCTTACCCTGGCGCGAACCTTCGCCAAATCCGAGCTGATCCGCGCCATGAGCTTTGTCGCCATTCCGGGTCTGATCGGCCCCATGCTGGGACCCATCGTCGGCGGTCTGATCGTCGGATACCTTCATTGGCGGTTCATATTTTTCGTGAACCTGCCCATCGGAATCGTCGGTCTGGCATTGGTCTATCTGCACCTGCCGGACTATCGCGAGCCGGACTCCAAGCCGCTCGACATCGTCGGCCTCATTCTCTTCGGTTCCGGCGTCGCCTTGCTGTCCTATGTGCTGGAGATATTCGGCGACCATACGCTGGGCCCCGGTGAAATTCTGGGGCTGTTGGCGCTGTCGCTGACGCTGATCGTGGGCTATGGCCTGCACGCGACGCGGACGCCCTTCCCCTTGCTGCAGCTCAGCCTGTTTCGCATCCGCACGTTCAGCGCGGCCGTAAGCGGCAGCTTCTTTACCCGGATCGGCATCGGCGGCGTACCCTTTCTCTTGCCGCTGCTCTACCAGGTCGGGCTCGGATTCACGCCCGTTCAGTCGGGCTTGCTCATCATGCCCCAAGCGGTCGCGGCCCTGAGCACGAAATTCCTCATGCCGCGAATTCTGGACCGTGTCGGTTACCGCGGCGTGCTGATCTCGAACACCATCGTTCTGGGTCTCCTCCTCACGGCATTCGCAACCGTCGGGCTCGGCACGCCGATTTGGGTCATCGTGCTGCTAGCATTCTGCTATGGAGCGTTTGCGTCCTTGCAATATACGAGCATGAATACCCTGGTCTATGCCGACATAACCGAGCACCAGACGAGCAACGCCAGCTCGATTGCCAGCACCACACAGCAGATGTCCATCAGTTTCGGCGTCGCGGCCGCTGGCCTCGCCACCGCCTATTTTATTCCCGCGAGCCTGCGCTCGAACCCGGCCGAGATGATTGCCGGACTCCACGAGGCCTTTCTTGTCCTCGGTGGACTCACCATCCTGTCCACGGTCGTCTTTCATCGACTGAAGCGCGGGGACGGCGGCAACGTCAGTCACCCCAGGGATCTTCACCTCGGCTAGCCAGGGAACCTGGTGCCGAACATCGGCAGGCCGCTTTGCGACCCGCCCTCGGTCGCTTCAGGTGGATGGTCCGGCAACGTTCAGAAGAATCTTTCCGCCGCGTTGCGCGTGTGCGATGGCTTTTTTGATGGCGGAGAGGGGGTAGGTCCCCGCCACCGGTATGTGCAGCCGGCCGGAGGCGATCATCTTCGCCGCCTGCACGACTGTTGGCGCAACTTTGGCCGCAAATTCCGGGTGGCCCAAGAAAAAGCCCCGCACGGTGAGAGGCTTGAAGATAACGTCCAGCGGGCTGATGGACATCGGACCCCAGCTCATGGCCGCAAAGCTGACGAGCGTGCCGCGGGGCGAGAGCGTCGCTGCCAGCACGCCCGTCGCGGGGCCGCTGACGCCATCAAGCGCCAGGCGAAGCTCAGCCTGACCGACGGCCGCTTTGATCCTTTCCGAGACGTCCGGAGAGTCGACGACGACGACGTCCGCGCCGATCTCCTCAAGCTCAGCCACGAGCTCCAAGCGCCGGACGATGTTGACGGTCTTCAGGCCGCGCGTCTTGGCGAAGGCGATCACCCACCGCCCGACACCGGAATTGGCGGCGTTCTGCACCACCCACTCGCCCGGCTTCAGGTCGACATACTCGCTGAGCAGCAGCGCCGCGGTCGGGGGATTGATGGCCAGCATCGCCAACTGCTGCGGG
>DASZHJ010000160.1:0-2080 GCA_035938015.1 Allostellaceae bacterium
CCCGTCTGCATGTCGAGCCTGCTGCAGTTGCCGCTGATCGCCGCAAGTTTGGCGCCGGCGCGTCCGATCGCCGTGATCACCGCGGACTCGAGCAACCTCACGCCGCAATTCCTGGCGCGCGCGGGGATCGCGACCGCGAATTCGCTCATCATCCGCGGCCTGCAGGACCAGCCAGAGTTCAAGACCGCCGTCTTCGACGAGAAAGGCAGCATCGACGCGACCCAAGTCGAGGCGGAGGTGATCTCGACTGTGCGCGATATCGCGCGCGAGCATCCCGATCTCGGCGCGATCCTGTTCGAGTGCTCGATGCTGCCGCCCTATGCGCGCGCGGTGCAGGACGCGGTTGGGCTACCGGTCTTCGACTTCGTCACGATGATCAATCACCTGCACGCCGCTACGCACCGGCAGAGGTACGCGGGCGCCTACTGACTCGACGCTCGGTGCCGCGCTGGCTGCCGAAGGATGCGACCGGGGTCGAGCGAGGCTCAGGCGCCCATCAGCTCCGCGAGGTGTACGAAATCCCGCGCCACCACGTCGAAATCGTGCTCGGCCGTGAAGTCGCGGCTCTGGTGCGGGCCGTATTCTGTGGGGCGCGCGACGAAACCGGTCTTGAGGCCCTCGCCTCGCGCGGCCACCAGATCGCCGTTGTGAGCGGCGACCAGCATGACCTTCGCAGGCTCGACGCGCAGGAAATTGGGCACGCTCCGGTAAGCCTGGGGCGCGGGCTTGTAGTGCCGCGCGAGCTCGGCCGAGAAGATCATGTCCCAGGGCAGCCCCGCTCGCTTCGCCACGTTGAGCAGGAGCGCCACATTACCGTTCGAGAGCGTGCCGATGATGTAGCGGCGCTTCAGGCGCGTGAGCCCCGCGACGGCATCCGGCCAGGGGTCGAGGCGGTGCCACGAATGGGTGAGGTGAACGACCTCGGCTTGCGATAGGCCTTCGATCCCGAATTTCGGCAACAACGCCTCCAGGGTCTCGCGATGGAGGTCGTCGAGCACGGTCCAGCCGATCTCGCCATTCCGCACGCGGTCCATGGCGGGCTGGTAGCCCGCGCGCCAAGCGTCCGCTAGCGCCGCCCAATCCGACGAGAGATGCCGCTCGCGCCCGAAAGCCTCGAGCTCGCGAATGATGCTGGAGCGCCAGTCGACCACCGTGCCGAACACGTCGAACACCAGCGCCGTGACGTCGTGTATTGATGCCTGGGTCATGGCCGCCGCCCGGCGCGGACCCGCCGCCGGCGCTGCCCGGGAGGCTTGCGCGCGCGGCGATCGTTGCCGCCGTCGGCGTCGAGCGCCACGCTCCGCGCTCGCGCCAGCATCTGCTCGAAGCTTGCGACCAACGCGGTCTCGATCGCGGGCTTGCCTTCGATCCGGGCCAGCGCCAGGCCGGCGGCCTCGAGCGTCGACAGGCTGTCGCGCCGAGGCTCGCGGCGGATCAGGCCATAGCGCGAGGGCCGGCTGGGGTTCAGCACGATGCGCTTCGCTTTCAGCACCCAGGGATTCCGCCACCACAGCGTCTTGGCCTGGCTCCAGGTGCCATCGAGCAGCACGATCCCCTCGATCCCCCGCAGCGCCGCTTCCTGATCGGGCACTGGCTGCCCCTTGCGGTCGAGCACCAGGACTTCGCGCTCGGGCGCGAGTTCGGCGGGCGCGGCGGAGCCTAGGTACACCACTGCCCAACGTTTGGGATCCGCGGGACGGCCGAGTGCCGCGGCGAGGCTCGGCCAAGAGAGTCCGATCTTGAGCACGGCGTTTTCGAGCTGCAGCGTCGCGAGCCGGGCGGTGCCGAGCGTGCGGTCTTGCTCCTGAGGATGCTGCAGGATCAGCACCGAGGTCCGGTTCTGGACCTGCGACAGCTCCGAGCAGACGCAGAGCGCGTGCGGCTTCAGGCAGCGCGGGCAATCCGCGCTCGCGGGCTCTGGTTCCATCATGAGAGGGCTATACGCCCGGATGCGAGCGCCTTCAATCGATCTTGTCAGTCGATCCGCTTCGACAGAACGACCTCATAGGGCCGGTACCCCCGCGGACTGGCTTGCCTCCGTCACTTTCGGTTACGGTCCGCGATCGAGTAGAATCTCGCC
>DASZHJ010000161.1:0-30349 GCA_035938015.1 Allostellaceae bacterium
TGCTGTTGATGCAATCGAACGGCGGCGTCTGCACCGTGGAAGCGGCGAGCCGGGATCCCGCGCGCCTCCTGCTCTCGGGACCGAGCGGGGGCGCGCTCGCCGCGCTCAAGTCGGCGCAGGACCTGGCCGCGCCGAACCTGGTCGGTGTCGACATGGGCGGTACGAGCTTCGACGTGTCGGTGGTGCGCGAGGGCGCGCTCTCGCTGGTGACGCAGGGCGAAGTGGACGGATTGCCCGTGCGGCTTCCCATGGTGGAGATCCGCACCATCGGCGCGGGCGGCGGATCGATCGCCGCGGTCGACGCCGGCGGCCGGCTCATGGTCGGGCCCGGAAGCGCGGGAGCGCGGCCTGGACCCGCGTGCTATGGGCAAGGCGGGACGGAGCCCACCGTGACCGACGCCAATATCGCGCTCGGTCGGCTCGATCCGGCATTCTTCCTCGGCGGCGCCATGGCGCTCGACGTGGCGGCGGCGCGGCACGCGATCGCCGAGCGCGTCGCCGGACCGCTCTCGCTCGATGTCGAGCACGCGGCCGAAGGCATCCTCGCGGTGACCAATACCAATCTTGCCGCCGCGATTCGCCTGAGCTTGTTCGAGAAAGGCCTCGATCCCCGGGATTTCACCTTGCTGTCCTTCGGAGGGGCCGGCGGCCTGCATGCCCTGCCGGTGGCGCGGGAGCTCGGCATCGCTCGCGTGGTGTTTCCGCCGGGTGCCAGCACCTTCTCGGCCTACGGCATGCTGCATTCGGAGATCGTGCACGATCTCGCCCGCAGCCGCGTGCTGCACGCGGCCTCCGAGAGCCTCGCGGGGCTCTCCGAGGCAGCGCGCGACTTGCGGCGTCGTAGCGAGCGGATGCTGGAGCAGGACGGGCTGCCGCGGGAGAGCTGGGCATTCAGTCTCTCGGCCGACATGCGCTACCATGGCCAGGCCTTCGAACTCTCGGTGCCTTGGGGTGACGTGAACCCGGACGCCCAGCAGCTCGATCTACTGCTCGAGCGGTTTCATGAGCTGCACCAGCGGCGGTTCTCCTATGCGAACCGCAGCGACGCCGTGGAGATCGTGACGCTAAGAGGAAGCGCCATCGGCCGAATGCCCCAGCACGAGACGGTCCGCGGCGCTCGAGCGGGTGGCATCGAGGCGATCGCACGGCGCTCCATCTTCATTTCGGGTGCCTGGCGCGACACCGCGGTCTACCGCGCGGGCGCTCTCGCCGCGGAAATCCGCGGGCCCGCGATCATCGAGGAAGAGTACACGACCGTCTTTGTCGCGCAGGGCTGGCGCTGCGGTCCCGGGGATCGCGGCACCCTGGTCGCGGTCCCCGATACAGGGCAAGGGAGCGGCGCATGACCTCGGGTCAACATCGGCTCGGGCCGATCGAGCTGGAGATCCTGCGCAGCGCGCTTACGGCAGTCGCGGCCGAGATGGACGTCACGGTCTGGCGCACCAGCCGCTCGACCATCGTGCGCGAGCTCCTGGACTATTCGACGGCGGTGTTCGACCGCGACGGCTTCAACGTCACGCAGTCCGCCCGCATTCCCCAGCACCTCAACTCCATGGGCTTCGGCTTTCTGGAGATCGTCCGGCGGTTCCTCCCGCTCGACCAGTGGCGCGAGGGCGATGTCGTGATCTCCAACGATCCCTATTGCGGCGGACAGCATCTCCCGGACCTTCTGGCGTTTCGGCCGGTGTTCTCCAACGGCGAGCGCATCGCGGTGGTGGGCACGCTCTGCCATCACCTCGACATGGGTGGCCTCGCCGCCGGGAGCTATGCCGCGACGGCGACGGAGATCTTCCAGGAGGGACTGAGGATTCCGCCGCTCAAGCTCTATGAGGCCGGCGTGCTCAACGAGGCGGTGCTGGCGCTCATGCGGCAGAATGTCCGCAAGCCCGAGATATTCTGGGGCGATCTGCAAGCGCAACTCGCCTCGCTCGCCGTCGGCGAGGCGAAAATGCAGTCGCTCATCCGGCGCTATGGTGCGCCGACCCTTGTCACGGCCTGCTCGGAAATCCTCGACAGCTCCGAGCGGGCGATGCGGGCGATGATCGCGGCCATGCCGGACGGCCGCTACGCGTTCGAGGACTTCATCGACGACGACGGAATCGATGACCGTCCGATCCGCATCCACGCGGCGATCGACATCCGCGGCGACGAGATGACCGTTGATCTCTCCGGCAGCGGTCCCCAGGCGACCGGCCCGGTCAACGCTACGCTGGCGTCGTCCGCGTCTGCAGTCTGCTACTCCGTCATCGCCTGCGCCGATCAGTCGGTGGCACCCAACGCCGGCTGCTATCGTCCGATCAAGCTGGTGGCGCCCGAGGGGTTGGTGGTCAACGCGCGGCATCCCGCGCCGGTGGCGCATCGCATGGTGACGTCGCATCGGCTGGCGAACGTGCTGCTGGGCGCGCTGCACAAAGCCGTGCCGGACCGGATCCCCGCGGCCTATTACGGCGTCAGCTATGTCTGCACCTTCCAGTCCATCGACACGTCGGGCGAGCGGCGCGTGCTCGTGGAGATCGAGATCGGCGGGGGCGGCGGTCATCCCCGGGAGGATGGCGCCAACGCCTATTCCCTGGGCATGCACAACAACGCCAACATCCCCGTCGAGATGGTGGAGAGCGAGCGGCATATCTCGATCGTGCGCTACGGCATGATCCCGGATTCCGGTGGCGCCGGCCGCCATCGCGGCGGGCTCGGTCTTTTCCGCGAATGGCGCGTGGACTGCGCGGAGGCGCTGTTCACCGCGAGCCTCGAGCGCTTCAAGTTCCGGCCGTTCGGTCTCGCCGGCGGTGGCCCCGCCATGCCGGGAACGCTCACGCTGATCCGTGGCGCAGAGCGACAGGCACTGCCCTCCAAGGTGAACAATCTGCGCCTGCAGCACGGCGACGTCATCAGGCTGGAGACGTCAGGCGGCGGCGGCTTCGGCGATCCCGCGGAGCGGCCGAAGGCCGAGGTCGAGCAGGACATCCGCCTCGGCTACGTATCGCGGCAGGCGGCCGAGCGCGACTACCTTTCGACCCGCCGCGTTCCGGTCTCAGCCTCTTAGGTGGCAGGCGACGGCGTGTCCGTTGGCGCCGGCCCGCAACTCCGGCTTCTCGGTCGCGCATAGCGGCAGTTGCCTGATCGGACATCGCGGATGGAAGTGGCAGCCGGTCGGCGGCTGGATCGGGTTGGGCACTTCGCCCTGCAGGCGGATCCGATTCTTCTTTGCCTTCGGGTCCGGGATCGGCACCGCCGACAGCAGCGCCTCGGTGTAGGGATGCAGCGGCTTGGCGTAGAGCTCCTGCGCCGAGGCGATCTCGACGATGCGGCCAAGATACATCACCGCGACGCGGTCGCTGATGTGCTCCACCACCGACAGATCGTGCGCGATGAACACGTAGGTCAGATTGAACTGCTGTTGCAGATCCTCGAGGAGATTGATCACCTGCGCTTGCACGGAGACGTCAAGCGCCGACACGGGCTCGTCGCACACGAGCAGCTTGGGCTCGACCGCGAGGGCCCGGGCGATGCCGATCCTCTGGCGCTGACCGCCCGAGAACTCGTGGGGGTAGCGGCGCATGTGATCGGCCGCCAGCCCGACCGTCTCCAGCAGCTGCACCACCCGATCGCGATGCTCGCGCGCGGACTTCGCGAGACCGTGAATGATCAGGGCCTCGCCAATGATGGCGCCGACGGTCATGCGCGGATCGAGCGACGCATAGGGGTCCTGGAAGATGATCTGCATGTCGCGGCGAAGCGAGCGCAGCGCCTGGTGGTCGAGCGCCATGACGTCCTTGCCGTCGAACCAGACGGTGCCCGAGGTCGGCTCGATCAGCCTGAGCAGGCAGCGGCCGGTGGTGGACTTGCCGCAGCCGGATTCGCCGACCACGCCCAGCGTCTCGCCCGCGGCGACGTCGAAGCTGACGCGATCGACGGCACGCACCACTTTCCCCGCGCGGCGCAAGAATCCGCCCTTCGTCGCATAGTTCTTCACGAGGTCGCTGACGCGGAGCAGGGGATCGGTCACGGCGCCCGCGTTCTCCCGGCTCAATCGAGCACGCAGGCAACTTTGTGGCCGGGCACCACCTCGCGGAGCGGCGGCGTCGCTTCCAGGCAGATGGCGCTCGCGAAGCGGCAGCGCGGCGCGAAACGGCAGCCGGGCGCGGGGTTCAGCAAGCTGGGAACCACCCCTGCGATCGCCTCGAGCCTCGCCTTGCGCCCGGCCGTTTTATCGACGCGCGGAATCGACCGGATCAGGCCTTGTGTATAGGGATGTCGCGGCCTCTCGAACAGCTGCTCGACGCTCGCTTCCTCCACCACCAGGCCCGCATACATGACCGCGACGCGCTGCGCGGTCTCGGCCACCACGCCCATGGCGTGGGTGATCAGCATCATCGCCATGCCCAGGCGGGACTTCATCTCCTGCAAGAGGTCCAGGATCTGCGCCTGGATGGTGACGTCGAGCGCGGTGGTCGGCTCGTCCGCGATCAGCAGCTTCGGATTGCACGCCAGCGCCATGGCGATCATCACGCGCTGGCGCATGCCGCCCGAGAATTGGTGCGGATAGTCTCTGACCCGGCCCTCGGCATTGGGGATGTGCACGAGCTTGAGCATCTCCACGGCTCTGTCCATCGCCGCGGGGCGGGTGAGCCGCTCATGGATACGGATCACCTCCGCGATCTGATAACCCACGGTGTAGACCGGGTTGAGCGAGGTCATCGGTTCCTGAAAGACGATGGCAATCTCCTTGCTGCGGATCTTGCTCATGGCGGCGCTGTCGAGCGGCACGAGATCGCGGCCCTGCCAGAGAATTTGACCGGCGGCGATCCGGCCGGGCGGCATGGCGATCAGCTTCAGCACGGAAAGCGCGGTGACTGTCTTGCCGCAGCCGGACTCGCCGACCACGCCCAGCGTCTCGCCGCGCAGGATCTTGAGATCGACACCATCGACAGCCTGCACCACGCCGTCGTCGGTGGAGAAATGCGTCTTCAGCCCTCGGATATCGAGCAACGCGCCGTCGGCAGGAGAGATTGCTGCCACCGGCGCGATCACACGACTCGGCGCGGGTCGAGCACGTCACGCAAGCCGTCCCCGATGAAGTTGATCGCGAGCACCGTAAGAAAGATCGCGGCCCCCGCCGAGAGCGCCCAGTGCGGCGCGATATCGAGATAGTCCTTGGCGTCGAACAGCAGGCGTCCCCAAGTCGGTGTGTCCGGCGGAAAGCCCAGGCCCAGGAAGGAGAGCGTCGATTCAGCGATGATGGCGGCGGCCACATTGATAGTGCCAGCGACGATGACGGGTCCGAGTGCATTGGGCAGAATGTGCCGCGTGACTTGTCGGAACGTCGAGGCGCCGAGCGCGCGCGCCGCTTCCACGAACTCCTTTTCGCGCAGCGACAGGAACTGCGCCCTCACGAGACGCGCGACCGGCATCCAGCTGAAGCCGCCGATGACCGCAACCAAGAGGATGAAGATGCTGCTTTCCGCTCCCATCAGTTCCTTGAGCCGGTCGCGAAACAGATAGGTGATCACCAGCAGCAGCGGCAGTTGCGGCAGGGACAGGAACAGGTCGGTCAACCACATCAACGCCGCGTCGACGCTGCCGCGCGAAATGCCGGCGACCGCGCCCACCAGCGTACCGACCACGAGCGAGACCAGCATCGCGGCGAGGCCGACCGACAGCGAGATACGCCCGCCGTAGAGCATGCGCGCGAGCACGTCCTGTCCGAGATCGTCGGTGCCCAGCGGATGGGTGGCATTTGGCGTCTGCAATCGGGCCGTGAAGTCGATGTCGTTGATCGCCACCGGCCAGAGCAACGGGCCCAGCAGCACCGCCAGGATCATCACCAGCAGGACGATGCCGCTGACCACGGCCAGGCGATGGCGCCGGAAGCGCCGCCAGGCATCCTGTGCCGGCGAGACCTGCGGGGCGAGCGCCCGGCCGGTTCCGGCCTCAGCGGTAAGCGATCCGGGGGTCGAGCCAGCCATAGAGCACGTCCGCGATCAGGTTGAAGAGGATCACCAGACAGGAGAAGACGAAGGTGACGGCCATGATGACCGGCGTGTCGTTCGCGAGGATCGAGCCGATCAGCAGCGAGCCGATCCCCGGCACGCGGAAGATCTGCTCGGTAACGATGGCGCCGCCGAAGATTGCCGGCATTTGCAACGCCACCAGCGTCACCACGGGGATCAGCGCGTTGCGAACCACATGCCGGATGACTACTTTCCCTTCGCGCAGGCCCTTGGCGCGCGCCGTCGTGACATAGTCGAGCCGGATCACGTCGAGCACGGCGGATCGCACATAGCGCGTCCAGGACGCGCCCTGGAACATGCCAAGCACGGCGATCGGCATGATCGCCTGGCGGAACTCTTCCCAATACCAGTGCCAGCCCGTGGCGCTGAGATCGGAGCGAAAGACGAAGGGCAGCCAATCAAGATCGATGCTGAAGATCAGGATGAACAGCAACCCCGTGAAAAAAGTCGGCAGCGAAAAGCCGATGAAGGCGAAGGTGCTGGCGATCTGGTCGAAAACAGAATAGGGCCGTGTTGCAGCGTAGACGCCGACCGGCAAGGCAATCAGCAGCGCCAAGATCTGCGACGTTCCGATCACGAAGAGCGTGGCCGGCAGGCGCTGCCAGATGAGTGCGTCCACGTCGACGCGACTCACGAAGGAAAATCCCCAGTCGCCGTGCAACATCGCCACGAGCCAGTGGACGTAGCGGAGCAGAATGGGGTCGTCCATGCCGAACTTGGCGCGGAGCGCGAGGCGTACCTCGGGCGGCACGGCGGGGTTGCTCGCGAGCTCGCCGAAGGGGTCGCCAGGCGCCAGCGCCAGCACCGTGAACAGCACGATGCTGATGCCGATCAAGCTTGGAACCGCGATCAACAGGCGCCGCAGCAGATAACGTCCCATCGGCGCACCCGCTCGGCGAATCTCGACGGCGCCGAGGCGACCGTCAGCTCTCGCGATACCAATCCGAGAGCATGTAGGTATCGTTGTCCCAGCCGCTCAGCGGCGCATTCAGCTTGTTTGCGACACCGTAAACCGACGGTCGATAGACCACCGGTATGACCGCCACGTCGCCAATGACCAGCTCATTCATCTTGATGAAGAGCGCTGCCCGCTTGACCGGATCGAGCTCGCCCTCGGCCGCTCGATAGGCCTTGTCGTACTCCTCGTTCCGCCAGCGCGTGACGTTGCGGCCCTGCCACTTGTTTTCCTTGGTCGCAACCTCCCATGACGCGTACTGGTTCATGAACAGGGCTGGGTCGGGCTCCGTCATCGTCGTCGTGTACATTTCGATATCGGTGTAGAAATGCGGATAGGTGTCGGGGTTGGCCACGTCCGACGAGAAGAACACCGATGCCGCGACGGACTTCAGCTCGACGCTGATGCCGGCCTTTTCGCAGGCCTGCTTGACGATCGCCTGGTTCTTCTGGCGCGGCGCATTGATCGAGGTCTGATAGACGAATTTCAGCTTCTTGCCATCCTTCTCGCGAACGCCGTCCGAGCCGCGCTTCCAGCCGGCGGCGTCGAGGATCTGGTTGGCCTTGTCGATATTGAATTCCCACTTCGTCGCCTTCGAGCGGAAGCGAGTCGGATTGTTGAGGAAATTCGCCGTCGCCACGCCCGTACGGCCGTAGATGAATTTTTCCACCGAGCTTCGGTCGACCAGCAGGTTGAGCGCGTCGCGCACCGCCTTGTCGGAAAGGGTCGGGTGCTTCGTCTTGAGGCTCGACCTCTCGCCGTCGACTTCGGTCCAGGGATCGGTGAAATTGATCGGGATGAATTCGATGCTGCCGCCCTCGACGATCGTGACGCGGCCTTTGCCGCCATCCTCGAGCTTCTTGAGGATCTCGTCCTCGACTTGCAGGTTCCAGGCGTAGTCGTATTCGCCGGTCTGCAGCACCGCGCGCGCCGCCGAGACGGCGTCCCCGCCGCCCTTCACCTCGACCGTGTCGAAAGAGGGCCGGTTCGGCACATGGTATGCGGTATTGATCTCGCCGCGGACGAGATCTCCCGGCTTGAAGTCGACGAATTTGAAGGGCCCCGTCCCCACGGGTGCGAGATTGGCCGGCGCATCGCGTGACTTGTCGCCCTTGTAAGCCTCGAACAGGTGCTTCGGGACGATCATGCCGCGCACGCCTACGAAGGCGTCGGGCCAGAAGGGTGTCGGCTTCTGAAAAATCACCTTGATCGTGTGATCGTCGAGCTTCTCGACTTTGACGTCCTTGTAAGTCGCGACGTCATAGGTCGCGGTTGCGGGATCGCCGGCATATTCCCAATTGAAAACCACATCGTCGGCGGTGAAGGGCTGGCCATCATGCCATTTGACGCCCTGCTTCAGTTTCCAAACCGCGGATTTGCCGTCGTCGGAAAGTCCGCCGTTTTGTTGGCTCGGAATCTCCGCGGCGAGGAAGGGTACAAGATTGCCGTCCGCGTCCCAGCCGGCGAGCGGCTCATAGAAGATGCGACAAGCGGCTTGATCCTTTGTGCCGACCGCGAAGTGCGGATTGAGCAGCGTCGGCGCCTGCCAATACAGCAATTTGAGTGGGCCGCCACCACCCGCCTTGGTGGGCTTATAGGTTGACGTGGATTGGGCCCAGGCGACCCCGGAATGGCTCAGCATGAGCCCCGCGATCGGCGCGGTCAGTCCGAGCGCCACCATCCTTTGGACAAAGGCGCGGCGGGACATCCGGCCGTCCTTCACCCGCGCGATCATCGCGCGCAGCGCTTGCTCTTGCATGGGTTGCTCCCTGTTTCGCCTCTGCCCGTGGCTCATTTGTTGGTTGCGGCCAAACCTTGTGCCGGACGGCCGTTTGGAGGAACGCTAACACAATGAAAACAGGACCGGAAATCTAAATTCTGGGCGAGTCGCCTGGTCGCCACGAGGGCGTTCCCACGGCGAGGGCGGGCACTGTGCTTCCGACCGGCTGACATATAAGCGTCATCCCGCTGAAACCTTGTCGTCGTATCGGGACGCTAGCTTCGGCGCACCGTGACCGCCGATACCCTTCCTAGGCTGTGGAGCTCGCGCCTGGCCAGGCCCATGCTGGCGGCATCGACGCGGCGAAGGTTGAAACCATTTCTTCTGCTGCTGCCGTCGCTGACATTCCTCGCCGCCTTCACCTACTGGCCGGTGGCTTCGGTCGCCCTGGACTCGCTATACGGCCGCCGGCTCGGCGAGAAGACCGCTGAATTCGCGGGGCTCGGGAATTACCTGCGGCTCGCCGCAGATCCGAAATTCGCCACCGCGGCGCTCAACAATCTCGTCTATATCGGGGCGACGGTGCTGCCGTCGATCGTGCTCGCGCTCGGCTTCGCGCTCCTGCTGCAGCGATCGACCCGGTTCACGGCCGGGCTTCGCGCACTGTTGTTCTTCCCGACCATCATCCCGCTGATCGGAGCGGCGGCGCTGTGGACGTTTATGTTTCTGCCGACCGTCGGGCTCATCGACTATTACATCGGCCGGCTTGTGCCGCTCTCGATCAATTGGCTGGGCAATCCCGACACCGCCTTGGCGTCGATTGCCATGGTGACGGTGTGGAAGAACGCGGGCTATTACATGCTCTTCTACATCGCGGCCCTGCAGGCGGTTCCTCAGGAACTGATCGAGGCTGCCCTGCTCGATGGTGCCGGCGCCTGGCACCGGCTGCGCTATGTCGTGCTGCCCTTGCTTGCGCCCACCACCGCTTTCGTCGCGGTCATCGCGGTGATCCAGGCGATCACCACCGTCGATCACGTCATCGTCATGACCAAGGGCGGACCCGACGACGCCACCAACCTGCTGCTGTTCTACATCTTCCAGACCGCGACCGAGCTGCACGACAGCGGCAAGGCCGCCGCCGCCACGGTGGTGACGCTGGTGGCCCTGCTCGCGGTCTCCACCGTGGGAATCCGAGTCTTCGAGCGCGGCGGGAGCCATGCGGGTTAGATCGGGTCGGGCGGCAGCGGTGCTGGCGGCGGCGGCGGTCGGCGCCATTGCGCTCCTGTGGTCGGCGCCGTTCATCTGGATGATCGTGGCCTCGCTCCGGCCCGACAGCTACGGCGCGCTCGACATCGCATCGCTCTTGCCCAGCTGGCCGCCCTCGCTCGCGAATTTCCGCCTGGCCTGGGAGAGCGCGGATTTTCCGCTGAACTACGCGAACACGCTCATGGTCGTGGCGGGCACGCTCTCGGTGCAGCTCGTCACCATCAGCCTCGCGGGTTATGCCTTCGCGCGGCTGCAGTTCCCCGGACGCGATCTGATCTTCTACCTGTTCCTTCTGCAGCTGATGATCGTGCCGCCCGTGCTGATCGTGCCCAACCTCAAGACGGTGACGCGGCTCGGGATCTACGACACGCTTTGGGCGGTGATGGCGCCCTATTGGGCCTCGGCCTTCGGCACCTTTCTGATGCGCCAGACCTTCCGCGGCATCCCCCGCGACTTCGAGGATGCCGCGGAGATCGACGGCTGCACGTTCTTTCAGACGCTGCGCTACGTGCTGCTGCCATTGGCGAAGCCGGCGCTCATCGCCTTCGGGATCGTGAGCGTGGTCGCGCACTGGAACGAGTTCCTGTGGCCGCTGATGGTGATCGACTCACCGAGCCATCGGACACTCACACTGGGTCTCGCAAGCTTCGTGAGCGGCGGCGAGGGTGCGGCCGAATGGGGCCTGATCGCCGCGGGCACGCTCATCGTGAGCCTGCCGCTCTTCGCGGGTTTCATCGCCTTTCAGCGGCAGTTCATCAACAGTTTCGTGCTGTCCGGCATCAAATAGAGGGGAGACACCATGACATCTCTAAGCCGCATCACCTTGAGCGCGGTCGGCATTGCCGCACTGCTGAGTGCGAGCGTCGCCGCATCGGCAAAGACGAGCATCGATTTCTATTTTCCGGTCCCGGTGCAAGGCGCGTTGGCGCGGGAGATGACGCGGCTGGTCAAGGAGTTCAACGATGCCAGCCCTGATGTCGAGGTGGTCGCCGCCTATACCGGCAGCTACGACGACACCCGACTGAAGACCCAGGCCGCGGTCGAGGCGGGGAAGCCGCCGGTGGTCACGCTGATGTCCGCGAACTTCGTGCAGGAATTCGTGATCTCCGGCGAGATCGAGGCGATCGACGACTTGCTGACCGAGAACGGCGGCGATCCCAAGACTTTCCTCGACGACTTCTGGCCGGCGCTGCGCGGCAACGCCACCGCCAACGGCAAGATCTACGCGGTTCCGTTCCAGAACTCGACGCCCCTGGTCTACATCAACGCGGACCACTTCAAGGAGGTCGGCCTCGATCCGGCGAAGCCGCCGGCCACTTGGGCCGAGCTCGTCGAGGCCGCGACCAAGCTCACCAAGCGCGAGGGCGACAAGATCACGCGCTATGGCTTCGAGATGCCGGGGTCTTACGACTATCTCGGCTGGCTGACCCAGGCCTTCACCATGTCGAACGGCGGTCAGTTCTTCAACGTGAGCGCGCCAGGCGAGGTCTATTACGATCAGCCCTCGACCCGGGGCGCCCTGCAATTCCTCCACGACCTCGTCTTCACGCACAAGGTCATGCCCGAAGGCGTTATCGATCCGAACCAGGTCTCGACGGATTTCTTTGCGGGCACGGCGTCGATGGTCATGCTGTCCACGGGCTCCCTGAGCTTCATCCGCAACGGCGCCAAATTCCCCTACACTGTCGCCTTCGTGCCGCGCAACGTGCGCAACGCCGTGCCGATCGGCGGCGGCTCGCTGATCGTCTTCAAGGGCATCACGCCGGAGCAGCGCAAGGCTGCGTGGAAATTCGTGACCTATATGACCTCGCCGGAGACCCTGGGCTCCTGGAGCCGGTTCACCGGCTATTTCGCGCCGCGCAAGAGCAGCTATGATCTGCCGGAGATGAAGGCCTTTGTGGCCGAGCATCCGGACGCGCTGATCGCCGTGAAGCAGCTCGAGTACGCGCAACCTTGGCTTTCCACCTATAATGTGGTGGCCGTGCGCAAGGCCATCGAGGATCAGGCGCAGGCCGTGCTAAGCGGCAAGAAGCAGGCGGACGAGGCCGTGCGCGATGCGCAGAAGAACGCGGATGAGATCTTGCGCCCCTATAACGAGAAGATCGCTCACGTGAGCGGGCTCTGATCGCGAAGGGTTCGGTGATGATCATCGTCCAGCTGAGCGATCTTCACGTTTGCCCGCCCGGCGTTTTGGCCTATGGCCGCGTGCCCACCAACGACATGCTGCGCGAGACCATCGAGCATGTGAACGCGCTGAGGCCGCGAGCGGACGTCGTCCTGGCGACCGGCGACCTCGTGCACGCCGGCGACGCAGAGGAATACGCCACGCTGCGGCGGCTCTTGGCAGAGCTGGAGGCGCCGGTCTATCTCGTTCCCGGCAATCACGACGACCGCAATAACCTTCGCCAGGTATTCGCCGATAGCGACTACCTGCCCGATGCCGGCGACTTCCTGCACTACGCGGTCGCGGACTACCCCGTGCGATTGATCGGCCTGGACACGGTGGTGCCGGGAAAGGCGGGCGGGGAGCTGTGCGAGCGGCGCCTCGCCTGGCTCGAGGAAGCGCTCGAGGCCGCGCCAGACCGCCCGACCGTCGTGTTCATGCACCACCCGCCGTTCCGCACCAACATCGACCACATGGACGTGATCGGGCTCGAGGGCGCCGCACCCATGGGTCGGCTGGTCGCGCGGCATCCACAGATCGAGCGCATCCTCTGCGGCCATCTGCACCGACCGATCCAGGTGCGCTGGAACGGGACGCTCGCCTCGACGGCGCCCAGCACGGCGCATCAGGTGGTGCTGGACCTCCGGCGCGGCGCGGAAGGTGCCTTCGCGCTGGAGCCGCCGGGCTTTCAGGTTCACGTGTGGTCGCGGGATACCGGCATCGTGTCGCACACCGCCCACGTCGGCCGCTTCGACGGACCGCATCTCTTTGTCGACGATGGAACCGGCGGCGTCGGGTAGCGGCTGCCGAGGGGTTTGCTATCGCACGCGAAGGAGCGCGCGGCCGGGCCGGCCGCGTCAGACGATGCCTCGGCGACGGTAGCGTCGTTGCACCAACGCATGCGCGCCCACCGTCAGCGCCAGCGTCGCCGTCATCAGAACGAACGCGAGCGCGCCGCCGAGCGGCCAATTCGATTGCTCGGAGATCTGCGTGTACACCACCGGCGCCATCATCTGGAATCGTGGGCCGCCCAGCAGGACCGGATTGGCATAGGCGTTCATCGCCAGAATGAAGCAAAGCAGCGAGCCCGCCACCACGCCAGGGAGCGACAGCGGCAGCGTCACGCGCGAGAAGGCGCGCAAGGGGCGGGCACCCATCCCGAGTGCCGCTTCCTCGAGCGCGGGATCGATACCTTCTATCACGCTCTGCAGCGTCAGCACCATGAAGGGAAGATTGAAGCCGGTGATGCCAATGATCACCGCTAGCGGCGTGTACATGATCTCGAGCGGCGCGTCGACGATGCCGAGCGCGGTTAGCGCCGCATTGAAGGCGCCCTGCCGTCCGAACACCACAATCCAGCCGGCGGCGCGCACCGCATTTCCGACGAAGAGCGGCATCACCACGAGGAGAACGAGCCAGGTCTTGAAACGCGAGCGCGTGCGCGCGAGCACATAGGCCGCGGGGTAGCCGAAGATGAGACAGAGCGCGGTGCAGAGCGCCGCGATCAGGCCCGTGCGAAGCAGGACCGCGCGGTAATAGGGATCGAGGAAGACTTTGACGTAGTTCTCGACCGTGACCGCGTCGACCATGAATTGGCCCGGCACGAACCGGTTCAGGCTGTATCGGAACAGGATCAGGAGCGGCGCTACCAGAAGAATCACGACGATCAGGGTGGCGGGTGCCACCAGCGCCGTCGCCGAGAGCGTGGAGATGCCGCTTGCAGAGCGTTGGTCACCGCCTCTGCGCGGTCCGGCTTCGCCTCCCTTCCCGTCCGCTCGCTCGGCAGGGGCAGGGATGGGGAGGGGGGTCCTGTCCCGCTCCACCGCCATCAGCGCGCGCTCAGCGCCTCAGGCCTTGAATTCCTTGTCCCACCATTCCTTGAGCTGGGCGTCGTTCTTGGCGAGGTAGTCGCTGTCCTCGACCTGCAGCAACGCCTGCTCCTCGGCGGTGAACCCCACACGTTTCGCCATCGCGCTTGCGAGCTCGACGTCGTCGACCGTGGGGTTGTAGCCCATGTCCTCGATGAAGCCCTCCTGCGGCTTGGGATCGAGCATCGCGTTCAGGAACGCATAGGCGCCGTCCTTGTTGGGGGCGTTCTTGGGGATGGTGAAGTCGGAAATGTAGGTGACCACGCCCTCCTTGGGAGCGGCGATCTCCACGGGAACGCCGGCGTTCTGCCACATGACCCCGCGCGCCTTCCACATGATGCACATCCAGATTTCCTCGGTCTTGAGCGCCTGGGCCATCGCCTCGTTGGTGGGCATCATCTTGAATCCGACCTTCTTGAGCTCCATCAGCTTTGCCTTGCCGGGCTCGTAATTCGTGAAGCTGCCGCCGCTGATCATCGCCGCGGACTGGATGGTAGTCTGGTATTGGATGTCGATGATGCCGACGTGGCCCGCGTATTTGGGATTCCACAGATCCGCGTAGGACGTCGGCTTCTCCGTCACGAATTTCGGATTGTAGAGGATGACGCGGCCGGAAAAGATGTGCGGCACCGACCAGGACGTGCCGAGCTTCGGCAGGATGTGCTTGGCATTCGGGATTTTGCTCGTGTCGATTTCGAGCAGCGTGCCGGCCTGATGCATCTCGTAGCTGCCCGCGCGGTTGAGCGCGGAGATGTCCATGGTGCCGCGCGGCAGCATCTTCTCCGCCATCATCTTGGTCTTGCGCGGGCTATCGTTGCCGGTGTCGTAAGTGACCTCGACACCCTCGGCTTGAAGAATGGGCGCAGAAATGTGCTTTTGGATCAGGTTTTGATAATCGCCACCCCAGGTGCCCACAACCACTTTGCCCGGAGGCTTGCGGCGGGGCCACGCCCAGTACACGCCCGCGCCGATCGCAGCGGCCCCAACGACGGCGCCACCCACCAAGATTCCCCGGCGCGATGGATTGGGTGATGTTTGCCTCATGATTCCGCCCTCCCAAGCGTATTTGCTGTCTGCGCGATCCTACCTCAGGCGATCAACTGGCAGGCATCGGTATCCCACGCGATCTGGATTTCGGAGCCAATGGCGAGCGGCACCGAGTCGTCTGGCCGCGCGTTGTGCATTTCGACCGCGATGGCATCGCCGCTGGCGAGGCGAACCACGTACTCGGTGGTGGCACCAAGGTAGCTGATGAACTCGATCGTGCCGGCGAAGCTGTTGGCGGCGCCATTCGCATTGCCCAACCGGACCCGTTCCGGTCGGATCGCCAGAAGCTGACCCCCGGCCGCCGACGATGGAATCGCGATCTCTAGGCCACTCTCGGTCTTGAATCGATGCGGCGCGCTGATCACACCGGCGAAGAAATTCGTGCGTCCGATGAAACTCGCCACGAACTGATTGGCGGGCGCGTTGTAAAGCTCGCGCTGGGTACCGATCTGCTGGATCTCGCCGTTGCTCATCACGACCAGCCGGTCGGCGACCGAGAGCGCTTCCTCCTGGTCGTGGGTCACCATGACGGTGGTGAGGCCGAGGCGCCGTTGCAGCTGCCGGATCTCCACACGAACCTCCTCGCGGAGCTTGGCATCGAGATTGGAGAGCGGCTCGTCGAGCAGCAGGATCTCCGGCTCGATCACGAGCGCGCGAGCCAGCGCCACACGCTGCTGCTGTCCGCCCGAGAGCTGCCTCGGCATTCGCTCCGCGTGCGCATCGAGCCGAACCAGGCGGAGCGCCTCCTGGGTGCGCCGCTCGATCACCGGGCGATCGAGCTTGCGCATGCGCAGGCCGAAGGCCACGTTCTCGAACACGCTCAAGTGCGGGAAAAGCGCATAGCCCTGGAACACTAGACCGGTATTGCGATAGTAGGGCGGCAGGTCCGTGACGTCGCGATTGCCGAACAGGATGCGGCCGGCGCTGGGCTCGACGAAGCCGGCGATCATGCGGAGCGTCGTGGTCTTGCCGCATCCGCTTGGCCCCAGCAGTACCAGGAACTCGCCCTGTGCGACCTCCAACGTGAAGTCGTTGACGGCCCGGTGATCGCCGAACCGCTTCGAGACCGATTGCAGGCGGACGCTCGACATCGACTCAGACCACTTGGCTCAGGCGCACGAAGCGGTTAGTGGCCACCATGGCGGTTGCAACGATCGCGATTTGGATCAGCGACACCGCGGCGATGGTGGGATCGATCTTCCATTCGAGATACTGCAGGATCGCGATCGGCAAAGTGGTCTCGCCGGGGCTCACCAGGAACAGCGAAAGCTCGAGATTGCCGAACGAGACGACGAAGCTGAAGAGCGCGGCCGCAACCACGCCTGGCCGGATCACCGGCAAGGTCACCTTCAGCACAGTGCGCAGTCGATCGGCGCCGAGGTTCATCGCGGCCTCCTCGATCGCGCGGTCGATACCAACGAGGTTGGCGGCGATCAGACGCACGGTCCAGGGGATGGTGATGAGGATGTGGCCGAAGACGAGGCCCGCCATGGATCCCGTGAGCGGCAGCTCGGTCGCGATCTCCACGTCGATCAAGAAGAAATAAAGCGCCGTGCCGATGACGATGCCCGGTACCACCAGCGGCGACAACAGCAGGGTGTTGAGCGTCTCGCGCAACGGCAGCTCCGAGCGGATGAGCGCGAGGCTCGCGGGAATGCCCACGGCTAAGCCGCCGAGCATCGCCAGCATCGCCACCTCGAGGCTCGTCGCGAATCCGTCCGCGAATTGCGGCTGCAACCAGAGTGCCGCGAACCAGCGAAGCGTATAGCCCTCGGGCGGAAAGGACAGGATCTCGTTCTTGAAGAAGCTGAGCCAGCACACGAAGAAGATGGGCAGCAACATCACGGCGAAGCAGATTACGGTGGCGGCCCCCAGGGCGTAGCGAGGCCAGCGCTTGCGGAGGGTCGAGGCAACCGCGGCCGCGCCGGCCATCTAGCGCCCCAGCAGGTTCTTGTGAAACTCGCCACCCTTCATGATGGCTTTGAGATGCGCGCCTTGGTCCTGCAAGACGCCGAGATCCCGGAGCGGGTTGCCGTCCACCACGAGCAAGTCCGCAAGCGCACCCGGGCGAATCACGCCGAGGAGGCCCTCCTGCCGCAACAGCCGCGCATTGACCAGCGTCGCCGATCGAAGCACCTCGAGCGGCGACATCGCCTCTCCGCGAATCAGGAATTCGCGGCACTGGTCGTCCTGCAGCTGGCCGAGCAGATCGCTGCCGAACGCGATGGGAACCCCGGCATCCCTGCAGATCTCGAGGGAGCGCAGCCCCGCCGCGAGCACTCGCTCGTTTTTCTCGAGGCTCACGGGCGGCAGGCCGAAGTCGCGGCCTCGGCGCTTCATCGCGTCGTAGGCGACCAAGGTGGGCACGATGAAGGCGCCGCGCTCGCGCATGAGCTTGGCGGTCTGTGCATCGACGAAGTTGCCGTGCTCGATGCTGCGCACGCCGCATTCGACCGCGCGCAGGATCGCGTCAGTGCCGTAGGCGTGAGCGCAGACATACTTGCCCCACGCGGTCGCCTCGCCCACGGCGGCTGTGATCTCTTCGCGAGTGAACTGCGTCGCTTCCAGCGGATCGCGCGGCGAGGCGACGCCGCCGGACACCATGAGCTTGATGTGATCGGCGCCCTTGCGCAGCTCGTCGCGGACGGCGTGCAGCATCTGCGGCACGCCATCGACGATGCGCGAGATCAGTTGCACGCCGCTGCAGCATTGACAGGCGTGCTCGCCTTCGGTGCGCAGACGGAAATCGCCGTGCCCGCCGGTCTGGCTCAGGCTCTGCCCCGCTATGAAGAGACGCGGCCCCACCATCTGCCCGGTGTCGACGGCCTCGCGAATGCCCCAATCGGCGCCGCCGGTGTCGCGCACGGTGGTAAAGCCGCGATCGAGCATCGCGCGCATCAGTGGACCGGCCCTGGCGGCCATCAGGGTCAAGGGCACGTCGGCGAGACGCCCGATGTTCACTTCGGAGAGGTAGACATGCGCGTGTGCATCGATCAGGCCGGGCATCAAGACGAGGCCGCGAAGATCGAATACGGCGGCGCCGGGCGCGGCGATGGCGCGCTCGGACACCTCGCGGACGTGCTCGCCCTCGACGAGCACGCTCATGCCCTCGCGCAGCTCGCTCGCCTCGGGGTCGAGCAGCCGGCAGTTCTGGAATAACGCGAGCACGATCTGGCCTCCTCCGCCCCGGGGCCCCGGTGAGGGACCCTGCCACGGCGCCGTGGTCCTGCCCAGTGGAGCGATTTTGGAAAACGCTATCGAACCGCTATTGGCTTGTAAAGGAACAGACTATGCTCGAAAGGGCGGTGCGGCTGCGGCTTGGCGTCACCAGGAGGTGGTCGATGAGTGCTGAACGGAAGGAAGACGCGGCGAGGCGTAACCCGTGCACCGTGGACGAGGCGCGCGCTTTCGTGAAGCACGTGGAGTCCCTGTTCATGCCCTGGAATGTCGAGGGCATCGTGGCGGGCTTCACGGACGACTGCGTCGTGTGCTTCGGCGACGTGCCGGAATTCCAGGGCAAGGCCGAGCTGACCCGTTTCTTCCGCGCGCGCAGCGCCCGGCAGAAAGGCTACCGCCTGCGCAAGGAGCTGCGCGCGCTGATGGGCGATGTGCTTGCGAATTATTGGGAAGGCGACTGGGAGGACGCGCAGACCGGCGCCCAGATGGTCGGGCGTGGCGTCGAGATCTGGGTCATGCGCGACGGCAAGATCGCGCGGTGGGAGGCGGCGTTCAACGTCCACGAGGCGGGCAAGGCCGGCGGGCGGGGGATTCTCTAGCGCGGGCTACTGCGACAGCTGGTCGAGCACCCGGAGCATCGCCGGCCCGCCGAGGATCAGCATGATGGTCGGCAGGATGAAGATGATCATCGGCACGGTCATCAGCGCCGGCAGCCGATTGGCGCGCTCTTCCATGCTGAGCAGAACGTCGTTGCGCATCTCGCCCGCCACGACCTTCATGGCCTGGGCGAGCGGCGTGCCGAATCGCATGGTCTGCGAGAGAGTGCCCACGATCGAGCGTATGGACGGAAGGTCGACCCGCTCGGCGAGGTTGGTGAGCGCCTGATCCCGACTGGGCAGGATTCTGAGGTCGGCCGACAGCAGCGCAAGCTCGTCCGCAAGCGCCGGGTGCGATTCCCAGAGCTCCGCAACCACGCGGTCGAGGCCGTCGTCGAGCGACAGGCCAGCCTCCACGCAAACCACCAGAAGCTCGAGCGCATCGGGCAGGCCGCGGGCGATCAGGCGCACGCGACGCTTGGCCCGGGTGGTAATGATGAAGGCGGGCGTAAGCCATCCGGCGAGAGCCGTGCCTACCGCGATCGCCAATCCCTGCGACGAGAGAGCCCCGCCGGATTGAACTTGGTAGCTCACGAGCGAGAGCACGGCGACAGTGACCGCCACGATCACGCGAGCGATGGAGAAAGACGCCAGCGCGCGGTCATGGCCGATGCCGAGCCGCGACATCAGCCGGATGATCTCGCGCTCCTCTTGTTGTGCGAAGCCCTGGCTCTTCAGCCGAATGACCGGCACGTCGCGGCCCCTTTTGCTCCGGGGCGCCTTACCCGCGGCTAAGTCGACAGGCTTGATGGCGTCGACGCGCCGGGTGAGCGCCTGGCGGCGGGCGCTGATGCTGTAGATGATCAGGCCTGCTCCGCCCAACACCAGGACCAGCGCATCGAGCAAGATAAAAAGGCCGACGCTCATGATTGGCCCGTCCGGCGGAGGGGGTGGGTCGTCATATCGCCCTCAGATCGCCGTTACGCTGCGCACAAGGCGGCGCATCGTGTAGAACGCGAGCGCCAAGCTGGTGGCGGCGATGCCGAGCACGATGTGTCCGCGCGGGTCCGAGAACAGGGGCTCGAGGTACTGCGGGCTTAGGACCATGAGGGCGCCGATGACCAGGAACGGCATGGCGCCCAGGATATAGGCGGAGGCGCGCACCTCCGACGTAGTGGCGCGCGCCTTGAGCCTCATGGCGCGGCGCTTGCGCATGATGTCCGCCAGAAGCTCGAGGGTCAGCGCGAGATTGCCGCCCGTCGAGCGCTGCAGGGCGACCACCGCCGCGAAGAAGCGGAACTCGTCGAGGCCCAGCTCCTTGCCGGTGACGCGGAGCGCCTCTTCCAGCGCGATGCCGATCTCGACGCGGTCCGCAATCACGGCGAATACCTCATTGATGGGCGGCGGTCCTTCCGCGCCTATGGTTCGGATCGCCGCCGAGACCGGCAGTCCCGCGCGCAGCATGCGCACGCACATGTCCAAGGCGTCCGGGAAAAGCTCGATAAACCGCTTCTCCGTCCGGGCCTGCTGGAGCTGAAGCAAGGTGCGGGGCGCCAGCATGAAACCGGCCGCCGTGAGCGGCAGGGCCAGCCACAGCGGCAATTGGACAGCAATCCGGGTCAGGGACCAGAGCGTGGAGCCCGCGAGCACTGCGACGAGAATGAGCTGAAAGCTGGGAATGCGCGCACCCCATTCATGCGCGAGACCGAATCCGAACACGCGACGCAGCCGGTCTTCCAGCGCGGTCACCCAGGGGGGATCAGGGCTCTTGTCTCCAGGCCGCAGTCCCGTCGGGCTGCCGCCGCCGACCATCTGATTGACGCGCTGCTCGAGCTCTCGGCGCGAGCGCTGAGTGATAATGAGCGAGCCCACGATGGCGCCGCCGCTTGCCAGCAACAGGACAACCACCAGCGCGACCACGAGCATGGCGTCA
Organism: Allostellaceae bacterium; assembly: GCA_035938015.1. Classification (GTDB taxonomy): domain Bacteria; phylum Pseudomonadota; class Alphaproteobacteria; order ATCC43930; family CGMCC-115725; genus DASZHJ01. Next base: position 20,738 of record DASZHJ010000161.1, read on the forward strand.
CCCATTACCCTGGCTGAGGAGCCGCTGCTGCTCGAGGAAGTCGTCCCCGAGACCGTAGTACTCGAGGCGACGCAAGAAACGCGGCCGCACGGCCGAGGATTCGAACGTGCCGCGCAGGCTGCCGTCGGGATTTTCGCCGAGGTAGCGGAACGAGAACAACGAGGTCATGGTGATGTTTTCGTCCTCGATCCCGGACACCTCCGAGATGTCCACGACCCGGCGCACGCCGTCGCGCATGCGCTCGATCTGAATGATCAAGTCTACGGCGCTGGCGATCTGCGAGCGGATCGCGCGCATGGGCAGGCTGACGTTCGCCATCAGCACCATGTTCTCGATCCGGCTCAGCCCGTCGCGCGGCGAATTGGCGTGGATGGTCGACATGGAGCCGTTGTGGCCCGTGTTCATGGCCTGGAGCATGTCGAAGGCCTCGGGACCGCGCACCTCGCCGACGATGATGCGGTCAGGCCGCATACGCAGCGCGTTGCGCACGAGGTCGCGTTGATGGATTTCGCCCTTTCCCTCGATGTTGGGGGGCCGCGTCTCGAGTTGGATGACGTGCGGCTGCTGAAGCTGAAGTTCCGCGGCGTCCTCGATGGTGAGGATGCGCTCGTCGTGGCCGATCTGGCTCGAGAGGGCGTTGAGCAGCGTGGTCTTGCCGGAGCCCGTGCCGCCGGAAACGATGATGTTCAGCCGGCAGCGCGCGCAGATCTCGAGCGCTCGGGCGACCTGGGGAGAAATGCTCCCGTTCTTGACCAGCGAGCCGAAATCGAGCGCCGTGCGCGCGAACTTGCGGATCGAGATGCACGCACCCTTGAGGGTGAGCGGCGAGGTGATGACGTTCACCCGGCTGCCGTCGGCAAGACGCGCGTCCAGCATGGGGCTCGACTCGTCGACGCGCCGACCGACAGAGGAGGCGATCCGCTGCGCCACGTGCATGACCTGCATCGCATTGCGGAAGCGCAGAGGCGTCAGCTCGAGCTTGCCGCGGCGCTCGACGTAGATGCTGTTGGCGCCATTGACCAGAATGTCCGCCACCAGATCGTCGCGCAGCAGGGTCTCGAGTGGCCCGAGTCCGACCATATCGTCGACGATCTCCGTCGCGAGGTTGCGCTGCTCGCGCTGGTTGAGCAGCAGGCTCTGCTCGTTGGCGATCTCGGCCACCAGCTGGTCGACGCGCACGGCGAGCTCGGCCTTGGTCATGCGCACGGCCATGGTCGGCTCGATGCGCGTCAGCACCTCGTCGCGAATGAAATCGGCCGCCGCCGCCGTGTTGGGCGCGCGTCGGGGCGGCGGGATGGGGACGGCCTCGTCGCTCGGCAAAGCGGGCGCCGCGGCGGCCCGCTTGGGATCGGCGGCAGAGTCGCTGCCCTGCTTGCGGCGACCGAAGTTGAGACCCATTTACTTGAAGAGCCGGCTGAGCAGCGATTTGCGCTCGACGACGGCATCCCCGGCCAGGTGTTGAAACAGCGGCGCCAGGGCTCGGCGGACCGTGGTGGATTTCTCGAGAGCTCGGATGCCCAGATGGGCGGCGCGGGCGATATCGCTGTCGTAAGGCACCACGATGTCCGGCGCTTGCCCGACGGCGCGCACGAACTCGGCTTGCGGCAAGGAGCCTTCGGCACCGGCACGGTTGAGGATGTGCAGAGTGGTCCGCTGCGGACCATTCGGACCGAGCTTCTCGCGCCAGCGATTGAGATCGCGCGCGGAGGAGAGCGTGCCGTCGCTCACGAGGACGATCGTGCCAGGCAATGCCAGCACGCCCGGCAACCATGGGGCGCTCGCCCCCGGAAGATCGACGAAAACGTAGCGATAGCGCCGCTGTACCTTCTCCATCAACGACAGCACCGCCGCCTCGTCGGGCGAAACAGGCTCGGTCAGAGGCTCGAGAGAGGCCAGCAGGGTCAATCGATCGCTTACGCGCGCCACCGCACGTTCCAGATAGAGCTCATCCACGCGCTCGGGATGCTCCAGGGCCTCGCGCAGCGCGTGGCTGGGCGCCGTGTCGAGTTGCAGGGCCGCGTCGCCGCCGAGCAAGTCGAGATCCAGCAGCAAGCTGCGTCGCCGCCGGCCTTCCGCCAGATTCCAGGCGGCATTCACGGCGATCGTGGTGGCGCCGACGCCTCCTCGCACGCCGAGCATAAGGGTCAGCCGGCCCGTGCTGGCGCCCTTGCTGTCCGAGTTGCCGGTCAATACTCCGTTGCACGCCCGCATCACCAGCTGCGCCACCAGCGGCTTGAAGAAGTACTCGATGACGCCGGCGTCCTTCAGTTGGCGATAGAGACTGATGTCGTTGCGGTCGCCGATCACAAGCACGCCGGTATTGGGATCGCACACGTCGGCCAGGTGCTTCAGCGCCTCGACGGGATCGTGAACCTCGCTGACGTCCACGATCAGGAGGCGCGGGGAGGTGCTGTGCGAAAGCTCTTCGATGGCGACCTGAACGTCACCGCTCATGATAACGCCGTTGGGGACGCCAAGGTCGGTGAAGCATTGGCGAATGATGCTCTCGGAATCCCGATCGCGCGCGAAAGCGAGCGCCGTCGGCGGAGCCGACGGTGCCGCAACGGCGCGAGCCGGGCGGACCGAGGTATCGTTCACTGCTGCGCTCCTCCTCCGGTGATACTGGAGCCGCTTTGAGACGGCCGCGCGCTGCTGTCGCCAAACGGCCGGACTTGGTCCTTGTCGTAGGCCTTGACGGCGTCGGCTTGGCGCCCCGCGTTCGCGGCCCCGAGGGGGCGCCCCTGGTCGAGATCCTGCGGCCGCTCCACCATCCTCAAGAGATTGACGTCGTTCGAGCAGCCCAGGTAGGGTGAATCGCGATTGCTGTGGTTGTCGACGGGATAGTCTACCCACGGCGCGCACGGCCGGGGCGCGGCGCTGACGGGTGGCTCATTGACGCAGCCGGCAAGGGCGACGGCGAGAGTGCCGGCGACTAGGAACCGGCCCCAATCGCTCGCTCGGCGAAATCGCGACGCGGTCATATCTATTGCTCCAACATAAAGCCGGCCGAGCCGTGCAAGTGGGGCGCGTCCGCGGTAGGTGTCATGCCGGCCTTGCCACGCGTTGCCGTGAGCCGGCCCAGGAGCACTTGCTCGATGTCGTTCGAGAACACCACGCCATCGGTTGGCGCCTGGAGGTCCGAGACCTTGGCGGCGGGCTGAACGATGTAGGGCGTCACGATGATGACGAGCTCGCTTTCCTGGCGCTGGAAGCTGGGAGACCGGAACAGCACTCCCAAGACCGGTACGTCGCCGAGCCAGGGAAATTGCTGAATCTGCGTCGAGACGTTGTTCTGGAACAGTCCGGCGATCGCGAAGCTCTGGCCACTGGCGAGATCGACCGTGGTTTCGGCTCGCCTGACCGCGATACCAGGGATCTTCACGGTATCCAGGACGATCGCACCGGCATCGGAGAGCTGACTCACTTCCGAGCGCACCTTGATGCTCATGCGATTGGCATCGAACACGGTCGGCGTGAAATCGACGCCAACGCCGAACTTCTTGAACTCGATCGTGAGAGTATTGTTCGCCTGGGCAATCGGAATCGGGAATTCACCGCCGGCGAGGAAATTCGCGGTCTCACCCGAGCTCGCCGTCAAGTTCGGCTCCGCCAGGATGGTGATGAGGCCCTCGCTCTCGAGCGCGTCGATAATCGAGGAGATATTGACCGAGCCGCCACTGCTCTTGCCGCCAAAACCAAACGAGTAGGGCTGCGGCGTAGACGGGGAGGGCAGGAAGTTGCCGAAGCCGCTGACAGGGGGGCGTCCAGTCAACAGGCCGACGGCGATCGTGCCGTTGTTGTAAAGAGCGTCCCAGTTGAACCCGAACTGCTTGCCGGTCGTACGCGAGACCTCGGCCACGCGCACGCGCAGATTGACCTGGGCCGAGCCCGCAATTGTCACGTTGAAATTGACGTCGTCTTTGGTGCCGAGGAAGTCCTGGGCGACGGCTTTGAGCTTCTGGGCGTCGCGCGGCGAGGCGACGGTTCCCGATATGGTAATGCCGCCGGGCAGACTCTGAACCGTGACCTGGGCGCCGGGTACTTGTTCCCTGAGCGCCGCCGCGATGTCATTGACGGGGTGCCGCACGGTTACCGTGTAGCTCGTGACCTTGCCATCACCCGCCATCGCGTAGATCGTCGTGATGCCCGCCTTTTTCCCGAACACCACGAACCGGCTCGTGCTCGGTACTTGGACGTCGGCGATGTCGGGATTGGCCACGAACACCGTTGTTGCCGGCTCCGGCAGCTGGATCAACTGGGCCTGATCGATGTCGATGATCAGGGGCTGGCGCCCCGCGACGGTAGCGGCCGAGGAGACGCCGGTTAGAACTGCCAGGACAACCGCGATCAGCAGCCCCAGCGTGTGCGCTCGCGCGATTGCGCGCGTAAGCGCGGGCAGGAATGCTGGGCGCGTCATTCTGACCTCGCTTGCTGGCCCGCGGGTGGCGTACCGGCTTGGCTCGTGGAGTCGCCGCAGGCGCTGAGGCCATCGGTGCCGGGGCAGAGACGCTCGGTCTTCGATCCGCGCATTACCGCGATCGTGGGTACCGGCGCCGGTTTGCCGTTGATCAGGCTCGGCGCGCCCCGGTCGATCCTCGTAAGCGCCGGAGAGACGTCCGAAGCCCAGGTGGGCGTCGGCGCCGCCGAGCCCACGGCAACAGGCGGTTCGGCGCTGGGCGGCATGAACGGCCGCATCGAGAGCTCGATCTTGCCGATGGTCAGCGCGACCAGCAGCTTCTCCGCTTGCTGCTCCGTCACCTCGAGTGTGACCGTTCGCGGGATGCGTCCTTCCGCGCCGCTGGAATTGGGCGCTGGCTGCTGTTTCGACTGAATGGCTCCGCTGAGCGCTTGATCGACGGCGATGACGCGCACGTCGTGCAGCACGGTCTCGCCCACCGACTTGTGCGGCACAGCCGCTAGGGATATGTCGAATGTCTGCGTGAGAATAACGTCCACACGGTCGCCCGGAGCAACCAGTCCCGCCACGCTTTCAGCGGCGCCGACGGTGACCGAGACGGCTCGCATCGCAGGCGCGAGTACAGCGGCCAGGAAACCGCCCTGATTGGGCTTCACCAAGTCGCTTTCGATCAGCGGCTCGCCGGCAGTAAATCCGCGGCGCGAGACCGAGCCCACGAAATCTTGCTCGGACACCTGTCCGCGTAGCATGCCGTCGCTGGGCGGTGACTGATTGGCCGCGAGCTCCTTCCAGCGCATATCGGAGACGGTAAGCAAGGTGCCGGTGGTGATCGACCGGTTGGCGACCAGGATGCTCTGACGGGGCACACTCGGTTGCTGTTGCTGCTCTTGCTCGGCCGCCTGCTGGGGCGTCGGCTCACGCAGCCAAATGACACCCAACGCGACGCCCGCGATCATCGCGAGCACGCCGAGGCCGAGCAATATGTTCCTGAGCATCATGAGAGTGCCCCGCTCCCGATGGCGTTTGGTGTCGCCGGAAGAATGGGGCAGGAAGTCTTGCCAAGGGGTTTCTTGGAGAGGAGGTACGTGGTCACAGCGTCACCCGTTCTAGGTTGCAGCGCTCTTGAGCCGGCGTGGCGCGAGTGACCCCGCTCGGCAATCGTGTCGTGTCGTGCCGCCGGTCGTCCCCCAGGCGCTCCTCAGCGCCCAATTGAACGGCCGCTCTCGTCCTTCAGCGGGGGGAATAGTCATCGATTATGATTAACAATTAATTTCCGAAGATCGGCGAAAATGCCCTTATGCCGCGCCCTCAAAGGGGCGCCGGTGGTCGCGCTGATGGAAAGGTGGCCCGCAATGGCACAACCCCGCCGCAGTCGGTTTGCAGGTTCGCTGGGTGTTCCCGTCCTTATCGTTACGTGCTTGGCGGTCTCGGGCTGTATGAACTCGGGCCCATTTGCCGCCGCGGAGCAGGCGATGTCGCCGGCAGCACAGGCTCAGGCGTTGCAGGACGAATTCGGCCCGGCGGTACGGCTCGCCCGGGCGTCGCGCCGAGCGGGCGACTACGCTTCGGCCGTGAATCTCTATCGGAGCGCGGTGAGCGCGGGCACGCCGGACCCGTCCTTGCTGGTCGAACTCGGCGATACCCTGGTCGAAGCCGGCTCGCCGGACGATGGTATCGACGTCTATTGGAAGGTCCTGGGGCTGCCGAAGGTGGATCCGAAATCTGGCGCGCGACTGGGCGCCATCCGCGGCCTCGGGCACGCTTATCTCGCGCTTGGCCAGGCCGACCGGGCGCTCGAGCACTGGGACGAGGCGCTGCAGTTGTCGCCCGAGGATGCGGGCGTACTCGTCGGCCGCGGCGTCACGCTGGACATGCTGGGTCGCCACGAGGAGGCCGAGAGCTCGTATCGCGCGGTACTCTCGGAGTCTCCGCGCGACATTCCAGCGCGCAACAACTTGGCGCTGTCGCTGGCCATGACCGGCCATTTCGACGAGGCGCTCGACATCATGACCCCGATGGCGCGCTCCGCCACGGCGACGCCGCGGATCCGGCAGAACCTCGCGCTGATCTACGGCCTCAAGGGTGACAAGGAGCGGGCAAGTACGGCGAGCCGACTGGATCTCGATCAGCGGACCACCGAGGCAAACCTGCGGTTCTTCGACTTCGTGCGCGCCGGTCGGCCGAACTGAGGTGTGACGGCTCGCCCGCCCTTGCACTGACTGCGGCGGCTCCTATGATGGAGCCGCGTGGACTTTATTTTCATGATGACGTCGGGCGATCGCACGGTTGGCGATTGCCTCGATGTGCTGGACGAAGTTGCCGGTCTTGGCTTGCGCCACATCGGCTTCAAAGACGTGGGCGTGCCACCCGAGGCGCTCGACACGCTCCACCGTCGCATCAAGGAATCTGGCGCCATCAGCTATCTCGAGGTGGTCAGCCTGACGCCTGAAGCCACGCGGCAATCCGCTCGTTCGGCGCGCCGCCTCGGCGTTGATCGCGTGCTGGGCGGCGGCAACCCTGCTGCGGTCCTGAGTGAGATCCGCGGCTCGAGGATCGAGTATTTTCCTTTTGTGGGTCGGCCAGAGGGGCATCCGACCGAGCTCGCCGGTTCTCCCGAGGAAATCGCCGCGGACTGCCGGCGCGCAGACGAGCTCGGCTGCGCCGGTGTCGACCTCCTGGCCTTTCGCTCCATCGAGGGGCGCCCCCTCGAGCTTGTGCGCGCCGCCCGAAGGGCGCTCGTCGGGCGATTGATCGTCGCGGGGTCGGTGGATTCACCGGGACGCGTGGAGGAGCTCCATGCTCTTGATGTCGACGGTTTCACCGTCGGCACCGCCCTCTTCGAGCGGCGCTTCATGCCGGGCGAGCCGTCGCTGCGCGCCCAAGTCGCGGCGGCACTGGCCGCCAGCAAGGCCTGACGCCCGGCGGGACCGGCGCTTTGCAAGCCGAGCGGAGCCGTGCCAATCTGCCCCTGCCGGCGGGATCGCAAGGAGGCTCGACCGCATGACTGCGCTCCGAGAGGTGAAGCCAACCGAGGATCTGGAGTGGCAGTTGCGCTGCGATCTGGCGGCGGCCTTCCGTATCCATGCGCGCCTCGGCATGAACGAGCAGATTGGCAATCACCACAGCCTGATGTTGCCCGGCTCGCATAACCTCTTCCTGATCAACCCACGCGGTTTGCTGTTCCAGGAGATCACCGCCAGCAACCTCATCGTCTGCGATCTCGAGGGCAAGGTGGTGCGCGGTCGAGGCGAGTTGCGCAAGGTCGCGTTCCACATCCACGCGCGCATCCACCTGAGGCACCCGCAGGCACGATGCGTGATGCATGTGCATCCACCCTACCTCACCGCCCTCTCTTTGATGGAAGGCGGTCGGCTGGAGCTCTCGCACCACAACGATCTCTCCCTCGACGACCGCGTCGTCTACGACGATGCGGCGAACGGCCCCGTGGCCGAAAACGAGGAAGGCGATCGGATCGCGGAGTTGATGGGCGAGAAGACCGTCATGGTGATGGCGAACCACGGCGTCACCGTCGTGGGGCCGAGCGTGCACGATGCATTCGATGAGCTCTACATCGCCGAGCGCACCTGCATGTATCAGCTGACCGCGCGCATGGCGGGCGGTACGCTCAGGCGCCAGCCAGATGGGCTGCGCCGACGCTATCACGGCGCCTGGGGCGACCGGTACGACGCGAGATTGCATCTCGACGCGTGGCGCCGCGTGCTCGACCGCGAGGAGCCGGACTACGCCACGTGAGACCCTCCGTGATTTCTTCCACATTATCGAGACAGGCACATCGACCATGACCGGGACGCGAATTTCCTCAACCGTCGACTTCGAAAAAGCTGGCCGACAGACGGGATTCTTGCGGCTACCGCATTCGGTGCACGAGTCCGCCTACGGCTGGATCCCGATTCCCGTCGTGTGCCTCAAGAATGGCAAGGGGCCGACCGTCCTGCTCAATTCCGGCAATCACGGCGATGAGTACGAGGGCCAGGTCACGCTGATGAAGCTGATCCGCGAGCTCCGGGCCGAGCAGATCCAGGGCCGCGTCATTTTCATTCCCGCCGCCAATTTTCCGGCGGCGATGGCGGGGCGCCGAACATCGCCGATCGATGGCGGAAACCTCAACCGATCTTTCCCTGGCGATCCCAACGGCACGCCGACCAAGATGATCGCGCACTACATCGACAGCGTGGTCCTGCCGCTCAGCGATTACGCCTTCGATCTGCATTCGGGCGGCAGCTCGCTCATGTACGTACCGAGCGCGCTCGGGTCCGTGGTGCCCGGCGATACCGAGCGAAACGCCAAGGTGCTGGAGCTGCTGAAGGTGTTCGGCGCCCCGATCGGCTACGTCTCGATCAATCCCTTGGGGATGGGCGCCGACCAGACACTCTCGGCCTCTGCGCATCGCCACGGCGTGACCTCGATCGGGACCGAGGCCGGCGGCTCCGGCACAGTCACGCCCGCGGCGCTCAAGATCGCGGAAACCGGCGTTCGGCGGCTGCTCAAGCATCTGGGTGTGGTCGGCGATCTCCGGGTCGAGCCCTCACCCGGCACCAGGCTCATGGAGATCGGCGGTCCCGACTATTTCGTCTACACGAGCGAGGGCGGTCTCTTCGAGCCGCTCGTGGAGCTCGGCGACACCGTCAAGAAGGATCAACCCGCCGCCGCCATCCATTTCTCGCACACGCCCTGGCGCGAGCCGGAGATCGTGCGCTTCGAGCATGACGGCGTCGTGCTCTGCAAGCGGATTCCCGGTCGCACCGAGCGCGGCGACTGCCTCTTCCACCTCGGCACGGACTATCGCGGCTGAGCCGCAGGCAGATTAAAAGGCGCGGAATCCAGGAAGCGATCGAGCGCGTTCCGAAGCAGCCGTGAGACGTTGTTGCGGTAGTTTTCGTGAGCGAGGCTCGCCACGAAGGCGATCGATCCCGTGGAGAGCACGGCGCCGCCGGCTGGCGTCTCGAAGAACACGATATCCGCCTTGATGCGTGAATTGAGCGTGCCATCGACGCCGCGGGAGTTCGAGAGCATCTCCTCGTTCACCAGGAGGAAGGCGTTGCTGTGGCCCTCCGAGGACGCTACGACCAGCGCGTGCGGCGGCGAGCCCAGGCTTGCATCGTAGCAGTCTATCTCGAGCCCAGCCGCGCCGCCGCCCCAGGCACCGAAATCGCCGATCACGTCCTCCTCGATGT
>DASZHJ010000162.1:0-4160 GCA_035938015.1 Allostellaceae bacterium
CATCGGCGCGGCACGGCCCTCGATCGCCGATCCGTTCCTGCCCAAGAAGATCGAGGAAGGCCGGCTCGACGACATCCGCGAGTGCATCGGCTGCAACATCTGCGCCTCCGGAGACAAGCTCGGCGCGCCCATGCGCTGCACCCAGAACCCCACCAGCGGCGAGGAATGGCGCCGCGGCTGGCACCCCGAGCGCTTGGCCCCCGCCGACACCGACGACACCGTGCTGATCGTGGGCGCGGGACCGGCGGGCCTTGAGGCGGCGCGCGCGCTTGGCGAGCGCGGCTACAAGGTCATGCTCGCGGAGGCGAGCCGAGAGCTCGGCGGCCGCGTCGCGCGCGAGTGCAAGCTCCCGGGCCTCGCCGCCTGGGGACGGGTGCGCGACTGGCGTGTGGGGCAGCTCCACAAGCTCCCGCAGGTCGAGATCTTCCGCGAGAGCCGGCTTGACGCGGCCTCGGTGCTTGAGGCCGGCTGCTCGCTTGTTGGCCTGGCGACCGGCGCCACCTGGCGCCGCGACGGCGTCGGGCGGTCGCGGCATCTGCCGCTTCCCGGCCTCGACAAGGCCCGCGTGTCGACGCCCGACGACATCATGGCGGGCGCGCGCCCCGAGGGGCCGGTCGTGATCTTCGATGACGAGCACTATTACATGGGCGGCATCATCGCCGAGATGCTGCGCCGCGCGGGGCAGGCGGTGACGTTGGTCACGCCCGAGAGCCTGGTCTCGGCCTTCACCTTTAACACCCTGGAGCAAGCCGCGATCCAGCGCCGGCTCCTGGAACTCGGCGTCACGCTCATGACCGGCAAGACGCTGGTGGCGCTGGAGCGCGACAGCGCCGAGCTCGCCTGCGTTTTCACGCGACGGACCGAGCGCATCGCCGCGGAGAGTATCGTGCTGGTGACCATGCAGTCGCCCGAGGACGCGCTCTATCACGAGCTGATCGCCCGGCCTGATGAGCTCGGCCGCGCCGGCATCCGCAAGCTCGTGCGGATCGGCGATTGCCTGGCGCCGGGCACCATCGCGGCCGCGGTCTATTCCGGCCATCGCTTCGCCCGCGAGCTCGACGTGATCGCGGACGGCGTTTCGTTCCGGCGCGAGAACGTCGAGCTGGCCGAGATGTAGTCGGCAAATTTTTCCGTACTCATGGTGGCGCATTTCGCGTCCCTCTCCGCTTCAGGGGAGAGGGAGGGGACCCGTCGATCGCGACAGCGAGCGATGGGGAGGACGAGGTGTCCGTCGACCGCATCACCGCGCCTGCCATCCACACCCACCTCACCCAACCTCTCCCCCGCAAGCGGGCGGAGAGGGGCCTCGCCGGAAGCGCAGAGCGTTCTGGCGGAGAGGGAAATGAATGCCGGGTGAGCCGAGCCGCACTGCCAGATTTTCCCGTAGGGCGCGGCACCGTGGACAAAATCCGCCATTTATCAAGGCCCTGGCGTGGCATGCCGATTGCTTAGTCTCCGGCATTGCGGCCCTCTGCCCTCTCACACGCGAGGCGGTCCGATGCTGAGGTTGGTCCGGCGTTCTCTCGAGCTTTTCGTGCGCGCGCCCTTGCTGGGGCTGGCGCTCGGTTTCGCGCTCGTCCTGGGCGCGGTGATGCTGAGCACGGGGAGCCTGCTCGCCTTCTTCAGCATCGAGGGCCTGGTGATCGTGGTGGGCGGCGTGATCGCGGTCGCCTTCATGAGCTTCGAGGCGGAGGACGTCCGCACTGCGCTCGGCGTCATCGCCGCGATGCTCAAGCAGGCGCATGCCGCGCCGCAGGACACGCTCCATCGCGACATGACGGAAATCATCGCCTGGGCGAGTGTGGTCAAGGAAAAGGGCGTGCGCTGGCTGGAGACCAGCCTCGCCAAGAGCGGGATCGCGGATCCCTTCGTCAAATACGGGCTCAACATGGTGGTGAGCGGCTATCCGGCCGAGGACGTGCGCGCGATGATGGAAACCGCCGCCGACGCCGCCTACGAGCGCGACAGCCTTCCCGTCGACGTCCTGCAATCCATGACCTCCCACGCGCCTGCCTTCGGCATGATCGGCACGCTGGTCGGCATGGTCGCGATGCTCTGCACGCTCAGCGACAATGTCTCGAGCGTGGGCTCCAGCCTGTCGGTCGCGTTCCTCTCGACGCTCTATGGCGTGGTCAGCGCGCGCGTCCTTTATATGCCGGCGGCGGCGAAGCTGCGCCAGATCGCGAGCCAGCGCCGGTTCCGCAACCAGCTGATCACCGAGGGCATGGTGCTGCTGGTCGGCAACAAATCGCCGATGTACGTCAAGGACCGGCTCAACAGCTTCCTCAGGCCCGAGTGGCATGACTACGCCGACGCCTTCAAGACCACGGCCAAGCCGGCGGTCCAGGCGATGCCGGCAACACCGATGCCGGCGCCGCGCCTGAAGGTCGTCGCCGCATGAGGTCGCGCTGGCAAACCGAGCGGGCGGCGGCTCACGGTCACGCCGACGACTGGCTGATGACCTATGCGGATATGATCACGCTGTTGCTGTGCTTCTTCGCGATCTTCCTGACCGTGTCCGTGCCGAAAAAAGCCGTGCTGCAAAAAGTCCAGGCCGTGCGGACGATTGTAATACCGGCGGAGCCCGTGAAGTTTCTCGAAGGCGATCTGCCGTTCCACGGTCTGCCGAGCGCCGACCGGCCGACGGAGGACTACGTTCCCGCGCCCGCGACGCCCACCAAGCCCGAGCCCCTGGCGGCGCCCGCGAAGCGAGCCGAGATCAAGGCCGAGGCCCCGCCCCTGCCGCCCGCACCGGCGCCCGAGGTGCACACCCCAGCGCTGGACATGACCGGCATCACGCCGCCCGCGATCCTGGAGCCGCTGCAAGCGAAGGGCACGGCCCAGATCGAGCAGAAGGGCGACCGGATCACCACGGTCGACATGAGCAGCGCCACCTTCTTTGCGAGCGGCTCCGCCACCCTCAGCAAGGCGGGCGAGGCGATCCTGCAGGACGTGGCCGCGCGGCTCAAATCCGACGAGCTCCGGGACTACCAGATCACCGTCGAGGGCCACACCGACGACGCGCCCATCAACACGCTGCAGTTCCCGTCGAACTGGGAGCTCTCGACCGCGCGCGCCTCGGCGGTGGTGCACTATTTCCTGGACCAGGGGATCTCCGCGCGAAAGCTGCGCGCCGCCGGCTACGCCGACACGTTCCCCAAGGCGTCCAACCGCGACGCCGCCGGCAACCCCATCCCCGAGAACCAGGCCCAGAACCGCCGCGTGGTGATCAAGCTGGAGAAGATCGACAAGGGCTGAGCCAGGAAACCGGATTTCACCACAGAGACACTGAGAGCACGGAGACGTGTGTCTTGCGGCGAAGCCGCAGCCCTTCTTCTTGGCGCCTTGGCGTCTTGGCGATGATATCCCGAACCACCAAGGCGCCAAGACGCCAGGGTAGGGAATTGCGGCTGCGCCGCGCGGGCCAAACTCCATCCTCGGTGTCCTCGGTGTCCTCTGTGTCTCTGTGGTGAAACACCTTTCAACCGCAGCCGTCATCCGCCACCCACCTCACCTAACCTCTCCCCCGCAAGCCGCTCGGGATGGGCCGCATCGCGAGTCGAAGGACGCACCGATTCCATCCAGCCGCAGGCGATCTTGCGATAGACTTCGGCAGGCTGCCCTTTGGCGAGGAGGCTCGGTCGATGAAGCTTGGTGTGGCGCTGCCCTTGGTGGATTTGGGAGGCGAGCCGGCGGTGGTGCGCGAGTTCGCGGAGACCGCGGAGGCGTTGGGCTACGATTTCCTCTCCGCGGCCGATCACGTGCTCGGCGTCAACCGGGCGAGCCGGCCCGACTGGGGCGACCGCAACACGTCGGCCGATTGCTTCCACGATCCCTTCGTGCTGTTCGGGTACCTGAGCGCCGCCACGCGCACGATCGGCTTCTCGACCGAGGTGCTGATCCTGGCGCAGCGCCAGGCGGTGCTGGTGGCCAAGCAGACCGCGTGCCTCGACGTGCTCTGCCAAGGCCGGTTCCGGCTGGGCGTGGGGATCGGCTGGAACCCGGTGGAGTTCACCGCCCTCAACGAGACCTTCAAGAACCGCGGCCGGCGCTCCGAGGAGCAGGTCAAGGTGATGCAGGCGCTCTGGGCCGAGCCGCATGTCAGCTTCAAGGGCGAGTGGCACACCATCGAGGACGCCGGCCTCAACCCGTTGCCCGCG
>DASZHJ010000163.1:0-14074 GCA_035938015.1 Allostellaceae bacterium
CGACAATGCCGTCCAGGTCGTCGACCACAAGATGGATGCGGTTCCAGCCGCCGGGCTTCTGCGGCTCGCCCGAAGGCATGGGCGAGCCGCCGCCGAATTGGGACGGCTGGGTCAGGTAGACGTGCAGATCCCCACGCGAGATCTCGGCGAAGGGCGGAGCCGGATGCATCTCGAGCTTGAAGCCGAGCTGCCCCGTATAGAACTCGATCGCGTCTTTCACGTCATCGACGATGTAGCGAACGCATGCGGCCATTGAGCGTCCTCCACGACCCGATTTGCGTACTCTTAAATATAGAACGTAGTCGTATCGTAGCGATACGTCAACGTATCGCAGCTAGTTTTGCCAAGATTTCCCGACTCAAGACGCTGGAAATGAACGCCCGTTGAGCGGAAACTAGCGGCTTGCTCTTGCGAGGGGAGACAGGAGATGGCGACGAGCGTGTTCCGGATCGCCGCGGCGCCGGCTGCGACCTAGCACGAACGGTCTCGGACCCGCTCATGGCGAGCACGGACGAGCAGCTGGCGGCGACGCTCTACACGGGACCGGAGGCATTCCTGCGCGAGCGGCGCAGCATCTTCGAGACCGCATGGCTGCTGCTCGCCCGGTCAGGCGCCCTGCAGCGACCTGGCGACTACGTCGCGCACAGCTTGGGCGGCTGGCCGGTCTTCGCGATCGCCGATGCGAGCGGCGCGCCGAGGGTGTTCCGCAACGTCTGCCGGCACCAGAAACTGCCGCTCTTCGACAGCGGGGCGGGACGCTGCGAGCAAATCCGGTGCCGCTATCACGGCTGGACCTACGATACCGCCGGCCGCTTCATCTCCGCGCCGCCGCAAGTGGCGCCGAGCGGCGCGCTCTCGCGCGATCTCGAGGCGGTGACGACGGAGCAGCGCCACGGTCTCCTGTTCGCCTACCTCGATGAAAGCCCGCCGGCGCTCGCGGAATCCCTGCCGGCTCTGGCTTCCGCTCTGGCTGGGGCGAGGCTCGGTACGCTCGCCTTCCTGACGGAAACCGCGACCGACGTCGACGCCAATTGGAAGCTGATCATGGAGCAGGCGATAGCGGATCATGTCCCCGGCGTGACGCGCAGGGTGGAATGGCCCAGCCTGATCCTGGATTTTGCCGAGGCCGGCGCCGTGGTGCATCAGGTGATCGTCCGCAGCTTCCGGCGCACGCGCATCCTTCATCACCACTATGGAGCACACGCCACGGTCGTGCAGGCGACCGCGCAGGTGGCCCACTGGAAGACCGCCGCCCTCGCGCGACAGACGGCGCTCGAGACGGGCGCCGCGGCGGCGCTGCCGGACTCCTCAGAGCTCGAGAGCTTTCGAAGCCGCGTGCGCGCGGCCCATCGGGAAGGTTAGCCTGCCCGAGGTCTCGGGCATTCGACGTGAGAGTGGGTCGCCCGAACCCGGCGCGCGGACTCGGGCGGTCCCGATCAGGCGCTGACCACGCGCAGGTGCGGCGTCTCGCTCGCCATGAGGCTGCGGTAGACCTCGAGATACTCCTGCACCATGCGGCGAGCGGTGAAGCGCTCCTCGAATCTTTCGCGGACGCGCTTGCGTGAAACCTGGTCGATGCGTCCGACCGCCGAGACGGCGCCGGTCTCGTCCTTGACCACGTATCCGGTCAGCCCGTCTTCGACCACTTCGGGCACGGAGCCCGCGTGGAATCCGACCACTGGCGTGCCGCAGGCCATCGCCTCGATCATGACCAGGCCGAAAGGCTCCGGCCAGTCGATCGGCAGGAGGAGCGCGATGGCGCCGCTGAGGAACGTCGACTTCTCCCGGTCGTTGATCTCGCCGATGTACTCGATGCCGGGCTGATCCAGCAGCGGGCTGATCTCGGTCGCGAAGTAGTCGCGATCGACGGTGTCGATTTTGGCCGCGATCTTCAGCGGTAAGCCGCAGCGGCGCGCGATGCGGATCGCGCGGTCGACCGCCTTCTCCGGAGCGATGCGGCCGAGGAAGGCGAGGTAGCTCGGTTTCACCGGCTGTGGCGTGAGCAAGCGCTCGGGCAGCCCGTGATAGACGGTTCTGACCCAATTGCCCTGGGGCACCGGCCCGCGCTGCGCGTCGGAGATCGAGACCAGCGGTGCCGTCGGAAAGATGTGGAACAGCGGCTGATGCTCCGGCAAATCGAGCCGGCCGTGCCAGGTCGTCAGGAACGGCGTCGGCTGCCGCAGGAACAGCGAAAACGGGTAGTAATCCAAGTGAAAATGCAGGAAATCGAAATCCTTCGCCTGCTGGCGGATATTCTCCAGCATCAGCAGGTGAAGCGCATTCGGGTCCCGGACAGAACCGTCGAGCCTCAATGCCTTCGGCCATGCCGCTTCGAGCTTCGCCGAGGTGACGGAATCGCCGCTCGCGAACAGCGTCACCTCATGACCCATCTCAACCAGTTCCTCGGTGATCCAGGAAACCACGCGCTCGGTGCCGCCGTAGAGCTTGGGCGGTACTGCCTCCGTCAACGGCGCGATTTGTGCAATTCGCATGAAAGATCCTTTCGGTGCTGAGGAAGATAGGTCGCGATGCGCGAACTCAACCCTAGTGTCACAGCGAGAACGAGAGCGCTGTATTTAAAGTCTGTAATGCGCCGCTTTTGACACAAGAAATGGAACTGCGTCGCCGAATACAGGACCAAGGGGCGTCGTTTTGTCTCATGAGTTCTCAAAATGAACCCACGACATCATTGGCCGAACGGCGAAGCTAAGACCTGACGAGCGAGGCAAGCCCATTACGTTCGATGGAAACCTTTCGACCGCGGTAGACACGGGTGTCCGGCGAGCGCCGCCGCTCAGTGCCCTCACACTTTTGAATCGATCGTGATGCACGACCTTTGTCAGTACGCCGACCGCCCAATCGCCTTCATCGCGCGCTACGTCCGAAGGCGTCCGATCGCGCACGCGGCCATTGCGGCCGCTGTGCTGGCGGCCGTCGGGTGCTCCGTCAGCACGCAGTATGGCGTCAAGTTTCTCGTCGATACCCTGTCACAGGGCCCCGCCGGCGCGCATGCTTGGCTCGCTTTCGGAATCCTGGTGTCGCTCATGGCTGCAGACCAGCTGCTCTGGCGCGTGGCAAGCTGGATTGCCAGTAACGCCTTCGTGGCGGTCACGGGCGACCTCCGCAATGATCTCTTCCGGCACGTGACCGGCCACCCGCTGCGATTCTTCTCCGAGCGGATGCCGGGCATGCTCACGAGCCGCATCACCGCGACTTCGAACGCCGTCTTCACCATCGAGAATATGTTCGTCTGGAACGTGCTGCCGCCTTGCGTGGCGACCGCGGGGGCAATCGCGTTTCTCTTCGCGGTGAGCGCGCCGATGGCGTCGGGTCTCGCCTGCGCGGCCGGAATTCTGGTGGTGGCGCTGTTTCGGCTGGCCGCCGCGGGTAAGCCGCTGCACCACGGCTATGCCGAGCGCGCCGCGCTGGTCGAAGGCGAGATGGCCGACATCATCGGCAATATGCCCATCGTCAGGGCGTTCGGCGGCATTCGCCGGGAGCACCAGCGATTCGACAGCACGGTTGGCCAGGAAATGACGGCGCGCCGGCGGAGCCTGCAATACTTGGAGAAGCTGCGACTACTCCACGCGGGCATCACCATGATCCTGATGGTTGCGCTGCTCGCTTGGGCCCTCACGCTATGGCAGAGAGGCGCCGCGACCACGGGCCAGGTGGTGCTCGTGTGCACGCTCGGATTTGGTATTCTGCACGCCACGCGGGACCTCGCAGTGGCGTTGGTGGACGTGACGCAGCACCTGGCTCGCCTCTCCGAGGCCGTGGCGACGCTCCTGGTGCCGCATGAACTCCGCGATCACGCCGAGGCGACCACCCTCGCCGGAGAGCGCGGGCATGTCGAGTTCGACAATGTCTCGTTTCGCTATCCCGACGGACGCAAAGTCTTCGAGCACTTCCGTCTCCAGGTCGGCGCTGGCGAGCGCGTGGGATTGGTGGGGGAATCCGGCGCTGGAAAGTCGACACTGCTGGCTCTCTTGCAGCGATTCCACGATCCGCAAGGCGGCCGGATCCTGATCGACGCCCAGGATGTCTCGCGGATCACGCAGGAGAGCTTGCCCGACGCGATCGCCGTGGTGCCTCAGGACATATCGATGCTGCATCGATCGATCCTGGAGAACATCCGCTATGGTCGGCCGGACGCGTCCGACGCGGACGTCATGGCGGCGGCTGCAGCGGCGCACTGCCTCGACTTCATCGACGAATTGCCGCAGGGCATGGCCACCATAGTCGGCGACCGCGGGGTGCGGCTTTCGGGCGGTCAGCGCCAGCGCATCGCCATCGCCCGCGCGCTCCTCAAGGATGCGCCGATCCTGCTGCTCGACGAGGCGACTTCGGCGCTCGATAGCGAGTCCGAGGAGACGATCATCCGCGAGGCCCTCGATCGATTGATGCGTGGGCGTACGGTGATCGCGGTGGCGCATCGCCTCTCGACGCTGCGCGGCTTCGATCGGATCGTGGTGCTGCGGGAGGGCGGGATCGTACAGGACGGCCCGCCCGGCGACCTCATGGTGATCGACGGGCCTTATCGCCGGCTGATCCAGCGTGAGATGACCCGCTTGGCGGCGGAGGCCGCGTAGAGCTCCGCGGCACGGCGGCTATTTTTCCGGCTCCAGGCCGTCGCTCAGCTTGGTGTTCTCGGAGACCAGCTTCAGCCCCGCGGCTTTTGCCTCGAGCTCGATCAACGCCGCGAAATCGCAGTCCGTGTAGCCGTTGCCGATCAGGCTCTGGACGATCTCTCGCGTAAGCGCCGTGAGCGGCATCGGCACGCCTTCGGCCCGCGCGGCCTCCAGGCCGAGATCCAGGTCCTTGCGCAGGAGCGGCGGCGTGAAGGTCGCGGCGAAATCCAGATTCACATAGGCCGGCGTCTTGTAGCGCGAGAACACCGAGCCCATCACGCTGTCGTTGATGAAGCTGAGGAACGCATGGCGGGCCACGCCGTTCTTCTCGGCGAGTACGGTGATTTCCGAGAGTGCCTGCGCGACGATGCCGAGATAGACGTTGTGGCAGATTTTGACGATGCGCGCTTTCTCCCCCTCGCCGACGTAGGAGACACCGCGTCCGAACAGCTTGAGGTAGGGCGCGGCCCGGTCATAGGCGTCCTGCGGGCCGGAGACGACCACGCTGAGCTTTCCGGAGCGGACGACTTTCGGGTTGCCGCTCACCGGTGCCGCCAGGAAACCGGTGCCGCGCTTTGCCAGCGCCTCGCGCGCTTGCGCGGAGGCGGCTTCGGAGACGGTGGAGCTGTCGATCACCACGCGGGGCGCCTTCCCCGGCCGGGACAGCAATCCCTTCAGGCCGGAGATCACCTCCAACAAATCCTTGGATTCCGCGACGATGACGAACACCAGATCGAAATCCGCGAGCTCGCCCAGCGAATCGACGACCGACGCGCCCTGCGCGGCCAGCGGCTCGGCCTTGGCGCGCGTGCGGTTATAGACCGAGAGTTTGATCCCGGCCTTAAGGAGCCGCTCGGCAAGCGCGAAACCCATGCGTCCCGCGCCCACCCATCCGATGCGTTGCTCTGCCATATTGGACCTCTTGTCGCTCTTATGCGGATTGGGATCGCATCCTAGTGGAGAGGCTACGGCCCGCTCAACTGGGGCCATCGCGCCTCGCTCGCTCGCCTCTGCTAAACTGAATGAGTGCCGCTGCTCGCGGCAGGGAGAAGCGCCCATGGCGCGACAGACACAGGTGCCGACGGCCACTCACGAAGTCTTCAATCAGCCTCCGCCGCTGGTCGACTACAACCTCTTCACCGGCGACCGGGCGCTCGCCGAGGCGGTCGAGCGCGAAGGTGCCGGACATGCCGTGGGCGAGTTGACCCGGCTTGGGGCCATCCTCGGCACGCGCGAGACCATCGAGGCGGGCTTCGCCGCCAATGCCAACCCGCCGCGGCTCCTGAGCTTCGACCGCTACGGCAACCGCCGCGACGAGGTAGAGTTTCATCCGGCTTACCACGCGATGCTGGGACTTGCCGTCGCGCACGGTCTGCATTGCTCGCCTTGGGCCGACCCGAGCCCCGGCGCCCACGTCGCGCGCGCCGCGGGCACCTACATGCTCACCCAGGTTGAGAGCGGCGTTTACTGCCCGGTCGCGATGACCTACGGATGCGTGCCCACCTTGAGGCGGGAAGCCGCGATCGCCGCGGAGTGGCTGCCGCGAGTCTTCTCTCGAACCTACGACAAGCGCTTCCGGCCGGCGGTGGAGAAGACCGGCGCGCTCCTGGGCATGGGCATGACGGAGAAGCAGGGCGGCTCCGATCTGCGGGCCAATACGACCCGGGCCGAGCCCGTCGACGAAGGTGGCCCCGGCCGGGCCCACCGCATCACCGGACACAAATGGTTCCTCTCCGCGCCGATGTGCGATGCCTTCCTGATGCTGGCCCAGGCACCGGCCGGCCCGAGCTGCTTTCTGGTGCCGCGGTGGACACCCGACGGCGCCGTGAACGCGCTCCGGCTGCAGCGTCTGAAAGACAAACTCGGCAATCGCTCGAACGCCTCCTCGGAGGTCGAGCTCGTGGCGGCGTGGGGTCTGCTCGTGGGCGAGGAGGGCCGCGGTATCCCCATCATCATCGAGATGGGGAATTTGACCCGTCTCGATTGCGCTATCGGCTCGGCGGGCTTGATGCGTCAAGCGGTGACGCAAGCGATCCATCATTCCCAGCACCGCACCGCCTTTCAAAAGCGCCTCGTCGACCAGCCGCTGATGACCAATGTGCTGGCGGATATTGCTCTCGAGTCGGAAGCGGCGGCCGCGCTCGCCTTCCGCTTGGCGCGCGCCTACGACCATCAAGCGGATGCCGGCGAGACCGCGCTGCGGCGCCTGCTCACGCCGGTCGCGAAGTACTGGATCTGCAAGCGTGCGCCGACGCTCGCCCTCGAGGCGATGGAGGTGCTGGGCGGCAACGGGTATGTCGAAGAAAGCCTCATGCCGCGGATCTACCGCGAGATGCCCGTGAACTCCGTGTGGGAGGGCTCCGCTAACGTGATCTGCCTCGACGTTCGGCGCGCGATGGAAAAGTCTCCGGAGGCGAGCGACGCGTTGCTGGCGGAAATCCGGGGCGCGATCGGCGCCAACCCGCGACTCGACCGATTCATCACGACGCTCGAGGCCGACCTGCGCGAGGCGCGGCAGGCGGAGGAAGGCCTGGCTCGGCGATTGGTGGGCCGGATGGCGGTCGGACTGCAGGCGGCGTTGCTGGTGCGGTCCGCGCCACCGGCCGTGTCCGACGCCTTTTGCGCCTCCCGGCTCGAGAATGAGGCCGGCGGTACTTTTGGCATGCTGCCCGCCGGTATCGATCGGCGTGCTATCGTCGACCGCGCGGCGCTCGCATGAACGAAGTGAACCAGACACCGCCTTCCAGCGGAGGGCCGGGCCGGCGAGCCGAGAGCCCGACCGCGGAAGGGTCGATCAAGCTGCCGCCGACTATCTTGCGCTATGTGCTCGATACCAGCGCTACCCATCAGGCGCTGCTGTTCGTGCTGACGGTAGCGGTGTTCTTGATCGAGCTCGTTCCGCTCGAGCTGCAGCGCCGGATCATCAACGATCTCGTGAAGAATCGGACTTTCGGATACGTGATCACGCTGTGCGCCGTTTATGCCGGCGTCGTGCTCGTCCACGGCAGCACCAAGCTCGGCCTCAACATATATCGAAATTGGGTGGGCGAGCGGTCCGTGCTCGACCTGCGTCGGCGGATTCGGGACCTCGTGGGGCTGTCCTCGGTCGCGTCGACCGATCCCGAAGCGCAGGGGGTGGAGATCTCCATGATCGTGGCGGAGGTCGAGCCCATCGGCGCTTTCGTCGGAAGCAGCGTCTCGGAGCCGCTCTTGCAAAGCGGGGTTATGCTGTCCGTGCTGGCCTACATGATCCATCTCGATTTCTGGATGGCCTTGATCGCGGTCGCGATCTTCGTGCCGCAGCTGGTGTTCGTGCCCCTGATGCAGAAAGCGATCATCGAGCGCACGGCCGCGCGCGTGCAGGTGCTGCGCGGTCTCAGCGTGAGCATCGTGGAGTCGCCCCAGCAAGCGGGGCGCGAGCGCGCGGACCAGGGGTCGATCCAGCGGGTATTCGAGCTCGACATGGGAATCTTCAAGCTCAAGTTCACCATGAATTTCCTGATGAACTTCTGCAACCACCTGCAGCGCATCGCGGCATTCTTGCTCGGCGGCTGGTACGTGCTCACGGGGCAACTCGAGGTTGGCGGCGTGGTCGCTTTCATTTCCGGGGTCGAGAAGCTCAACGATCCCTGGGGCGACCTCGTCAACTATTTTCGAGACTTCAGCGTGGCCCATGTGAAATATCGTCTGGTATCGACGGCCGTGGACGATCTGATGGAAGGCCAGGCGCTCGCCGCGGTCGACGAATGAAGGAGGCATGGTGATGGCTCAAGACGATCGACGGCCCTTCATCCGCAACATTGCCGAGGTGCCGTGGAAGGAGTTCCCGGGTCACTTCGGCGGCGCATTGTCGAAGCCTTTGGTCATGCCGGAGACGGCCGGCTCCCGCCATATCGACTACCGCATCTCGATGTATCAGCCGATGGCTCGCGTCGAGCTGCACAAGCACAAGGTCCAGGAGCAGGTCTATCACGTGCTCGAGGGCGAGGGCCTGATGGAGATTGCCGGCAAGAAGCAGGTCGTGCGCCGGCACGACGTGATCTTTCTGCCGCCGGGGATCGAGCATTCGATCGAGAACACGGGCGTCGCCGATCTGATCTTTCTGGTGGTGACCTCGCCGGTCAGCGACGAGGCAGGCAGCCGCTAGCGATTGAGCCAGCGCCGCGCGAAACCGAGCAACCCCTGAGGCATGAAGATGACCATGGCGATGAAAATAATGCCGACCGGGATCAGGTAGTATTCCGTGAAGAAGCGCGAGAACACCTCGTGCAAGAGCAGGTAGAATGCGGCGCCCAGGATGGGTCCCACCAGCGTGCCGATGCCGCCCATGACGTTGAAGATGACGGTCTGGCCCGAGACCAGAAAGAACACGAAATCGGGCGCGGCGAAGGATTTTTGCAGCGCGTAGAGCGCACCCGCCAGGCCCGCGAATAGCCCCGACAGCATCACCGCCGCGATCTTGTAACGCTGGACGGGGTAGCCGATCGCGCGCGTGCGCGCCTCGTTCTCGCGGATCGACTGCAACACCATGCCGAAGGGCGATTGGGTTATCCGCCGCAGCAGCAGGTAGGACACCGTCACCACCGCCAGCACGAACCAGTGGAGGGTGGTGGTGGTAAAGGGTACCGAGAAGACGCCGGGAACCGCCAGCGGCGGCCTCCTGAAGGTGAGCCCGTTCTCGCCGCCCGTCAGCTCCGTCCAGGTGAAGATCACGACGTAGAAAATCTGCGAGAAAATCAGAGTGGTGATGGCGAAATAGATCTCCCGAAGCCGGGTCGAGAAGTAGGCCACGAACAGCGCGATGGCTCCGGCGCCGACGAGGCCGTAGACGATCGCGAGCCAAAGGCTCGGAGGCTTGACCGTGAGCAAGGCCGCCGCCGCGCCATAGACCCCGAGACCGAAGAAGGCCGAGTGACCGAACGACACCATGCCCGTGTAACCGATCAAGATGTCGGAGGACATGGCGAGCAGGCCCCAGATCAGCATCTCCGTAAGGAAGCGGCGCCAGTACTCCGGCAGCACGAGCGGGGACGCCGCCAGCAGCGCGAGGATCACGCAGAAGCCCGCCCAATAAGCGACCGCGTGGCGGTTCCTCATTTGGGTGTGGGAACGAAGAGGCCGGTGGGCCGGAACAACAGGGTCAGGATCAGAACCACGAACGACACGATGGCCGCTTGAGCGGGGCTTACCCAGATCGAGGCGTAGGCTTCGAGCAGGCTGATGAAGATCGCGGCGGCGACCGAGCCCGCGAGGCTGCCCATGCCGCCGACCACCACGACGATGAAGGCCCGCAGGATCCAGTCGAGTCCCATGGCGTGGTGGACGCCCACCAGCGGGCCGAACAGGACGCCGCTGGCGGCCGCCATGCCGGCACCGATCGCGAACACGGCCGTGTAGACCCAGGGCACCGGGATGCCCATGGCTTGAGCCATGACGCGGTCCTGCATGGTGGCGCGGATCCAGATGCCGTATTTGCCGAATTTCAGGAACAGCCAGAGCGCGCCGATGATCGCCGCCGAGAGCAGCGCGATTACCAGCCGGTAGACGGGATATTCGAGATAGAACAGCGGAAAGTGCCCGCTGAAGGGCTCTTGGATTTTCCGCGCCACCGGACCGAACTGCCAGAGCGCATAGTTCTGCAGAACCAGAGAGATCCCGAATGTCGTGAGGATGGTGGTCAGCGGATCCCGGCCAATCAGCGGGCGCAGCGTGACGACCTGAAGCGCCGCGCCGATCAGCGCGACCAAGAGGGTGGCGACCACGAGTGCGATCCAGAAGCTGCCGGTGGCCGTCAGCACGATTACGCCGAAATAGGCGCCGAGCATGAAGAGCTCGCCATGGGCGAAGTTGACCACGTCCATGATGCCGAAGATCAGCGTTAATCCCGAAGCCACCAGCGCCAGGATCATGCCGGTGACGATCCCGTTGACGGTCTGGATCAGGATCAGGTCGATAGGAATTTCCACCGGGCTAGATCCCCAGGTACTGGCGGATCACCGCGTCGTCCGCGCTGAGCTCGGAGGCCGCCGCGTGGTGCCGGACCGCGCCCTTTTCCATGAGGTAAACGCGCTCGCTTGCCGCGAGCGTCAGCGGGACATTCTGCTCCACCAGCAGGATGGCGACCTGCTCCTGCCGGAGCATGCGGATGATGTCGCTGATCTGCGAGACCATCCTCGGCATAAGCCCTTCGGTCGGCTCGTCCAGCAGGATGATCTTGGGCTCGAGCATCATGGCGCGGGCGATGGCGAGCATCTGTTGCTCGCCGCCCGAGAGGGTGCCGCCCGCTTGGCTGCGCCTCTCGGCCAGCACCGGGAAGTAGTCGTAGACCCTCTGAAGCAGCTCTTGCTTGCGCGCCTCGGCGACGCCGTTGCGGTCGAGGCCGGTGCGGAGGTTCTCCATCACCGTCAGCAGGCGGAAGATGCGGCGATCCTCGGGCACATAGCCGATCCCAAGCCGCGCCAACCGGTGCGGCGGCAGGCCGCTGATGGGCCTACCCTCCAGGAGCACCCGACCCCGGCTCGGTTGCACCAGGCCCATGATCGTCTTGAGCGTCGTGCTCTTGCCGACGCCGTTGCGGCCGAGCAGGCCGACCACCTCGCCCTTGCCGACCCGCAACGAGACGCCGTCCAGGATGTGGCTCTTGCCGTAGTGGGTGTGGACGTCCTCGACCTCGATGAGGGGGGCGGCGCCGGGCGCGCTCATGTCTTGAGGTAGACCTCCAGCACCCGCGGATTCCGCTGGATCTCCGCCGGCGGCCCCTCGGCCAGGATCTCGCCGTAATGCAGCACCGTGATGCGCTGGGCGAGCTCCATGACGACCTCCATGTCGTGCTCGACGATGAGGATAGCGAGCTGCCTGGAGATGCGCCGTATGAGGTCGATGGTGTCGCGCGTCTCCGACGCGCTCATGCCGGCCGTCGGCTCGTCGAGGCAGAGGAGCCGGGGCTCGGTCGCAAGCGCGATCGCGATCTCGAGATTGCGTTGCTCACCGTGCGAGAGGTTGGCGGCGAGCTCGCTCGCCTTGCCGAGCAGGCCGACGGCATCGAGCATCGCCTCGGCCTTCTCGATGATGTCGCGGAGCGCCTTGTAGTGAGTGAGCATCCGCCAGGCGTGTCGGCGCGATTGCGCGGCGATGCGGACGTTCTCCAGCGCGGTGGCGTTGGGCAGGATGTTGGTGATTTGGTAGGACCGCGCGATACCCATCTGGGAAATGCGGTCGGGCGACAGTCCCGCGATGTCCAAGCCGTCGAGCAGGATGCGGCCCGAGGTGGGCCGCAGCACGCCGGTGAGGCAGTTGAAGAAGGTGCTTTTCCCCGCGCCGTTCGGACCGATGACGGCACGAATCTCGTCCCGCCCGATCTCCATGTTGACGCTGTTGAGCGCGCTCAGGCCGCCGAACTGGACGCTCAGATCCTCCGTCCGGAGCAGGGGCGTGGAAGCGCCGACCGGATCGATGTCGGTCGGCGCGGCCATCGCGACGCCCACTTAGGCGAGCGTGCAGGCCGGCGCCGTAACGGTCTTTTCCTTCGAAACCACCTCGAGAATTCGATGCTTGCCGTCGTGGATGTCGAAGATAAACTCGCGCAGGAAGGCTTGGTGATCCTGCGCGCGGAGCGTCTTGTCGCCCTGGGGAAAGTCGTCGCCCTCCTTCATCTCAAGGCCCTCGAGCGCGGCGATCAACTTGGGCGTGTCATCTCGGCTCTGGAATTTCGATTTCTCCATCGCGAGCTTGAGCGCGTTCATCGCCTCGAAGTTCGACTGCACATAGCGGTCAGGCAGCGGACCGGAGGGATCGACCAGCTTGAGCCGGGCCACCGCATCGTCGAAGAACTTCTTGTGCGCCTCCGTATTGAGCGGCGCATCGAGCACGGGGACATATCTGTTGATGCCCACGAAGCCCTCGATCTTCTTGCCGAGTGCTGGAAGATTGGTCGACTCCGCGATCGCGCCGTCGCCGGCCCATTTGTATTTCTTGGTGAGACCGAGGTCGTAGGCCTGATTGCCGATGGTGACGCCGTCCTGACCGAAGAAGATCCCGAGCAGGCCGTCGAAGTCCCCGTTGATCTTGGAGAGGAACGCGGTCATGTCCGCCGTGCCCAGCGGGATGCCGGTAACGCCCACGATCTCGCCGCCCGCCTTCTTGATCTCTGCCGCGTAGGCATCGCGCGTCGACTGGCCCCAGGCATAGTCGGCATAGACCAAATGCCACTTCTTGCCGAGTTTGCCGACCAGGTAGGGCGCGAACGCCACCGCCTGCGCGGGCGCGTAGTCGAAGGTGCGGAAGCTGTAGCGGTTGCAGTTGCTGGTGGTCAGCGTGGTGTCGAGACACACGCTGATCATGTTGACGACCTTTGCCTCCTCGTAGACCGGCATGCAGGCGAGGCAGACGTTGGAGAGGAAGCCGCCGACCTGGGCGTCGATATTGTCCTCGACCACGAGCTTCTCGACCTTGCGCCGGCCCACATCGGGCTTGGACTCGTCGTCGGCGACGACGAGTTCCACCGGCCGGCCGTTGATGCCGCCGGATTTGTTGATCCGGTCAACGGCCATCTGGATGCCGACCAGTGCCGTCTTGCCGCCCGCGGCGCCCGAGCCGGAGAGCGGCTGCAGGGTGCCGATCTTGTAGGGCTTCGCCTGGCCCAATGCAGCTTGCCACGGTGCCGGCGCCAGCATGGCGGCACCGATGACGCCGACGCCGGCCGAGCCCCAACCGAGCACGCGGCGCCGCGTAACCCTGCGGTGCGGCCGGGAATATTGTGGCTTATCAGTCATGGCGAATCCCTCCCTGGAACCGCTCGTCGTTTGTTTTTGGTCGACGTCGTGAGCGAGTCGGACGGAGACCTTCTGCTCTCTAGCGTAAAGAAACGGAGACAATAAGCAAGCGACTGCCCCGGGGGTCGCCACAGATGATCAGCTGCTCAACGACGCTTGCTGCCCAGGAAATGGGCAGTTGCGCTTCAGGCCCCATCTGGCTCAGCATGCTCGAAATCTGAGGTGACCCATGGCACGCCAAAGAACATATAGCCCGCGCGGCGTTATACCCGCCGTACTCCTGCCTTTCGATGCCGATCTCGCGATCGACGAGCCGGCCTTCCGCCAGCACCTGCGCGACGTCGCGGCCGTCGATGGCGTCTCCGCGATCACCATCAACGCGCATTCGACCGAGGTCGCCTCCTGCAGCTTCGACGAGCAGCGCCGCGTCCTCGACATCGCCCAGGACGAGATCGGCGATCGATTGCCCCTGGTGAACGGCATCTGGGCCGACGGCAGCCTCGAGGCCGCGCACATCGCGCGCATGGCGGGTCAAGGCGGCGCCTCTGCGCTCCTGGTGTTTCCGCCGGCACCCTTCACGCTCGGGCAATCGCCCGCCATGGCGCTCGCGCATTTCAAGCGCATCGCCGACGCGACCGACCTGCCGCTCATCGTGTTCCAGTACCCGCTGGC
>DASZHJ010000164.1:0-2100 GCA_035938015.1 Allostellaceae bacterium
GTCATCAGCACCGGGCGGATACGGGTATGGCCCGCCATGACCGCGGCCTCGAATGCGCTCATGCCGGCGAGCTGCTGCTCGCGCGCGAAAGTGACGAGCAGGATGGAATTGGCCGAGGCGACCCCGACCGCCATGATGGCGCCCATCAACGACGGCACGCTCAGCGTGGTGCCGGTGATATAAAGCATGGTGACGATGCCGGCGAAGGTCGCAGGCAGCGCCAGGATGACCACGAACGGGTCCGCGAAGTTCTGATAGTTGACGACCATGAGCAGATAGACGAACACCGCTGCAAACACGAGGCCGATGGCAAGGTCGCGGAAGGCCGCGTTCATGCTCTCGATTTGCCCGACCACCTGGATCGAGTTGCCCGGCGCCAGCTGCTTTTGAAGGTCGGCCACGACGCCGTTGATGGCATTGGCTATGGTGCCGAGGTCGCGGCCCTGTACGGCGGCATAGACTTCGTAAACCGGTTGGATGTTGGTCTGGTTGGCGTTGGTTGGCACCGAGTCGCGCTTCAGCGTCGCGACGTTGGCGAGCATGCCGGGAACAGGATCGCCGGCCGTCGACACGCCGGTCGTTACCGGCGTGCTCACCAGCTCGTCGATGGAG
Source organism: Allostellaceae bacterium (assembly GCA_035938015.1). Lineage (GTDB taxonomy): Bacteria > Pseudomonadota > Alphaproteobacteria > ATCC43930 > CGMCC-115725 > DASZHJ01. The sequence goes on from DASZHJ010000164.1 coordinate 613, forward strand.
CTCACATCTCGCTCGGGTGTCTGGACGGCAAGGTAATAGGGAATGCCCGATGTCGGGTCGGTCCAGAAATTGGGCGAAACCTGCACGGACGAGCTCAGGCTGATGTTGATGTTGTTGGCGATCTGGGTGGCGTTGAGGCCGAGTTGCGCGGCGCGCGTGCGGTCGATGGTGGCGAAAAAGTCCGGCGCATTAACCTCCTGCTGCAGGTGGGCGTCGACGATGCCGGGAATCGCCGCGAGCCGGCGCTCAAGCTCCCGGGCGACGCGCAGGTTGTTCTTGCGGGCATAGCCGACGGTGCGCACGTCGATCTGCGCCGGCAGACCGAAATTGAGGATCTGCGTCACCATGTCGGCGGCCTGAAAGTAGAAAATGTCCTCCGGGAACGCGGCCGGGAGCGCTTGGCGGAGCTTGCGCACGTAGTCCGCCGTCGGCGCGTGCCCCTCCTTGAGGGCCACCAGGATCACGCCATCATTGATGCCGATGGTCGAGCCGTCAGTGAAGGCGAGATTGTATGCGCGTGCGGGGAGCCCAATGTTGTCGACGATCAGCTCGCGCTCGCTCTCCGGGATGATCTCGCGGATCTTGTTCTCGACGGCCTGGAAAATCTGCTCCGTCCGCTCGATGCGCGTTGCCGGCGGAGCACGGACGTGGAGCTGGATCTGCCCCCCGTCGATCGGCGGAAAGAAGTCGCGGCCGACAAGCATAAAAAGGGTCGCACCTAAGCCGAGCACCACGAGCGCGACCCCCGGTAGGATCACCGGGTGGCGCAGCAGCGCCGTGAGCAGCGCCGTGTAGGTGTGGCGAAAATCCTCGAATCGCCGCTCGAACACGGCATGGAAGCGGGCAAACAAGCCGCGCCGGCTCGCCTCGTCGTGGCGCTCGCCCTTGAGCAGCAAGCCGATCGTGATCGGCGTCAGGGTACGGGAGAGCGCGTAGGACGCGAGCATCGCGAAGACGACGGCGAGGCCGAGCGGGGTAAACAGATATTTTGCCGGGCCTTCGAGGAAAATGACCGAGGTGAAGACGCAGCTGATGGCGAGGGTCGAGATCAGGGTCGGAACAGCGATTCCGGCAGCGCCGTGCAGGGTCGCCTGCGGCAGCGGCATGCCCTCCTCGCCGCGCAGCCGGTGGGTGTTCTCGATCGTCACCGTCGAATCGTCGACCAGTATGCCGACCGCGAGCGCCAGCCCGCCCAGCGTCATGGTGTTGAGCGTATGGCCGAGGAAATAGAGCACGACGAGCGAGCTCAGGATCGCGAGCGGAATCGAGATCATGACCACCACGGTCGAGCGCCAGGAGCCGAGAAACAGAAGGATCATCCCGGCGGTAAGCGCCGCCGCGATGGCCCCCTCGCGCAGCACGCCGGTAATCGCGGCGGTCACGAACACCGACTGATCGAACAGCTGGTTGATCGACATCCCCGCCGGCGCCGCCGCGCGCGCGGTCTGCAGCACCTTCTTGACACCGTTGACGACGTCGAGCGTCGAG
>DASZHJ010000165.1:0-13966 GCA_035938015.1 Allostellaceae bacterium
CCTCGACGGCTCGCTATTGCCGCAATGGCTGCTCAAATTCGCCGTGCCCCTGGTGGGCGCCATGCTGGCGCTCTCGGCGGCGCTCGCCGCGGTGTGCTTCGTCAAGGCCTTCGGCGTGGTGTTCCTGGGGCGGCCGCGCACACCCGCTGCCGCGGAGGCGCGCGAGGTCGGCCTGCTCATGGTGGCGCCGATGGCGGTTTTCGCGGCGATCTGCACGCTCGTCGGCATCGTGCCGATCCTGCTGATCGTGCTCCTGCGGCCGGTCAGCGCCATGCTGGTTCCGGGCAGCGGCACCGCGCTCCCGGAATCGGATTTGCTCTGGCTGGTGCCGTTCGGCGCCGAGCGCAGCTCCTACAGCGGCCTCACCGTCCTGCTGGCGATCACGCTGCTCGCGGGCGTGCTGGTGGTCGTGATCCACCGGTTTGCGTCCAGCCGCGCGCGCCGGTCGGCGCTCTGGGATTGCGGCTTCCCCGATCCGCGGATCGAGACGCAATACACCGCCGGCAGTTTCGCGCAGCCGATCCGCAGGATCTTCGGCAGCACCGCCTTCTCCGCGCGCGAGCGCGTCGACATGCCCGAGCCTGGCGACGCCCGCGCGGCGGAGTTCGAGGTGACGCTGCGCGACCCCGCTTGGGAGGGGATCTATGGACCCCTCGCCGCCCTGATCTCATGGCTCGCCGACCGGCTCAACGTGCTGCAGTTCCAGACCATCCGGCGATATCTGTCGCTGATGTTCGCGGCACTGGTGCTGCTCCTGCTGATCGTGGCGGTGAGCCAATGATCGGGACGGCGCTCGAGGCCCTGCAGCTGCTCCTGGTGCTGGCGCTGGCGCCGCTGCTCACGGGCATCGTGCGCAAGGTGAAGGCGCGGCTCACCGCCAAGCGAGGCCCCGCGCTCATCCAGCCCTATCGCGACCTGCTGCGTCTGCTGCGCAAGGACGTGGTACTGGCGCCCAACGCCTCCTGGCTGTTCCGAGTGAGCCCTTACCTGATCTTCACGGCGGTCTGGCTCGCCGCCGCGATCGTGCCGACCTTCACCACGGGACTGATGGTGAGCCGGACGGCGGACCTGATCGCGCTGGTGGCGCTCCTCGGCACCGCGCGCTTCGCCTTGGCGCTCGCCGGCATGGACGTCGGCACCAGCTTCGGCGGCATCGGCTCGAGCCGCGAGATGATGATCGCCTCGCTCGCCGAGCCCGCCATGCTGATGGTGACCTTCACGGTGGCGCTGCTCGTGCGCTCGACCTCCTTGCCGCAGATCGCCGAATTCATGGTGACCCACGCCGTCGGCATCCGGGTCTCGCTCTTCCTCGGCCTGATCTCGCTGGTCATGGTGGCGATCGCGGAGAACGCCCGCATCCCCGTCGACAATCCCGCGACCCACCTCGAGCTCACCATGGTGCACGAGGCGATGATCCTGGAGTACTCCGGCCGGCACCTGGCGCTGGTCGAGGCGGCCTCGATGGTGAAGCTGCTGCTCTATCTTTCGCTGATCGCCGCGATATTCCTGCCGTGGGGCATGGATATCGGCGAGTTCAGCGCTCGCGCGATCGCGGTCGGCCTCGCAACTTACGCGGTGAAACTTGGCGTCGGTGCGGTGCTGCTCGGCGTCTTCGAGACCAGCATCGCCAAGATGCGCGTCTTCCGCCTGGCGGAGTTCCTGGGCGGCGCGTTCCTGCTCGGCATTCTCGCGGCGATGTTTCTCTACGTGTCCCAGGGATTGTGATGCCGGGCTTCGCGAACCTCTCCTACGACACCGCGCACGTGCTCGACACCGGCGTGCTGGTGCTGAGCTTCGCGCTGCTCTATCAGCGGCGCCTGTTCGGCGTGATCAAGATCTACGCGCTGCAAGCGCTCTTGCTGGCGGCGGCGGCGGCCTGGCAGGCCTACGCGCAAGACGCGCCGCATCTCTACATCACCGCGGGCATCGCCCTCGTCTTCAAGGCGATGGTGATCCCGTTCGCGCTGCACCGGATCATCGTCTATCTCAACATTCATCGCACGCTGGAGACCGCGCTCGGGATCGGACCCACCATGGTGGTGGGCGTGGCGCTGGTGGCGCTCTCGATCCTGCTGGTGCTGCCAGTGACCGCCGCCGCCGGCGCCCTCACCCGCGAGAGCCTCGCCGCCGCGCTCTCGGTCGTGCTCCTGGGGCTCCTGATGATGATCACCCGGCGCAACGCGGTCAGTCAGGTGGTGGGATTCATGTCGCTGGAGAACGGGCTCATCCTCGCCGCGGTCGGCGTCAAGGGCATGCCGCTGGTGGTCGAGCTCAGCATCGCCTTCTCGGTCATGGTGGCGTTCATCATCTTCGGGATCTTCTTTTTTCATATCCGCGAGCGCTTCGACACGCTCGACGTCCACGACATCGAGCGTTTCCGCGGGGAGCGGCAGTGAACCCCGTCTATGTCATCCTGGGGGTCCCCGCGGCCTCGGCGATCCTGCTTGCGATCGTGCCGAGCTACAAGGTGGCGGCCAAGCTCAATGTCGGCGCGACTTTCCTCACGCTGATCGCGGGCCTGGTGCCGTTCGTAGATCGGCCGGAGACCACGCCGTTTTTGCTGATCGACGACTTCAACATCTATCTCGTGGCGCTCACGGCCTTCGTGGGATTCACGACGAGCCTGTTCAGCGCGCGCTACGTCATCCACGAGGTCGAGATCGGGCGCCTGGTGCCGCGCTATCTCCGGTTTTATCACGCGATGTACCAGGGCTTTCTGTTCACCATGCTGCTGGCGCTCACGTCGAACAACCTGGGGGTGCTCTGGGTCTCGCTCGAGGGTGCCACGCTGACGACGGTGCTCATGGTCGGGCTCTATCGGACCCATGAGGCACTGGAGGCGGCCTGGAAGTATTTCATCCTGTGCGGCGTCGGCATCGCGTTGGCGCTGTTCGGCACCACGCTCATGTACCTGGCGGCGCAGCCCGTGATGGGCGCCGGGCTCTCGGCCATGACCTGGTCGGAGCTGATGCCGCGGGTGGCCGAGTTCAGCCCGGCGATCCTCAACCTCGCATTCGTGTTCCTGTTGGTGGGCTACGGCACGAAAGTCGGACTCGCTCCGCTCCATGCCTGGCTGCCCGACGCCCATGCGGAGGGCCCGACCCCGATCTCGGCCGTGCTCTCGGGCCTGCTGCTCAACGTGGCGCTCTACTGCGTGCTGCGCTTCAAGATGCTGCTCGCGGGCAATCCGCTCGCGGTGGCGCCGGGCCCGCTCATGATCACGATGGGGTTGAGCTCGCTCCTGCTCGCGAGCTTCATGCTCTACCGCCGGCGGGACATCAAGCGGCTGTTCGCCTATTCCTCCATCGAGCACATGGGCATCATCACCTTCGCCTTCGGGATGGGGGGCGCGCTCGCCAATTTCGCAGGCCTCCTGCACATGACCATGCATAGCCTGACGAAGTCCGCGATCTTCTTCGCCGTGGGTCACATATCCCAGGTGAAAGGCACCCAAAAAATCGCCGACATCCGCGGCCTCACCTCGAGCCAGCCGGTGCTCGGCTGGGCGCTGGTGATCGGCGTGGTGGCGATCGCGGGGCTGCCGCCTTTCGGCGTGTTCCTCAGCGAGTTCCTGGTGCTCACCAACACGTTCGGCCGGCAACCTCTGCTGGCCGTGCTGGTGCTCGCGGGATTGCTGGTCGGGTTCGGCGCCCTCATCTTGCGCCTCCAGGCGCTCGCCTTCGGACCGAGCGAAGGCGGCGAGAAGGCGAGCGCCGTGGCGCTGTTGCCGCTGTTCGTCCATCTCGCGATGGTGCTGACGGCCGGGATCTATCTGCCGGCGCCGCTGGTGGCCTGGTTCCAGACCGTGGCGCGGTTGCTGGGATAGCCGAGCGATGGCCGACAGCCTCCTTTCCTTCTTCGCGACGGCCGAGCGCAGGGCGCAACGGCCCTGGCCGCGCTACCGGCTCAGCCTCGCGCACTGGCAGGCCTTGGTCGAGCGACTGGCGAGCGCCGGCTGGACGCTGCTGGGGCTTTGGGCGGAGACGGCCGAGGTGCATGCGGCATTGCTGGACGAGGCGGCGCGCGAGATCGCGGTCGCGTCCCTCGCCTGCCCGGATCGCCGGTTCCCCTCGCTCTCGGCCGCGCGACCGAGCGCCCAGCGGCTGGAGCGCGCGGCTCAGGACCTCTTCGGGCTCACGGCAGAGGGGCTTTCGGACGCACGACCCTGGCTCGATCACGGCCAGTGGCGGCGCCGACCCTTCGGAGACGGCGCCGCGGCCGCGCGCCCGGCGAGCGCCTACGACTTCCTGCCGGTGCTGGGCGAGAGCCTGCATCAGATCCCCGTCGGGCCCGTGCACGCCGGCATCATCGAGCCCGGCCATTTCCGCTTCCACTGCAGCGGCGAGACCGTCGTCCGGCTCGAGGAGCGCTTGGGCTACGTGCATAAGGGCACCGAGGCGCTGATGGTGGGGAAACCGCCCGCGGAGGCCGCGCGGCTCGCGGCGCGCCGCTCGGGCGATGCCACGGTGGCGCACTCGCTGGCCTTCGCGCGCGCCGTTGAGGCGGCGCTTGGGATCGAGCCGCCGCCCCGCGCGGTGTGGCTGCGTGCGCTGATGGCGGAGCTCGAGCGCATCGCCAACCACATCGGTGACGTCGGCGCCATCTGCAACGACGCCTCCTTCATCCTCATGCAGGCGCAGTGCACGGTGCTGCGCGAGCGGGTGTTGCGCGCGGCGGGGCAGTGCTTCGGCCATCGGCTGATGATGGACCGGGTGGTGCCCGGCGGCCTCGCGTGCGAGCTCGACGAGGCCGGCGTGCTTCGGTTGCGGGAGCTGGTGGCGGAGATCGCGCAGCATTGGCCGGAGCTCCTCCGGATCTATGACAACAGGCCGTCGCTGCTCGACCGCATGGTCACCACGGGCACCGTGCGGCCGGAGCTGGTGCGCCGCTTCGGCGCCGGCGGCCATGTCGGGCGCGCTTCGGGCCGCGGCCTCGATGCACGGCGCCTGCCGGGCTATCCGCCCTATGACGGCCTCGATTTCGAGGTGCCGGTCTTGACCGACGGAGACGTGCACAGCCGCGTGCTGATCAGATTTCGCGAGGTGACCGCGAGCCTCGGCCTGATATCGCAAATCCTCGAGCGCCTGCCCGCGGGGCCGATCGCGGCAGCGGTGCCGGCGCGCGCCGGCGAGGGCATGGCGCTCACCGAGAGCTTCCGCGGCGACGTGCTGGCCTGGGTGCGGCTCGACGAGGCCGGCCGGATCGCTCGCGCGCACGCGCGCGATCCCTCCTGGTTCCAGTGGCCGCTCCTGGAAGCCGCGATCGAGGGCAACATCGTCGCGGACTTCCCGCTCTGTAATAAGTCCTTCAACTGCTCCTATTCGGGCCACGACCTCTAGGAAGCGCCCCATGTGGAAGACCCTCGGACGCACACTGATCTCGAAGCCGCTGCCGATCGACGCGCCGGCGCCCGATGAGGCGCAGCTGGCGGAGCTATCCCAGCGTCTCGATCGCGCCGCGCGCTTGCGCGTGGGCCGCAGCCTCTCGATCCGCGAGGTCGACGCCGGCTCCTGCAACGGCTGCGAGCTGGAGATCCACGCGCTCAACAATCCGTTCTACGATCTCGAGCGCTTCGGGCTCAAATTCGTGGCCTCGCCGCGTCATGCCGACGTGCTGATGGTGACCGGGCCGGTGACGCAGAACATGCGCGAGGCGCTGGAGCGCACTTATGCCGCGACGCCCGATCCCAAATGGGTCGTGGCCGTGGGCGATTGCGCGTTCGACGCCGGGCTGTTCGCCGGCGCCTATGCCGTCGCGGGTGGCGTCGACGCGGTGATCCCGGTCGACCTCCACATCAAGGGCTGCCCGCCTTCGCCCGTGCAACTCCTGCAGGGCTTGCTGGCGCTGCTGGAGCGGGTGGCGTAGCGTCTGCCGCTGGCTCGCAACACGGGTGCGCTATGCAGTGGATATTTGACCAGAGCACGATCGACTGGGACGCTTTGTGCGAGCTCTACAGAATCGCGCCATTGGGCGACAAGAAGCCGGCCGAGTTGCGGCTCGCGTTCTCGAACAGCATGTACAAATGCTTCGTGCTGGAGGACGGGGTGTTGATCGGCGCGGGACGAGCGGTGGCGGACGGCATCGACTGCTCGTACCTCTGCGACATCGCGGTCCATCCGGACTTTCGAGGCCGAGGCCTTGGCCGCGACATCGCGATCAAGCTCAGGGAGTTCTCGGCCGGTCACAAGAAGATCATCTTGTACGCCAATCCCGGCACCGAGCGCTTCTATGAGAAGCTCGGATTCAGGCGCATGCGGACCGCGATGGCGATCTTCAGCGATCAAGACCGGGCCATCAAGAGGGGGCTCGTCGACGCTCTCTGACTGCCCGGGTCGATCAAAAGCGTTCGGTCCAGGGCCGGAGCTCGACCTCGAGCGACCAGGCGCTGCGGGGTTGACGCAGCACGTCGATATAGGTCTGGGCGATGCCATCGGGATCGAGCGTGCTGTCGGGTTTGTCCGCGGGATCGGATCGGCGCGCGCTGCGCACGCCGCCGTCGATCACGAAATGCGCGACGTGAATGCCCTTGGGTCCAAGCTCGCGGGCCGCACTCTGCGCCAAGGCGCGCAGCGCAAACTTTCCCATGGCGAAGGCGGATGAGAGCGGGAAGCCCTTGACGCTCGCGGTCGCGCCCGTGAGCAGGATCGCGCCACGTCCGCGGGGCGACATGCGCTTCGCCGCCTGCTGAGTGACGAGAAAGCCGCCGAAGGCGGTGATGGCGATCGCCTTCTGCACGGCCGCCGGATCGATCTCGGTGATCGGACCATGCGCCCGGGCGCTGGCGTTGTAGACGACGATGTCGGGCTCGCCGAGCCGCCGGTCGACCTCGTCGAAGAGCGCGGCGACGGCGCTGGGGTCGGAGGCGTCCGTCGCGAAGCTGGCAGCGCGGGTCTCCGCCGCGAGCGCGGCCAGCTTGTCGGTATCGCGCGCGGCAAGGCCCACTGTCACGTCGAGCGCCGCCAAGCGCCGCGCCAGGGAGGCGCTGATGCCGGATCCGGCGCCCACGATCAGGGCCGTGCGGTAGGGAAAGTCGCTCATGCCGTCCTCCATCTGGGGAATGCTCGGGGGAAACTCAGTGCGCGGCAGCGGAGGGCCGCGCCGGTGCCGCGATGTTGCGCAGAAGCGGAACCAGCAAGGTCGCCACAACGAAGGCGAGCATGATGGCCCTGAAGGCGTCGGCGAAGGCCAGCGTCGCGGCTTCCCGATAGGCCAGGTGCCAGAGCTGCTCGAGCGCCGCCCGCTGCCCGTCATGGGGGCTGCCGGAGAGCGCGCCATAGCGGCCGGCCAGGCTCTGCAACAGCCTTTCCATGGCGCCGTTCGCCGGCGTCAGGTTGGAAGCAATGGCCAAGAAGTGGAAATTCGTGCGCTCGTTGAGGATCGCGCCGCTGACGGCGATGCCGACGGCGCCGCCGAGGTTACGCATCATGTTGAACAAGCCGCTGGCGTATTTGAGGCGGTCCGGCGGCAGGCTGCCGAGTCCGAGGTTGACGCTGGGCGCCACGGCAAAGACCTGGGGAAAGCCGCGGAGCACTTGAGGCAGCAGAAGCTGCGCCGCGCCCCAGTCATGGGTGATGAAGCTGAAGCTCCACATGGCCAGACCGAAGGACGCCAGGCCGAACATCATGAGCCAGCGGGTGTCGAACTTGCGCGCGAGCACGATGTAGACGGGCACGCCCAGCAGCGAGGCGGCGCCGGTGGAGAAGATCGCCACGCCCGTCTGCCAGGCACTGAACCCGCGCACATAGCCCAGGAACAGCGGCGTCAGGTAGATGGTCGAGAAAATGCCGATCCCCGTGACGAACGACAGGAAGCAGCCGAGCGCGAAGTTCCGATTGCCGAGCGCGCGAAGGTCGACTACGGGGCGCGCGAAGGTGAGGCTGCGGATCACGAAGAGGACGCCGGTGACGCCCGCGACGAGCGCGCAGTCCCGGATGGTCGCGTCGTCGAACCAGTTCCAGCGCGAGCCTTCCTCGAGCACGTATTCGAGGGTGCCGAGCGCGACCGCCATCAGGGCGATGCCGGGATAGTCGGCTCTCTTGAGCAGCGAGAGATCGGGCTCGTCGATCCGCACCAGCATCGGAACCAGGGCGGTGATCGCCAGGCCCGGAACCAGGTTGATGTAGAAGAGCCAGTGCCAGTTCAGCGTATCGGTGATCCAGCCACCGATGACGGGACCCAACGTGGGCGCCACCGAGGCGATCGTGCCGATGACGGCGGCGGAATAGACCCGGCGCTGGCCCTGGAAATAGTGAAACGAAGACGTGAACACCGTGGGGATCATGGACGCGCCCAAGAGCCCCTGCAGCGCCCGGAACAGGATCATGCTCTCGATGTTCCAGGCGAGGCCGCAGAGCATGCTGGTGAGGGTGAAGCCCGCGGCGGAGACGGTGAACAGCCAGCGCGTCGAGAACACCCGCGTGAGCCAGCCCGACAGCGGGATCATCACGATCTCCGCGATCAGATAGGCGGTCTGCACCCAGCTGATCTGGTCCTGGGCCGCGGAGAGGCCGCCGCCGATGTCCTGGAGCGAGGAGGCGACGATCTGGATGTCCAGCAGCGCAATGAACATCCCCACGCACATCACCACGAAGGGCAGCAGGCTGCGTACCCAGCTCGTGGAGGCGGGCGTGCCGGTCATGGCGCGCTCTCCGGCGCCGATCGCGTGTCGACACTCACGGTCGTCGACAGGCCCGGGCGGAGCGCGTGGAGCATAGCGTCGCCGGGATCGAGCTCGATGCGGACGGGCACGCGCTGCACGATCTTGGTGAAGTTTCCGGTGGCGTTCTCCGGCGGAATGACGCTGAAGACGGCACCGGTGCCCGGCGCCACGCTGACGACATGGCCGTGGAAAACATGGCCGGGGAGCAGGTCCGCCACCACGCCGGCGGATTGGCCGGGGACCATGCGCGAGAGCTGGTCCTCCTTGAAATTGGCGTCGACCCAGAGTCCCGCCGCGGGCGTGACGGAGATCAGGTAGGTCCCCTTGGTCGCGTAGGCGCCGACCTGAGCCGCGCGGTTGCCGACATAGCCGTCGATCGGCGATCGGACCTCGCTGTAGCCAAGGTTCAGCTGGGCGGTGCGGAGATCGGATTGCGCCTGCGCCACCGCCGCATCTGCCTCGGCGGTCTCGGCGTCGAGCACCTTCAGCTGCTGGCGCGCGGCCTGGAGGCCGGCCTGGGCCGAGGTGACGGCCGATTGCGCCTCCTGCTCCAGTGCGGATGTGCGCTGCTCGTTCTGGCGCGACCCGTAGCTGGTCTGCGCGAGGATGTGATAGCGGCTGGCGTCCTCGCCGGCGAAGGCGGCATGGGCTTTCTTCGCGGCGAGGTCGGCTTCCTGCTGTCGGATCGTGGATTGCTGCAGCGCATATTGCGCCCGCAGACTGTCGGCCGCCGCCAAGCGCGCCTGGAGCGCCGCCTCCGCATGGTCGAGGGCGGCCCGGTAATCCCGCTGGTCCAGCTGGATCAGGAGCTGGCCGGCGCGCACACGCTCGTTATCGGCCACCAGAACCCGGTCGATGAAGGCATCGATGTGCGGCGCCAGCGGCGTGACGTTCCCGCCGGCATAGGCGTCGTCGGTGCTCTCGATGAATCGCCCGACCGTCCACCAGTCCTTGGCGTACCAGGCGGCGCCGACCGCCGGCGCGAGGATCGCCGCTGCGAGCGCCAGCTGGCGGAGAAGACGCCGCAGATCAGGCCTGGTGTGGTTGGCCCGCGTCGGATTGGCAACCGTCACACGCTCGAGCACGCTGCCGTCCATGGCGTCCCTCCCGGCGTTTCTCATGGATGTATATACGCCTATATAGGCGTATATACGCCTATGTCAACTGCCAAGGTCCGTGGAGCCCGCGGATCACGCCGCGCCCTGCCTGGGCTCGGCTCGGGGGGCGCCGCCAAGCTCGCTTTCGGTGACCGCTTTCAGCAGGGCCCGCAACTCGACGGTGCGACGGCTGCCGAACCCGGCCTCGAATTGCGCCTGCGCCAAAGCCCATTTCTTGACGCCGGCCTTGAGCCGGGTGGCGCCCGCGTCGGTGAGGCGCACCTCCTTGCTGCGGCGGTCGGTGCGGCCGGGCTCGATAGCAATCAGGCCCTCGCGCTCCAGCGGCAAGATGTTCCGGCCGAGGGTGGTGCGGTCCATCACGAGCTCGCGGGCCAGCACCTTGATCGGCATCGGCCCCAGCCGCTTGAGCTTCGCCAGCATGGAGAACTGGGTCGTGCGCAGCCCGACAGGTGCCAGGTACTGATCGTAAAACTGGGTGACGTGCCGTGCCGCCTGGCGGATCGCCAGGCAGTTGCACAATTCGGGCCTCAGCTCGGTCTCCGACATGGCGAAGTCTCCATCCCTTGACATACGTGCATATACGCACAAGATAGGCGCAGGTGCGCTTATGTCAATCGGCATGCGCCGCCACTCGGCCCGAGGAGGCTCCCATGACCCCATCACGCCCCGTCGTGCTCTCCCATCCGGTGCGGACCGCGATCGGCACCTTCGGCGGCAGTCTCAAGGACATCCCTGCGCCCGACCTGGGCGCCGTCGCGCTCCGCGCCGCCGTCGAGCGCGCGGGCCTCAAGCCCGACGAGATCGGCACCGCGGTGATGGGAAATGTCATTCAGGCCGGCGCGAAGATGAATCCGAGCCGCCAGGCCGCGATCCGTGCGGGGCTTCCGGTGTCGGTGCCCGCCATGACCGTGAACCGCGTCTGCGGCTCGGGCGCGCAGGCGATCGTCTCGGCGGCGCACGAGATCCTGTCGGGATCCCTCGATGTCGCGGTTGCCGGCGGCATGGAGAACATGGATCTGGCGCCCTACCTGATCGCGCGCGGCCGCTGGGGCTATCGCATGGGAGACGGGCAGCTCTACGACAGCATGCTGCGTGACGGGCTCAACGACGCCTTCTCGGATCAGGCCTCCGGCTGGCACACCGAAGACCTGGTGCGGGACTTTCAGGTCAGCCGCGAGGCGCAGGATCGCTGGTCCTTGCGCTCCCAGCAGCGCTTTGCGGCGGCGCAAAAGGCCGGGCACTTCAAGGCCGAGATCGTGCCGGTCGAGGTGCCGGGACGCAAGGGCCCGGCCATCTTCGAGACGGATGAGCACAACCGGCCGGGCACAACGCTCGAGGCACTGGCGGCGCTCAAGCCGGCCTTCCGCGAGGGCGGCACCATCACCGCGGGGAGCGCGCCCGGATTGAACAGCGGTGCGGCCGCCGTCGTGCTGGCGGACGAGGCATGGGCCGACAAGCGCGGCCTCGCCCCGGTGGCCCGCCTCGTATCCTACGGCATCGCCGCGGTCGAGCCGGGGATGTTCGGCCTCGGGCCCATCCCCGCCGTGAAGCGGGCGTTGGAGCGCGCGGGGTGGAGTCTCGGCGCCGTGGAGCGGGTGGAGATCAACGAGGCATTCGCGGCGATCGCCATCGTGGTGGCGCGCGAACTCGGCTTGCCCGAGGACATCGTCAATGTCGAGGGCGGCGCCATCGCCCATGGCCATCCCATCGGCGCGACCGGCGCCATCCTGGCGACCCGGCTCATTCACTCGATGCGGCGCGACGGCCTGAAACGCGGCATCGTCACGCTGTGCATCGGCGGCGGCCAGGGCATCGCGCTCGCGATCGAGACGATAGCGTAAGCGGGCCGCGCCCGGCTCGCTGCACCATCGCTGCTTCGGCGGAGGCACGGACCCGGATCCGCACCGCAAAACCGGCCCGAACAAAAACTTGGCGGCGGCTCGACGCGATGGGTTAGGTTCGCGCGGACCAAGGGCTGCAACCATGAAGACGGAACCCCTGATCTTTGCCGGGATGTGCGACTGGGCCGGGATCGTGCGCGGAAAGGCCTTTCCGGAGGCAGATCTCGAGACGCGCATGAAAAAGGGCGTGGGGCTCGCGCTCTCGAACATCATGATGTCGTGTTTCGGGCCGATTTATACGACGCCGTTCGGAACCGCGGGGGATGTGATCATACGGCCCGATCCAACCGTGCGTGTCGACGTCGCGTTCGACGACGGCACGGCGGAGCGGTTCTATCTCGGCGATATCGTGAATACCGATGGCACGGCCTGGGAATTCTGCCCTAGGACGTTTCTGGCGCGCGCGCTCGAGGCGCTTCGGAAATTCGGGCTACGCGCCGTTTCGAGCTTCGAGCAGGAATTCGTGCTGACCGGCGTCGAGGACCGCCCGGGGGCGACCTACGCGCTCGATGCATTCCGCCGGCAAGGGCAGTTCGGCGAAGCGCTGATGGCGGCCTTGCGCACGGCGGGGTTCACGCCGGACAGCTTCCTGCCTGAATATGGCGCACGGCAGTACGAGGCGACGGTGGCGCCCGAGGCCGGCGTTCGCTCGGCTGACGCCGCGGTGGTGCTGCGGGAGATGGCCCGCGCCGTGGCATGGCGGCTGGGCGCGCGCGCGATCTTCGCGCCGATGCCGACGCCCACCGGTATCGGCAACGGCACGCACATCCATTTGAGCCTTTGGGAGGGCGACGTGCCGGTGACCCACGATCCCGACGCGCCGCTCGGGATCTCGGCGCGGGTGGCGCCGTTCTTCGCGGGCGTGCTCGCGCATCTGCCGGCGATTGCCGCCTTCACGGCGCCGTCGGTCGCCTCCTATTACCGGCTGACGCCAGATCGCTGGGCGCCGGTCCATGCGACGATCGGCCACCAGGACCGTGGAGCGGCGCTGCGGGTCCCGCCGATCTTCCAGATCTCGCCGGAGGAACCCGCGCGGCAGTTCAATGTGGAGTACCGTGTCGCGGACGCGTCGGCCTGCCCCTATCTCGCGCTCGGCGCCCTCATTTGGGCAGGCGTGGACGGATTGACGCGAAAGCTGAAGCTTCCTCGGTCCGACGCCACGGCGCCGCTGCTGCCCCGCTCGTTGGAGGAAGCATTGACTGAGCTCGAGCGCGACGAGGTCGCCGCGACCTGGTGGAGCAAGCCGGCGATGGCGGCCTATCTCGCCTTCAAGCGGGCGGAAATCGCAGCCTTGGGCGAGGCCGATCCGGTCGAGATCTGCACGCGCTACGTGGCCGTTTATTGAGGCGCCACATGAAGGATTTCGGGCTCACCCGCAACCTGCCCGTGAAACTCGGAGCGACGGCGTTGCTGTTCGTCGACGTCCAGAACTATTCCGCGGAGGGCGGCGGCGAGTATGCGCATCTGCCGCGCGAGGAGGTGGAGCGGCGCTACGGGTACTTCTTCCGCGAGATGCGCGAGCGGGCAGTGCCTAACATGCGCCGCCTGCAACACGCCTGCCGGCAGGCCCGCGTGGAGGTCCTCTATACCGTGATCGAGAGCTTGACCCAGGACGGACGGGATATGGGGCTCGATTACAAGATCTCGCGCCTGTTCTGTCCGAGGGGATCGCGCGACGCGCAGGTGATCGACGAGATCGCGCCCGTCGGCGACGAGATCGTGATCCCCAAGACGTCCTCCTCGGTGTTCATCTCCACCAACATCCACTATGTCCTCGGCAATCTCGGCGTGAAGCACTTGGTCGTGTGCGGAGTGCTGACCGATCAGTGCGTGGACTCCACGGTGCGCGACGCCTGCGACCTGGGGTATCTCGTAACCTTGGTGACGGATGCCTGTGCCACGCAGAGCGAAGAGCGGCATCGAAGCTCGATCGCCAACAACCGCGGCTATTGCCGGCAGTCGACCACCGACGAGATGGTCGCGGAGCTCGCGACGCTACATACGTGACAGCGCGACAACACCCCGAGCTCTCGAATGCTTCGTCAGCCGAAGCACGCGACGAAGCCGGTGCGGATGGTCTCGAAGAAGACAACGGTGCCGAAATGCGCCCACAGAGAGAGCGTCCCCGCGAGCGCGAGCGCACCCGCGATGAGCCATCGAGACGTCAAGGGACTGGCGATGCTCTTGCGCATGGATGGCTCGGCGTGCCTGACGCCAGGTGAAGGGCCTTCATCGACGCGATCTCATACACGCATTCGCTCGGAGCGAACAAGCGGCTCCGCTCGGCA
>DASZHJ010000166.1:0-2457 GCA_035938015.1 Allostellaceae bacterium
GGCGAGCGCGAGATCGTGGCCATCGTGGGCGCCAACGGCGCCGGCAAGACCTCGCTGATTCGCGCCGTGAGCGGCATGCACCGGCCGGCGCGCGGCGTCATCGCCTTCGAGGGCAAGAGCATCCTCGGCGCGCCCACCTATCGCATCTGCGACCTCGGCGTCGGCCAGGTGCCCGAAGGCCGACAGATCTTCGCCGGTATGACCGTGCGCGAGAACCTCGAGATGGGCGCGGCGATCCCGCGCGCCCGCGCGCGCCTCCGGCAGAACCTCGAGCGCGTCGTTGCGCTCTTTCCGCGCCTCGCCGAGCGCCAGCGCCAGACCGCCGGCACGCTCTCGGGCGGCGAGCAGCAGATGCTGGCGATCGGCCGCTGCCTGATGGGCGAGCCGCGCCTCATCCTGTTCGACGAGCCCTCGCTCGGCTTGGCACCGGTGGTGGTCGACGAGATGTTCCGCGTGATCGACAGCCTCAACCGTGACTCCGGCCTCGCCATCGTGCTGGTCGAGCAGAACGTCGCGCAATCCCTGGTGCTCGCTCACCGGGGCTATGTCCTGGAGAATGGCCGCATCGTGCTGAGCGGTACGGGCGCGGAGCTGCTGGCAAACGACGGCGTGCGGCAAGCTTATGTAGGGATTTGAGTGCGCGGCGACTTAAGCCAAGTAATGAAACGGCACCGTTGCATTTTATTGCCAACCCTGATAGGGTTGCAATTGTGACTGGCGAGCTCCAACGCCGCAAGCACAGGGGAGTAGGCCCATGAAATCCAGAATGCTGATCGTCGGCGGCTTGGTTGCCGCGCTCGCGGTGGCGCCCGTGTCATCCGCTTGGGCTTGGCGCGATCACGACCGTTGGCACGGTGGCCCGCTGTTCTGGCCGTTCGCGGCCGCGGCGGCGATCGTCGTCGGCGCCGCTACGATCGCGACCCTGCCCTTCCGCGCGATCGCCGGCGCCGCCTACTACCCGGGCCCCGCCTACTACGCGCCGCCGCCTGCGCCCGGCTACTACGCTCCGCCCCCGGCCTATTACCCGCCGCAGCAGGGCTATTACCCACCGCAGCAGGGCTATTATCCGCCGCAACAGAGCTACTACGCGCCGCCGGCCTATTATCCCCCGCCGCCGGGCTACGCGCCCTACTCCCCGAGGTAGCGGCGCTGCGCTGACGAGCCTCAGACCAGAGGAATGACGAGCCGCGCGGGGGCGCCTCCTCGGCAAGGGGCGCGGCGCCGAGGCGGACGGCCCCTTCGTGTGCAAGCGGAGCAGATCCGCGAGCAGATCCTGAACGTCGCCACGCCCTTGTTCCTGAGCCAGGGTTATGGTGCCACCAGCATCGAGGAAGTGGCCAGACGCGCGCGCATGTCCAAGCGCACGGTCTACAGCCGCTTCCGCGACAAGGCCGAGCTGTTCGGAGCGGTGGTGCATGGGCTGGTCGATCGCCTGCGTCCGCCGAACGCGGCGCCTGAGCAATTCTTCGAGGGCAGCAGCCTCGAGGCGATCTTGCAGCGGTTGGCGCGGCTCATCCTGCGGGCGGCGCTGTCTCCGCCAGCGCTGGCGCTCCATCGGGTAATCGTTGCAGAGGCGACCCGGTTTCCCGAGCTCGCGGAGGCCGTGAACCAGGAAGGCGCACGGCGCGAGGCCATTCAGCGCATCGCGGCACTCTTGAAGCGCGAGGCCCCGGCCAGCGGTCTCGGTCACGCCAAGGCTGAGTTCGCCGCCGAGCAGTTCCTCCATATGCTGGTGGCAGGCCCCCAGCGCCGCGCCCTCGGGCTCGGCACGCCAATGACCAGCGAAGCGCTCGACGCCTGGGCGCAAGACGCCGTCGACTTGTTCCTGAACGGTTGCCGCGGACCCGAGGCGCCGTGATCGCCGCTCAGACGGGGCGATCGCCCTTGACGGTGACGCGGAAGCCCGAGCGCGCGTGGGGCCAATAATCCCACATCGCGCGATGCTGGACGCAGCGATTGTCCCAGAAAGCGACGGAGTTCTCGCGCCAGCGGAATCGGCACTGAAAGAGCGGGTTCTCCGCGTGGTCGTAGAGATACCGCAAGATGCCGTCGCTCTCGTCGGCGGAAATGCCAACGATGCGCCGGGTGAAGCCGCGATTCACGTAGAGCGCCTTCTTGCCGGTCACCGGATGGGTCCGATTGATCGGATGCTCGGCGCGCGGATAGGTCTCCTTGTCCTGGATGCCGAAATTGGCGTATTGCCCGCGGTAGCCTTCGCCATCGTGGATCGCCGTGAGGCCCGCTAGATACTGCTTCATCCGATCGGACAGGGCCTCGTAGGCCGCGTACATGCTGGCGAACAGCGTATCGCCGCCCAGCGGCGGGCAGGTCTTTATATAGAGAATGCTGCCCATCGGTGGCTCGGCGTCGCAGGAGACATCGCTGTGCCAGCCCTCGCCATTGGCGCGCGGCGAGTCCTTGTCGGCGTGGATGATCATCATCTCCGGCATCTGCGGC
>DASZHJ010000167.1:0-8128 GCA_035938015.1 Allostellaceae bacterium
CAAGGTCGTGCCGAGCGTGGTCAGACCAGCGATCGTCACGACTGCGATGAGAGCGGCGATGAGGCCGTACTCGATGGCCGTCGGGCCCGCTTCGTCGCGGAGCAGGTTACGAATGAACTTGAGCATGACTTTGCACTCCTGAGGCTTCATGGACGACGGGGCATTCTCAGGGCGTGCTGCCTAACAGAGCGTTAATCCGCAGGAAGGACGTGGCAAATGGCCCGGGTTTCTTAGGTGATTTTAAGAACATTGGCGCCTGACACGGGGAAACCGGTATGGATCTTGGCCGTTGCGCGCTCGAGGGGCGCGTTAGGCCAGCCTTGGAGCGCGCGACAGGCGGCGGTGCTTCTCGGGGAGTCGTCGCCGAGATTCGCGGCGGGATCGGATCGGCGGCGATCGGTCTCGATGACGGACCAACTCCCTCGCGCACAGCGGAACCATCACCGCGAGAAAACGGTCGCGCATCGGCTTAACGCGGTGCCCGCCACGAAAGCAGGGGCAAGTTTCAGGAGTCACGGGTTAAGGGCGTTTGAAGAGGCGCCGCGCGAGCGTCTTCGGGGTCGCATCGGCGCGGGCCAGCAAAATGGACCCGCGCCGCTGCGCCAAAACGCCTCTGGCGCGCGAATTTGTCTCGCATTCGCGAGGGTGCGTGACTAAGATCGCTGCGGCACCTCGCGATTCGAGCGCGCACAAACGCAGCGGACCGCGAGTCACATCGGCCCTCCACTCAACGATAATGCCAGCCACCCCTAGGAGCCCTTCATGAAGCTGTTGATCGCAGCCTTGGCGCTGCTGTCGTTTGTCGCCACGTCGAGCCTGCCCGATACCGTCCTGGCTCAGGCCGCGACCGGCCAAACCCAGACTGCGCCTGACCAAACGACCACAGGCATGCCGAAGACGACCAAGAAGACGACACACCGCAAGCACGTCACGAGCAAGAAGAAGTCCGGCACGAAGAAGCACGTCAAGAGCAAGAAGAAGCATACGAAGAGGCACACGAGCAGCAAGAAGAAGCCGAAGACCAAGAAGAAGCCGACGACGACGACCAATCCGAGCTGAGAATTATCCTCGGAATCAGCAACCCCCGGGACCGCGTCCCCGGGGGTTTTGCTTGGCAGGGGCCTGCGGGTTCTTTCCGACGCCCAGCCCGATGCAACGGGGCTAGCGCGCGGGCGGCGCCATTCCCGGCTTGAGACACGCAAAGGTGGCGCGGGTTGGTGTCAGGATCGGACACGTGAGGTGCGTATCCTGCTCGATGAGCCAGGGCCTGGTGCCCGCCTCGCAATTATGCCGGGCGACATCGAGAACCTGGCGCGGCGTGCTGGTCTCACGGCTGTAGCACACGCCGATCCGGGTGAACTCCTCGTGCACGCCCACGGGCGGCGGCTTCGGGACGGTGTCGAAAGGCGGCAAGCTGCCCTGACTGCAGGCCGCCGCCAACATGGCAAGAGCAAGAGCCGGGATCGCGGCAGGTCGCATGGGCCGGAGGCTGCCCGAAGGCCCGCGGACCCGCAACCGCCTCGCGCGACCTAGGCCGTGCCCGGCCGCAGGGCCACGAGGGCGAGGCCCGTCACCACAAGGCCAAGTGCGACCAGCTCGAAAGCGTCCAGCGGCTCGCCCAGCAGCGCGGCGGCGGAGAGCGTCCCCACCACGGGGATGGCGAGCGATCCCATGGCGGAGATGCTGCCGGGCAGAATGTCCACGGCTTTGAACCACGCCCACTGGCAGAACAGGGTCGGGAAGGTCAGGACGTAGACGAGCGCACCCCAAGCCTTGGCGCTGAGCGCGCCCAGATGCGGATCGGAGCCGGTGGCGAGTGCCGCCAGCACAATGGGGATGCCGCCGAGCGCAAACTGCCAGCCGGTATTCTGCATGATCGAGAATGGCCAACGGAAATACTTCATGCCGACCGTCCCGCCGGCCCAACTCGCTGCCGCCACCACCATGAGCAGCACGCCCAGCGGCTGTGCTACGAAGCGATCGAACTCCGGCGCCACCAGCACGCCGATGCCGGCCATGCTGAGCGCCAAGCCGCAGAGCCGCGCCGGCGTCAGCCGCTCGCGCAGGAAGAGCCAGCCGAAGAGCGTGGCGAAAGCGGGCATGGTATAGGCGATGATGCTGGCTCGGCCCGCCGGCATCAGGCTCAGCGCGGAAGCCATGCAGATCTGCCAAAGCGTCACGTTGAGCAGCGCCACCAGCATGAGCGGCGGCAGCACGCGAAGCGGCAGGCGGATGGGCTCGCCGGACAGCCGGGCCAGCAGCAGCGCCATCGCGCCAGAGGCGCAAGAGATCGCCCGGAATCCCAGTACCGGCATCTCGTCCAGCACGATCTTCATCGCGGGCCAGGCCAGGCCCCAAAAGAACGCCAACGCCGCGAGCAGGAGAAGGCTTGCCGGCGCCACGCTGCGCCGGTCCCTTCCCTCGGCCAGACTCAAGCCAGCGGCCCGAGCGCCTGCTCGGCAAGGCGCGCAATCGCCAGGAGGCGAGCGTCGTCGCCGAGCCGTCCGACCAGCTGCACGCCGATCGGGAGCCCCGCATCGCCACGCCCGGCGGGAACCGTGACGCAGGGCAGGTGCAGCAGCGTCCAGGTGCGGTTGAACTGGGGATCGCCGGTCATATCGAGGCGCGCCGGCGCCTCCCCGGGTGCCGCCGGCACCAGGAGCGCCTCGAAGTCGCCGAAGAGCTCGGCGACCCGTGTTCGGGCCTCGAACGTGGACAGCCGCGCCCGGTCGTAGTCCTCCGGGGTGATCCGGACCGCCGCGCTCAGCGTCTCCGTGCTGCGTGGCGCCAGCAGATCCCAGTGCCGGGTGCGCTCCCAAGCGAGATTGCGCGCCATCTCATAATTCATGTGCGTGAGGTGCACGTCGACGATGCCGTCCAGTGGCACGAACGGCGGCCGCTCGCTGACAGCGGCGCCCGATCGCGACAGCTTTTGGGCGGCCGCCTCAAGGATGCGCTGGCAGGCAAGGTCGGCCTTCGTCCATTGCGCGGTCCGGAAGAATCCGATGCGCGGCTTGGGATGCGGCTCCTTGGGCACCAGGCCCGGGCGATTGGCGAGCGCCGCTACGAACAGCGCGACGTCGGCAACGCTGTTCGCGATGCCGCCGATGGTATCGAAGCTCTCGGCCAGCGCCTTGGTGCCGGCGATGGCGATCGTGCCGAAGCTCGGCTTGTAGCCCACGGCTCCGCAGAAGGATGCGGGCCGGATGATCGAGCCGGCGGTTTGGGTCCCGAATCCCAGCGGGATCATGCGATCGGCGACGCCGGCCGCGGAGCCGCTGGAGGAGCCGCCGGGCGTGTGGACGGGGTTGTGGGGATTGCGGGTCTTGCCGGGTGCCCCGGCGGCAAACTCCGTGGTGACCGTCTTGCCGAGGACGAGACCGCCCGCCGCGCGCGCGAGCGCCACGCAGGCAGCGTCGGCCTTGGGCCGAAATCCCTCATAGGCCTTCGAGCCGTAGGTGGTCGGCATGTCCCCGGTATCCATGATGTCTTTGACGCCGATGGGGATGCCGTGCAGCGGGCCGCGCCGCGGGCCGCGGTCGAGCGCCTGAGCCGCGGCGATCGCCTGCTTCTGATCGAGGTGCTGCCAGGCTCCGACGGCCGGCTCGCGCTCGGCGATGCGGTCGAGATAGGCGCGCGCCAGCGTTTCGGCGGTGAGAGTGCCGCTCTCGATCCGCGCGGCGGCGTCGACTGCGGTGAGGCGGGTCAAGTCTGACATCGGGAAACCTCGGGCCGGGAAAGCCGGGTCCATTTGACCAGCGCCGCCCGTGTTCGTCGACCCTCACCAGGCGCTGCAGCTCTGCCATGCGAATCCGGTGCAGTCGACTCCCCAACTGGGCCGATCGGCGCTACAAAAAGGGCCCGCTGAGGGGATCAACCATCGTCGCGAACGGAAGGGGCAATCCTATGGGCTTGAAGATCTATGGCATCGCGCGCTCGCGCGCGTTTCGCAACCTCTGGGCCGCCGGAGAGCTCGGCCTGAAGTACGAGCAGGTGCAGACGGATTTCTCCGATACCGCAAGCAGCTGTCGGGCGCCTGCGTTCAAGGCGATCAATCCCAATGCCGCCGTGCCCGTGATCGATGATGACGGCTTCAAGCTCTGGGAGTCGCTCGCGATCAACCTCTATCTCGCCAAGAAGCATGGCGAGAAGGGCCTCTACCCGAAATCGCTGCAGGACGAGGCGAAGGCCTGGCAATGGGCGTTCTGGACCGCGACCGGCATCGAGGGCCCGATCGGCCTGTGGCAATCGCACGCGCTGATGCTGCCGCCGGAGAAGCGCGATCCCAAGCAGGCCGCGGAGGCGCTCCAGAAGCTCGCCGGACCCTTGAAGGTGCTCGACGATCATCTGAAAGCGCAGCAATACCTGATCGGGAACCAGTTCACGGTCGCGGATCTCAATCTCGCAAGCGTGATGTCGCGCGCGACCCAGATGGACCTGAGCGCCACGCCGAACGTCAAGGCATGGCTGCAGCGTTGCCTCGATCGCCCCGTGGCGCAGGCTGTCCTGAAGCAGAGAGCGGCCTGAGGCAGCACGGGGTCGCCACCGGAGCGGAAGTGTGGCGCATCAGATCTTCCTGAGTTACTCGAGCGGCGATCAACCGGTCGCGGACGCGATCTGCGCGGCATTGGAAAACTCGGGCATTCGGTGCTGGATCGCCCCGCGCGACATCAAGGCAGCCACGGGCTGGGGCGGCAGCATCGTCGAAGGCGTCCACGCGAGCCAGGCGGTGCTCGTGGTGTTCAGCGAGAAGTCGAACGCCTCGCCACAGGTCGTGCGCGAGATGGAGCTCGCGGTGGCGCGGCGCTTGCCGCTGATACCGGTGCGGATCGCCGACGTCCTCCCCACCGAGGACATGCAGTACTTCCTCGGCGTCTCGCACTGGTTCAACGCCTATCCACAGCCGATCGCGATTTACCTTCCGGAAATCGTGGCGATGTCGCACCGGGTGCTCGCGAGGGAGGCGGCGCCCTGGCGGCGCTTCTCGCGGCGGCTGCCACAGAACCGGCTTACGCAATACGGCTTGCTCGGCGGTGCCGTGCTCGCGGTCGCGGTGCTGACGGCTTGGCTCATGCGGCCGGCTCCGCCGCCCAACCCGATGGACGCGATCCGCTCGCCGATCGCGGGCCGTTGGCAGGCCGAGCTCGCCGATGCGCACGGCCGCAAGCAAGCCTGCGTGCTCGACGTCCAAGACCTCGGACAGACCATGTTCAGCGATAGCTGCCCCTCGCCGCTCATGGGTGCGGAGGGGAGTTTGATGAGCTCGAAGGACGGGGTGTGGGCGCCCCAGCTCTTCAACCGGGGCAAGGATACCGGCACGTTTCTGTTCCAGGGCGCATCGCTCAATGGGCTGGTGGGCAGCTTCAGGGTGGAGGGCACGAACGCACTGGTGACCCGCGACTCTCAGCGTGGCGAGGTCGCGTGGACCCGGATCAAGGCCGATGGCCCCTTGCGCAACGCGCTCGACGACGTGTTTCCCTTCGAGCTCGACTGGCCCGTCAAGGACGTGCCGAGCATCGCCGGCCGCGCTCTGGCTTATGCCCGCTCGCACTGGCAGTCCGACACCGTCCTGATGTCGTTGAAGCTCGAGCTGCAGGAGAACAATTCCTCATTCGGGGTTCAGGCACACACGCCCGCGGGAGGGCTGCAAATCAGCTTCACTTTCTATTCTCCGAGCACGCAGCGAGGCTTGACGCTGCGTCCGCGGTTTACGGGCGCCAGCGTCTACGAATCGACCGGCGTCGATCAGGACGAGCGGCGCGCCTTGCCGGCGTCATTCGTCGATCTGCCGCAGGCCGCGGCGGCGCTGCTCTCGCGGATGCGCGGCAAGCAGATCAAGAGCGCCGAGCTCGAGAACTGGGCGGCCGGCACCAGTTACGGCAGTGCGCAGCTCAGCGGCGTCGAATGGATGATCGATTCCTCGCTCGGCGAGCGCGGCACGGTGCGCGCGGCGCCGCGCTAGCCCTGCAATTCGCTGAGCGCGGGTCTGGCCTGATCCTCCAGGACGTGGCGGACGCGGCCGCCTCGGGTCTATGATCTCCGCCATGGAACAGCCAATCACCGGCCCCACCGGCGGGATCACCGGCTATCACGCCCATGTCTACTACGACGAGGCGACCCGCGCCGAGGCGGCGGCGTTGCGCGAGACGGCAGACGCGCGCTTCAAGGTGGTGCTCGGCCGCTGGCGCGACATGCCCGTAGGCCCGCATCCGCAGGCCATGTACCAGATCGTCTTTGGGGTCGAGGAATTCCCGCGCCTGGTACCCTGGCTCATGCTGAACCGAGGAAGGCTCGCGATCCTCGTGCACCCCTTGACCTCCGACGAGTACGAGGACCACGCGCATCATGCGCTCTGGCTCGGCGCGATGCTGCCCCTCAAGCTCGATGTGCTGCGGCACGGGCCGACGGAGCCGTAGTCGAAACCCTCGCGACCTCAACCGCTCACCACCTTGTACCCTTGACGTGGCAGGCCCTCCTTCTCGATACTTGCGACATTCCAAGGGGAGCCCCGGCGAGGGGCTGAGACACCGCTGGCCGCACGCCTCATGAGCGCAAGGCAGCGCGGGAACCCTTAGAACCTGATCCGGATCGTACCGGCGTAGGGACAGGAAGCCGTCGGCCGCAGCGCGGCCGGCACCAGACCCCAAAGCCCCGGATCTCCCTGTCACCTCGATCGACGGAAGGAGATCGTGTTATGCCCGAAGGTACCCTCAAGCAGTCGTTCAGCGTCTCGACCGGCCCGCTGCCGGCCTCGCGCAAAATCCATCTGTCCGGTGAGCGCTATCCCGATCTGCGCGTGCCCATGCGCGAGATCGACCTGTCGCCCTCGGCGAAAGAGCCGCCGGTCAGGGTCTATGACACGTCCGGGCCCTACAGCGACCCTGCGGTTACCATCGACATCCGCGCGGGGCTCCCGCCGGTGCGGGAAGCCTGGATCCGCGCCCGCGGCGACGTCGAGGAGACCATCGGTCGCGCGGTTCGTCCGGAGGATAACGGCTTGCGTCCGGACGAGGCGAGCGTGGTGCCGAGCTTCGATCGCGGTGATCGCAGGCCGCTCAAGGGTAAGCCGGGCCGCGCCGTGACCCAGATCGCCTATGCCCGCGCGGGCGTGGTGACGCCGGAGATGGAGTACATCGCCATCCGCGAAAACCGCGGCCGCAAGCAGCTCAAGGACAAGGCGGCGCGAGACGGCCAGTCCTTCGGCGCCGCGATTCCCGACTATGTCACGCCGGAGTTCGTGCGCGACGAGGTCGCCCGCGGCCGCGCCATTATTCCCGCCAACATCAACCATTCCGAGACCGAGCCGATGATCATCGGCCGGAATTTCCTGGTGAAGGTGAACGCCAATATCGGCAATTCCATCGTGACCTCGTCGGTTGCGGAGGAGGTCGACAAGCTGGTCTGGGCGATCCGCTGGGGCGCCGACACCGTGATGGACCTCTCCACCGGCAAGAACATCCACACCATCCGAGAATGGATCATCCGCAACGCGCCGGTGCCGATCGGCACCGTGCCGATCTATCAGGCGCTCGAGAAGGTCGGCGGCAAGGCCGAGGAGCTCACCTTCGAGATCTTCCGCGACACGCTGATCGAGCAGGCGGAGCAGGGCGTCGACTACTTCACCATCCACGCGGGCGTGCGGCTGCCGTTCATTCCGCTGACGGCCAACCGCGTCACCGGCATCGTCTCGCGTGGCGGCTCGATCATGGCCAAGTGGTGCCTGGCGCACCACAAGGAGAGCTTCCTCTACACGCGCTTCGAGGAAATCTGCGAGATCATGAAGGCTTATGACGTGAGCTTCTCTCTGGGCGACGGCTTGCGCCCGGGCTGGAACGCGGACGCCAACGACGAGGCCCAGTTCGCCGAGCTCAAGACCCTGGGCGAGCTCACCAAGATCGCCTGGAAGCACGACGTGCAGGTGATGATCGAGGGCCCCGGCCACGTGCCCATGCACAAGGTCAAGGAGAACATGGAGCTGCAGCTCGAGCACTGCCACGAGGCGCCCTTCTACACGCTCGGTCCGCTGACCACCGACGTGGCGCCCGGCTACGACCACATCACGTCGGCCATCGGCGCGGCCATGATCGGGTGGTACGGCACTGCCATGCTCTGTTACGTGACGCCCAAG
>DASZHJ010000168.1:0-10407 GCA_035938015.1 Allostellaceae bacterium
CTGTGTCGGCGACCTCGGCTCGCGCCGTCACGCCTTCGGGCGGATGCGAGATCGCGAGCAGCGCGCCGTTCCGTTGACTCGTGCCCTCGAGCGCCAGGATGCCCGTGAGGGGCACCAGCACGGGAATGCGGATCTCCTGCGCGCACGCGGGAGCCGCGATCACGACGGCGAGGAGCAGGTTGGCGACGCGCGCGATCACGAGCGCTCCACCCACGCGCGCGTCGGCTGGGCGCGTAGGAAATCGAAATCGCAGCCTTGGTCGGCTTGCAGCACTTGCTCGCGGTAGAGCCGGCGGTAGCCGCGGGTCGGCGCGGGCGGCAAAGCGAGCGGTCGCCGTGCCAGCTCCCCGGGGTCGACCATGAGATCGATGCGCCGCTCGGCGACCGAGATCTTGATGCGGTCGCCGCTTCGGACCTTCGCGAGCGGGCCGCCGCTCGCGGCGTCCGGCGCCACGTGGAGCACCACCGTGCCGTAGGCCGTGCCGCTCATGCGCGCATCGGAGATCCGCACGATGTCCTTGATGCCCTTGCGGGCGAGCTTGCCGGGAATGGGAAGATAGCCCGCTTCCGGCATGCCGGACTCGCTGGTCGGGCCGGCATTCTGCAGCACCAGGAAATCCTCCGGCGTCACGTCGAGATCGGGACTGTCGATGCGCGCCGCGAGATCGTCCAGCGAGCCGAACACCACCGCGCGGCCGGTGGTCTCGAAGAGCCGGGGATCGGCGGCGGCGCGTTTGAGGATCGCGCCCTTGGGGGCGAGCGAGCCGAAGAGCGCGACCAGCCCGCCGGTCGCCTGCAGCGGCTCCTTGAGCGAGCGGATGACGCCGCGGTCGACATAGGGGTCGGTCGCCGCGAGGCGCTCACCCAGGCTCTCGCCGGTCACCGTCAGGGTATCGAGGTGCAGCAGCGGCTTCAGCTCGCGCAGCACCGCGCCGATGCCGCCGGCGGCGAACAGGTCCTCCATATAGTGCGGACCCGTGGGCTTGAGATCGACGATCACCGGGGTCGAATCGCTGAGCGCGTTGAGCCGATCGAGCGACATCTCCACGCCGGCGCGCCCGGCGATCGCCGTCAGGTGCAGCACCGCATTCGTGGAGCCGCCGATCGCCAGCAAGACCCGGAGCGCATTCTCGATGGATTTCTCCGTGACGATCTGGCGCGGCCTGATGCGGCTCTGCACCAGGCGCACCGCCGCGGCACCGGTCGCTTCGGCGGCGCGTAGCCGGTCGGCGTGCACCGAGGGAATGGCGGCGGTGCCCGGCAGCATCATGCC
Organism: Allostellaceae bacterium; assembly: GCA_035938015.1. Classification (GTDB taxonomy): domain Bacteria; phylum Pseudomonadota; class Alphaproteobacteria; order ATCC43930; family CGMCC-115725; genus DASZHJ01. The sequence continues at coordinate 1,273 of DASZHJ010000168.1, forward strand.
GAGGGCTTCCGCGATCGAGGCCATGGTGCTGGCCGTGCCCATGACCGCGCAGGTGCCGGCGGTGGTGGCGAGCCCACCCTCGATCTCCTCGATCTGGTGGCGGCTTACCTCGCCCGCGCGATAGCGCGCCCAGTATCGCCGGCAGTCCGTGCAGGCGCCGAGTCGCTCGCCCCTGAGCCGTCCGGTCATCATCGGTCCGGTCACCAGCTGGATCGCCGGGACATCGGCGGAGATCGCGCCCATGAGCTGCGCCGGCACCGTTTTGTCGCAGCCGCCCACCAGCACCACCGCGTCCATGGGCTGGGCGCGGATCATCTCCTCGGTGTCGATCGCCATGAGATTGCGGAACATCAAACTGGTCGGATTGAGGAAGGGCTCGCCCAGCGACGTCGTCGGAAACTCCAATGGCAAGGCGCCCGCGGCCAGCACGCCGCGCTTCACCGCGTCGACCAGCTCCGGCACCAGGCGATGACAATTGTTGTATCCGCTCGCCGTATTGGCGATGCCGATCACCGGCCGATCCAGCAGTGCGGTCGAATACCCCATCGACCGCGCGAAGGAGCGCCGGAGGTAGAGCGCGAAGTCGGGGTCGCCATAATGGGTGAGGCCGCGCCTCAGCCCGATGGGGTCCGTCATCTCGATTCCTTCCTATGGCTCCCGGGATCTTGGGGAACGCCGGCCAGAGCTAACAAGGCGCTCCCGCGCCCTGTCAACCACGGCTGAGTCTCGGTTATTTCTGCACGCTTCCGCACCCTGTCCGGGAATCTGGCCCGGCTTGCATGGCGCTTGGGGCTTGGACCGCCGCGCACTATACTTTTGCGATAGTCAGGGACTTCACGAGATACAGAAACAACAATTTCACCGAGGAGCGAGCCCATGAAATCGATCCTGGCGGTGGTAGGAGACGGAACGGCGCGGCCTCTGTTGGAGACCGCGCTTCTGGTAGCCAAGCGCTTCAGCGGCCGCATCGTCGGCCTCAACACCTTGACCACGGAATATGCCGTGGTGTTCGGCGGCGAGATGGGTTTCTCGATCTCGTCGGAAGTCGACCGCACGCTCGAGCGCGAGGGTCAGGAGCGGCGCGAGGCGGCGCGCGCGCTGTTCTCGGCTTTCATGCGCGAGCACGGCGTGCCGCTGGGCCCAGCGGCGTCCGGCGAGCTCAGCGCGGAATGGCGGGAGGAAAGCGGGCGTCAGAACGCGGTCGCGGGTAGCTTCGGGCGGATCTTCGACTTGATCGTGGTCGAGCGGCCGGAGAAGCTCGCCTCGCTCGCCGAGGCGACGCTGGAGGACGTGCTGTTCGAGAGCGGCCGCGCGGTCATGATGGCGCCACCGGCGGCGGCTACCAGCATCGGCGAGCGCGTCTCCGTCGCCTGGAACGGCAGTACCGAAACCGCGCGCACGGTGGCGCTCGCCATGCCGTTCCTCGCGAGCGCGAAGGAGATCGAGGTGGTGAGCGTCGAGGAAGGCATGACGCCGGGTCCGACCGGCGAGGAGCTTGCGCGCTCGCTCTCGCTTCACGGGCTTGCCGTCACGGCCCGCCACGTGCAGGGCCGAGGTCGGACCCCCGGCCAGACCTTCCTTGAGGAGGCAAAGGCGTTCGGAGCCGACCTTCTCATCAAGGGCGCCTATACCCAGAGCCGGCTGCGTCAGCTGATCTTCGGCGGCGCCACGCGCCACATCATCATGGAGGCGACGATTCCGGTGGTGTTGGCGCACTGACGCGAGCCTTCAAGGCATAGGATTCCATTGCCACTTCCGGCTGGCGCCTTGTAGATTGTGCTCAAAGAAGGGGCGACGGCTCGCGTCGAGCGGCAGGCGCGCCGAGCAAGGCGACACCAACCGCGCGTCTCTCTGGGGGGAGTAGCGATGACTCGTATGTCCGGCATTGCCGCGATTGTGGGCGCGGCTCTGGTTTGCGTGCTCGGCGCGCCCGAGGCTCAGGCGTCCGGTTTTGCCATCCGAGAGAACAGCGCCGAGGCGCTCGGCACGTCCTTCGCTGGCAACGCCTCATCGGCGACTTTCCTCTCGACCATCTTCAACAACCCCGCGGGCATGACGGAGTTCACCGGCGACCGGGGCCAAACCGACGGCAGCCTGATCGTTCCGTCGCTGAAATTCTCCGGGAGCGCGCACGAGACGTGCGCCGGACTCGGCAAGTTCCCCGCCTTCTGCCCGCCCGTGCCGACGAGTTTTCCGATCGCGGGCGACAACGGCGGCGATGCGGGCAAATCCGCCTTTATTCCCGCACTCTACGCGCTGCATAGCATCAGCCCCGACTTGAAGTTCGGCTTGGCGATGACCGTGCCGTTCGGCCTGGAGACCCAGTATTCGAACACCTGGGTCGGTCGCTACCTCGGCATCAAGTCAATGGTTCAGAGCCTCGACATAAACCCGAATCTCGCCTACCGCGTTAACGATTGGATTTCCGTCGGCGGCGGCATATCCGCGAACTATCTCTACGCGGATCTTTCCAAGGCGATCGATTTCAACGCCATCAGCCACAACCCGCCGGGCCTCCTCCCCGATGGGCAAGCCCGGTTCAACGGCTCCGACTGGAATTGGGGCTACAACCTGGGCGTGTTGCTCAAGCCCATGGAGGGCACCAACCTCGGTATCGCATTCCGCTCGCGGATCCAGCACAAGCTGCAGGGCGATCAGAACTTCACCAGCATACCGTTTCCATTTTCGCTCAATCCGGTATTCGCCAACTCGCCGGGCCAGGTGTCGCTCAACCTGCCGGCAAACCTCGACGTCAGCGTCACGCAGAAGATCACCGATCAGCTTCACATCGCCGCCGACGTGCAATGGACGCAGTGGAGCGGGGTGCAGCAGCTCGTCGTCATTCGCGATAGCGGCAGCGCCGTCGCAGGAAGCCTCATTCCGGAACACTTCCGGGACACCGTGTTCGCATCGGTGGGTGCCACCTACAACATCGATGAGCACTGGACGGTTCGCGCCGGCGTCGCTTACGACGAGAGCCCGGTGACCGATGGATTCCGCACCGTCGCATTGCCAGACGCCGACCGCTATTGGATTTCCTTCGGCGGCGGCTACAAATTCAGCGACGGGTTTTCGGTGGATGTGGGCTACGCCCATATTTTCATTCCCGGCAGCCCCAGCATCAGCAGCAGCGTAAACGGCACCGCGACTTTCCCGGGGGGCGTGGACAAGTTGACGGGCAGCTATCAAGAGAGCATCGACTTGATCTCGCTGCAGACGCGGTTCCGGTTCTGACCGGCGCGCGCGGGCGAGTGTTGCTCCCGGAAGACCCGAGCCGGTAACCTCGGGCGAGTAGGGCTGGAAGGGGCATCGGGAATGACGGAGCCTCCCGCCCGGCCTTGGCTCAAGAGCTATCCGCCGGGCATCGTCTGGGATGCGAGCTTTCCCTCGCACCCCGTGACGCGCCTGCTCGACGAGGCGGTCGAGCGCTTCGCCGACCGGCCCTGCCTCGACTTCCTCGGCAAGGTCTCGAGCTACGGCGAGATCGGCGATCTCGTGCGACGCGCGGCGAAAGGGTTCGCGGCCTTGGGTGTCGGGCCCGGTGTGCGGGTCGGGCTCATGCTGCCGAACACGCCCTATTACGTGATCGCGTATTTCGCGGTGCTGCGCGCGGGCGGCACGGTGGCGAACATCAATCCGCTCTACGTCGAGCGTGAGATCCGACACCTGATCACGGATGCCGGCTGCGGCATCGTCGTGACCCTCGATCTCAAGCTCACCTATGACGTGCTGGAGAAGCTGCGCGACGGCAATCCGCTCAAGACCCTGGTGGTCTGCTCGATGGCGGACATCCTGCCGTTTCCCAAGGGCGTGCTCTATCGCGCCCTCAAGCGTGGCGAGCAGGCCGATGTCCCCGCCGATGCCGCGCATGTCGGCTTTGCCGAGCTCGTCGACAACGACGGGTCCTTCGACCCGCCGGCGGTCGACGCCCTGCGGGACGTGGCAGTGCTGCAATACACCGGCGGTACCACCGGCACGCCCAAGGGCGCGATGCTGAGCCACGCAAACCTGGTCGCGAATGTGCGTCAATGCATGGCGTGGTTCCCGGACTTCAAGCCCGGCCAAGAGCGGGCGCTCGCGGTGCTGCCGTTCTTCCATGTCTTCGCGATGACCGTGGTGATGAACCTTTCCATCGCGGTGGGAGCGGAGATCGTCCTGCTGCCGCGCTTCGAGCTCAAGGAGCTGCTGAAGACCATTCACCACAAGCGCCCCACGACCTTCCCGGGCGTGCCGACCCTGTTCACGGCGATCAACACCGCCAAGCATCTTGACCGTTACGATCTGACCTCGATCCGGTCCTGCATCTCCGGCGGCGCGCCCTTGCCGGTCGAGGTGAAGGCGCAGTTCGAGGCCCTGACCGGCTGCATCTTGGTCGAGGGCTACGGTCTCAGCGAGACCTCGCCCGTCGCCGTCTGCAACCCGCTCGCGGGCGTCAACAAGCCGGGCTCGGTGGGGCCGCCGATGCCGGGCACCGTGGTCGAGATCGTGTCGCTGGAGGACCCGACCCGCGTACTGGGCTTGGGCGAGCGCGGCGAGATCCGCATCCGCGGGCCGCAGGTCATGCTGGGCTACTGGGCACAGCCGGAGGCCACTGCCGACGTGTTGCGGGGCGGGGCGCTGCGCACGGGCGACATCGGCTATCTCGACGAGGACGGCTATCTCTTCCTCGTCGACCGCATCAAGGACGTCATCATCGCCGGCGGCTACAAGATCTATCCGCGCCTGGTGGAAGAGGCGATCTATCAGCACCCACAGGTGCGCGAGTGCATCGTGATCGGCGTCCCCGACCGCTATCGAGGCCAGACCGTGAAGGCCTTCGTGGTGTTGCGCGAGGGCGCGCACCTCACGGCCAAGGATCTCACGGAATTCTTGAAGCAGCGGCTGTCGCCCATCGAGATGCCGAAGCTCATCGAATTCCGCGAGAGCCTCCCGCGAACCCTGATCGGCAAGCCATCGAAGCGCGCCCTTGAGCAGGAAGAGGCGGCACGCGCGCTCGAGAACAAGCCCACGCCCTGAGGTGATCGCTTCTACTTTTTCAGGGATCTTGCGCTAGGATACTCGCATTCTGCGTGTCCGATCCGCGCACTTGTTGACGTGCCGCACGTTAAGGAGCTAACGTGCACGGCAGATCAATGACGTTTCCGTGATGACATGACGGCTGTACAAGCCTCTCGTTGGTTGACCAGCGAAGACGTGCCCCGGCTCTACTCGATCGGGGACCTCGCAGCCGAGTTCGGAGTCTCGCCCCGGGCGATCCGGTTCTACGAGGATCAGGGGCTGTTGCGCCCGCAGCGGATCGGCGGGAACCGAGTCTATAACCACCGGGACCGCGCTCGGCTGATCCTGGTGCTGCGCGGCAAGCGGCTCGGATTCAGCCTCGCCGACATCAAGGAGATGTTGGACCTCTACGATGTCGATCCCGAGCATGCCGAGCAGCTCCGCGTGGCGCTCGCCAAAGGCCGGGAGCGGATCGCTGAGCTCGAGCGCCAACGAGCGGAGATTACCGAGGCGCTGAGCGAGCTTCGGGAGCTCGAGGCCATCGTCGTGGCCCGGCTCGAGGAAAGATTGGCACACGGCGCCGCGCCCGGCGCACGCCAGGAAGGAGATGCCTCGTGAAGAGCGTGGTCATAGCGGGCTATGCCCGCTCGCCATTCCATTTCGCCAAGAAGGGCGCGCTCGCGCGCGTGCGCCCGGACGAGCTCTGCGCGCAGGTGATCGCGAGCCTCATTGAGCGCACCAAAGTCGATCCCGCCGACATCGAGGACGTGATCGTGGGCTGCGCCATGCCAGAGGGCGAGCAGGGCCTCAACGTGGCTCGGCTCATCAGCTTCCTCGCGCATCTGCCGATCACCGTGGCGGGTACCACTGTGAACCGGTTCTGCGGCTCCTCCATGCAGGCGATCCACATGGCCGCGGGCGCGATCCAGCTCGATGCCGGCGAGGCCTTCATCTGCGCCGGCGTCGAGTCCATGACGCGTGTGCCCATGGGCGGGTTCAACCCGAGCCCGCACCCCGGCCTCGCGAAGGATTTTCCCGCGGCCTACATGTCCATGGGCCAGACCGCCGAGAATGTCGCGCGCAAGTATCAGGTGACGCGCAAAGACCAGGAAGCCTTCGCGGTCGCGAGCCACAAGAAGGCGGCGGCGGCGCAAGCCGCGGGCAAGCTCGCCGCCGAGATCGTCGCGATCAGGGCCAAGGACGGCGCGGTCGACAAGGACGGCTGCATCCGGCCCGAGACATCCGCGGACGTGCTCGCGGGACTGCAGCCCGCCTTCGATCAGGCCGGCACGGTGACCGCCGGCACCTCATCGCCGCTCACCGACGGCGCCTCCGCGGTCCTGATCTGCACCGAGGACTATGCCAAGCGCCACAAGCTCGAGCCCGTGGCGCGGCTCAAGTCGATCGCGGTTGCGGGTTGCGCGCCGGACATCATGGGCATCGGCCCGGTGGTGGCGAGCCAGAAGGCGCTCGCGCGCGCCGGCCTCAAGGTCAAGGATATCGACGTGGTGGAGCTCAACGAGGCCTTCGCCTCCCAGGCACTCGCCTGCATGCGAGAGCTCGGCATTCTCGAGGACAAGGTGAACCTCGACGGCGGCGCTCTCGCGCTCGGCCATCCGCTCGGCGCCACCGGCGCGCGCATCACCGGCAAGGCGGCCCAGCTCCTCAAGCGCGAGCGCAAGCGCTACGCGCTCGCGACCCAATGCATCGGCGGAGGCCAAGGCATCGCCACCATCCTCGAGGCGATGTGAGCATGCGCCGCGCCGGTAGCCGATCGGAACCCTCTCCGCCCGCGCTTGCGGGGGGAGAGGGTGCGAGCGCAGCGAAGCGGGTGAGGTGGGTTTTGATGACGAACGCGATCGTGCCGCGGAAACACACCTCACCCTCCCCATCGCTCTGCCGTGCGATGGGTCCCCTCCCTCTCCCCGCTTTGCGCGGAGAGGGAAAAGAGACCGAATTCGCGGAACAACCGCTGGGAGCTCAGCCATGACCGCGATCCGCAAAGTGGCCGTGCTGGGCTCGGGCGTGATGGGCGGCGGCATCGCCGCGCATGTCGCGAACGCGGGGCTCCCGGTGGTGCTGCTCGACATCGTGCCGAAGGGCGCCACCAACCGGAACCAGGTGGCCGAGGCCGCGATCGGGCGCCTGCTGAAGGCGAATCCCGCCGCCTTCATGCATCCGCGCAACGCAAGGCTGGTGACCCTCGGTAATCTCGAGGATCACTTGGACCTGCTGGCGGAATGCGACTGGATCGTGGAGGTCGTGCTGGAGGACTTGGGTGTGAAGCGCGCGACCTATGAGAAGGTGGAGCGGCATCGCAAGGAAGGCTCGATCGTCTCGTCCAACACCTCGACCATCCCGCTTCGCGACCTGGTCGAGGGCATGCCCGAGCGCTTTCAGCGTGATTTCTGCATCACGCATTTCTTCAATCCGCCGCGCTACATGCGGCTCCTGGAAATCGTCGGCGGGCGCAAGACCCGTGCCGACGCGATCGAGACACTCGAGGAGTTCTGCGACGTGCGCCTCGGCAAGGGCGTGGTGCACGCAAAGGACACTCCGGGTTTCATCGCCAACCGGATCGGCGGCATGTGGCTCCAGGCGGCGGTCGGCGCGGCCATGGACCTCGGCCTCACGGTGGAGGAGGCCGACGCCATCATGGGCCGGCCCTTCGGCTTTCCGAAGACCGGCGTCTTCGCGCTTCTCGACCTCGTCGGCATCGACCTGATGCCGCACGTCGCTGCGAGCATGCGGCGCACCCTGCCCGCGGACGACCTCTACATCCGCAATCTGCGCGAGCCCGATCTCATCAAGAAAATGATCGCCGACGGCTACACGGGCCGGAAAGGCAAGGGCGGCTTCTTCCGCCTGACCAAGGCGGTGGACGGCGCGCGCGTCATGGAAGCGATCGACCTCAAGACCGGCCACTACCGCAAAACCGAGGAGCCGCAGCTCGAAAGCATCCGCGAAGGCAGGCGCGACCTCGGCGTGCTGCTCGCTCATGCCGACCGCGGCGGCGAGTTCGCGCGGCGCGTGACCGCGCTGACGCTTGCCTACTCGGCGGCGCTGGTGCCGGAGATCTCCGACGACATCGTCGGCGTCGACGAGGCCATGCGCCTGGGCTACGCCTGGAAATGGGGCCCGTTCGAGCTCCTGGACCGGATCGGCGTCGATGCCGCGGTGGCACTCCTGGAGAAATCCAAGGTCCCGGTGCCGCCGCTCCTGCAAACGGCGAAGGGCCGCTCGTTCTATCGCGTGGGCGAGGGCGTGCTCGAATACCTCGGCGCCGACGGTGCCTACAAAAAGGTCGAGCGCCGGCCGGGCGTGCTGCTGCTGGCGGACATCAAGCGGAAGTCCAAGCCCGTTGCGCGGAACGGCTCGGCGAGTCTCTGGGACATCGGGGACGGCGTGCTCTGCCTGGAGTTCCACACCAAGATGAACGCGCTCGACGGCGACGTCATGGATCTCGTCCAGAAGTCGCTCGACACCGTGAAACGCACGGCGAAAGCGCTGGTGATCTACAACGAGGGCACCAATTTCTCCGTAGGCGCCAACATCGGCCTCGGGTTGTTCGCCGCGAACCTCGCGCTCTGGCCGATGATCGAGGAGCTCGAGACCAAGGGTCAGGCCGTTTACAAATCCGTGAAGTACGCACCTTTCCCGGTGGTGGCGGCGCCCGCGGGCATGGCGCTCGGCGGCGGCTGCGAGATCGTGTTGCATTCGGCCGCGGTCCAGGCCCATGCGGAGAGCTATATCGGCTTGGTCGAGACCGGCGTCGGCTTGGTGCCGGGCTGGGGCGGCTGCAAGGAGCTGGTGTTCCGCCACGCGCTCAATCCCAAGCGGCCCAATGGTCCGCTGCCGCCGGTCGCCGCGGCCTTCGAGACCATCGGGCTTGCCAAGGTGTCGAAATCCGCGGCCGAGGCGCAGGACCTGCTGCTGCTGCGCGCGGGCGACGGCATCACCATGAACCGCGACCGGCTCCTCGCGGACGCCAAGGCCAAGGCGCTGGCGCTTGCCAAGGATTATCAGCCGCCGAAGCCGCAGCCGATCAGCCTGCCGGGCCCGACCGGCGCCGCCGCCATCGGCTTGGCGCTCGACGATCTCCACCACCAGGGCAAGGCGACCGACTACGACATGGTG
>DASZHJ010000169.1:0-9324 GCA_035938015.1 Allostellaceae bacterium
CGCAACAGGCAGGCCTGGTAGATCGCCTGCTCCGGCGACAGCCCTTGCCTCCGCTCGGCCTCGAGCGCGAAGTCGATCATCATGATCGCGTTCTTCTTGACGATGCCGATCAGCAGGATGATGCCGATCAAGGCGATGACGCTGAGATCGTAGCCGGCAACGATGAGGATGAGCAGCGCGCCGACTCCCGCCGAGGGCAGCGTCGACAGGATGGTGATCGGGTGGATGTAGCTCTCGTAAAGCATGCCGAGGATCAGGTAGACGACGACGATCGCCGCGGCGATGAGATAAGGCTGGCTCGCAAGCGACGTCCTGAAGGCCTGCGCGGAGCCCTGGAACGTGCCGACCAGGCCTGCCGGCTTATTGATCTGACCTTCCGCCCTTTGGATCGCGTCGATCGCCTGGCCCAGCGAGGTTCCGGGCGTGAGGTTGAAGGACAGCGTCACCGCCGGAAACTGGCCTTGATGACTGATCGACAGGAAATTGCGCCCGCCGGTCTCGACTTTGACGAAGCTGCGCAGGGGCACCTGCTGACCGGTCATCGGCGAGGTCAAATAGATCTTGTCCAGCGTTTGCGGGTCGGCCTGCAGCGCGGGATCGACCTCGAGCACGACGTGGTATTGGTTGAGCTGCGTGAAGTATTGCGTCACCTGGCGCTGACCGAAGGCGTCGTAGAGCGTGTCGTCGATCAGCTGCGGCTGGATGCCGAAACGCGCCGCGACGTTGCGGTCGACGGTGATGGCGACGCCGGCGGCATTACTCTGCTGATCGCTGGCGACGTCCTGGAGTTGCGGCAGCGTGCGCAGCTTGTCGAGCATGCGCGGCGCCCACTCGTTGAGCTCGTCGAGATTGGCGTCCTGCAGCGTGTATTGATATTGAGTGCGCGCCAGCCGTCCGCCGACATTGATGTCCTGCGCCACCTGGAGATAGAGGACGACGCCCTCGACGGCCTGGAGCTGCTGGCGCAGCCGGTTGACCACGTCGTCCGCCGTCGCCGTGCGCTGCTTGCGCGGCTTCAGATTGATCCAGAAGCGCCCCGTGTTCATGGTCTGCGAGCCGCCGGTAGCGCCGGCCGCGAAGGCAAAACTCTCGATGTCGGAGTCCTTGGCGACGATCTCCGCGAGCGCCTGCTGTCGCTCGATCATGGCCTGGAAGGAGATGTCCTGCCGCGCCTCCGAGAAGCCGTAGATGAAGCCGGTGTCCTGCTGCGGGAAGAAGCCCTTGGGGATCACGACATAGAGGTAGCCGGTGGCGACGATGGTGACGAGCAGGACGCCGAGCGTAAAACCCTGATGCCGGAGCACCCACTTGAGGCCGTGCTCGTACGTGCGGAGCAGCCAATCGAAGAACCGCTCGGCCAGCATGTAGAGGGCGCCATGCCGCGCCGCTTTCTGGTTCACCAGGAAGCGCGAGCACATCATCGGCGTCAGCGTCAGCGAGACGAAGGCCGAGACCAGGATCGTCATGGTCACCACGATGGCGAATTCGCGGAACAGGCGGCCGACGATGCCACCCATCAGCAGCAGCGGGATGAACACCGCGACCAGCGAGAAGCTGATCGATATGATGGTGAAGCCGATCTCGCCGGCGCCCTTCAAGGCCGCCTCCATCGGCGGCATGCCATCCTCGACGTGTCGATAGATGTTCTCGAGCATGACGATCGCGTCGTCGACCACGAATCCCACCGCAATGGTGAGGCCCATCAGCGACAGGTTGTCGAGGCTGTAGCCGAGCGCATACATGAGCGCACAGGTGCCGACCAGCGACATCGGCACGGTGATGCTGGGAATGACGGTGGCCCACAGGCTGCGCAGGAACAGGAAGATCACCATCACCACCAGCGAGATGGTAATCATCATGGTGATCTGCACGTCATGCACCGAGGCCGTGATGGTCTGCGTGCGGTCGGTCATGATGGTGATGTCGATACCCGGCGGGATCGCCGCCTTGAGGCGCGGCAGGGTTGCCTTGATCCGCGCGACCGTGTCGATGACGTTGGCGCCGGGCTGCTTGAAGACGCCGAGCTGGATGCCCCGGCGGCCCTTCTGCCAGGCGGCAATGCGCGTGTTCTCGGGGCCGGCAACGGCGGTGCCGATGTCGCGGATGCGCACCGCCGCGCCCTTGCGGTAGGCGAGGATCACGTCCTTGTACTCGTCGGGCTGCAGCAGCTGATCGTTGCTGTAGATGGTGAAGCCCTGGGCCTGCCCGTCGAAACTGCCCTTGGGCGCGTCGACGGTCGCGTTGATGAGCGTCGCGCGCACGTCCTCGAGGCTGAGCCCCATCGCGGCCAGCCTGTCGGGATCGACCTGGACGCGGATCGCCGGTTTCTGCTCGCCGAAGATGTAAACCTGGGACACCCCGACGATCTGTGAGATCTGCTGCGCCAGGATGGTGTCGGTATAGTCGTCGACGGTGGTGACGGGAAGCGTGTCGGAGTTCACCGCGAAGATCATGATGGGCGCGTCCGCCGGATTGACCTTCCAGAATTCGGGCGCGCTTGGCAACGTCTTCGGCAGCTGGCCGCTTGCCGCATTGATCGCCGCCTCGATGTCCTGCGCGGCGGCGTCGATGTTGCGGTTCAAGTCGAACTGAACGGTGATCGAGGTAACCCCGAGCGCGCTCGTCGATGTGAGCTGGGTGACGCCCGAGATCTGCGAGAACTGCCGCTCGAGCGGCGTCGCGACCGAGGACGCCATGGTCTGCGGACTGGCGCCGGGAAGGTATGCCGACACCGCGATGGTCGGGAAATCGACCTGCGGGAGCGGCGCGATCGGCAGCATCGGATAGGCGATGATGCCGGCGAGCAGAATCCCCAGCATCAGCAGCGATGTCGCAATCGGCCTTTGGATGAACGGGGTCGAGATGCTCATGGGCGCGCCCGGCTCAAAGCGACGCTGTCGCGCGCTTCCTGCCCGCCATCAATCCTGATCTGCCGCGCGGCGTCAACGCGCTTGCGGCCGCGACGGACGGAAGCCGGCCCAGCCGGTCAAACAACGGGCGATTTCAAGGTTTGAATCCACAGATTTACCGGACAGCGCTAGGCTCGACCGCATGTCTCCCGTAAACGGCCTCTTCGACAGGACCGGCACGGTCCGTCGACCCCCTTACCGGTTGCTCCTGAACGAGGCGTGGTCGCTGATCTCGTATCGGCCCCTACCGCCCGATCCCGGTACGCTCCCGAGTGGACGAGGTCACGTGGTCCTGGTGATTCCCGCCTTTCTCACCGCGGACGCCGTCACCAAGCCGCTGCGCAGCTTCCTGACGCGCTGTGGGTATCGCGTCTTCGGCTGGGATCTCGGCATCAACTGGGGACCGACGCCGCGGCTCTTGAGGGAGTTGCGCCTGCGACTCAAGGAACTGCTGCGGATCGAGGCCGGTCCGATCACGGTCATCGGCGTGAGCCTGGGCGGCCTGCTCGCACGCGATCTCGCCTGCGATCACCCGGACGAGATTCGCGAGGTGATCACGCTCGTGAGCCCCTTTCGATTACCCACCGCGAGCACCATCGAGCCTCTGTTTCATCTCTGCGCGCACTTCTATAGCTCGGGGATAGACCCCGAGCGCATCGCGAAGCCTCTGTCGGTGCCGGCTTTGGCGATCTACACGTGCGACGACGGGCTGGTCGCCTGGCAAAGTTGCGCGCCCGCCGACGGTGAGTGCGCAAGCTTCGAGGTGACCGGAAGCCATGTCACCATCTGTCGAAATCCCGACGTGCTTCGATTGCTGGCGACGCGCTTGGCGAAGACGGAGTGATCGGACCGGACGAGCACTTTCGAGGAGGCTTGGTTGCCCTTCATCACCTTCGAGCACGCGTGGCGGGAGTATCGCCGCGCGGAGCCGCGTTTGCCGCCGAAACCGCCGCGGGTAGAGCCGCAACGCGTCACCGGCGCCGCCGCCATCCGGGCTCACTTCGATGCGGTGATCCTCGACGCTTGGGGCGTGCTCAATCTCGGGGAGGTGCCGATCGCGCGCGCGCTGGCGGCGGTCAAGGACCTGCGCGGAGCGGGCGTGCCGCTGCTCGTGCTCAGCAACGATGCGAGCGCCGACAAGGCGTCGGCGATCGAGAAGCACCGCCGCCGCGGCTATGATTTTCGCGCCAACGAGATCATCTCGGGCCTCGATCTCCTGCCGGAGACGCTGGCAGAGCTGGCGCTCGAGGGACCACCGGGAGTGATCGCCGACCCTCCCGCGCCCATGCAGGCGCTCACCGCGGCAATGCCCGCTTTGGGCGACGATGCCGCACCCTATGAGCGGGTTCCCGCGATCGCGTTTCTTTCCGCCGACCGCTGGTCCGAGCCGAAACAGACCTTACTCCGAGAAAGCCTGATCCACCGGCCGCGGCCGCTCATCGTCTGCAATCCCGACATCGCCTCGCCCGACGTGCACATGCTCAACGCCGAGCCCGGCTACTACGCGCACCGGATCGCGGACGAGACCGGGGCTGCGCCGATCCTGTGCGGCAAGCCTGAAGGCGGCATCTATCGGAAGGCACTCGAGCGCCTCGCGGGCATCAGGCCCGAGCGCGTGCTCTGCGTCGGCGACACCGTGCATACCGATATTCTCGGCGCGCGCGCGGCAGGCTGCCGCGCGATGCTGGTCGAGGGCGGCTTCTGCGCCGGCCGCGACGCGCTTGCGCTTGCCGCCGAGTGCGGCATCTGGCCCGATTTCGTGGCGCCGGGTCTCTAGAGCATATCCCTGAAATGACACTACGAGTTTCAGGAACGGGACATTATCGCGTGAGCGAGACGGCCGCGATGACGGCGCCGACGATGATCCCGATCACGATATAGACGCCGATGGCGACCAGGATCACGACCGCGGTGTAGCCGACCGAGCGCTCTTGCGGCACGCCCATCATTACGGAGCTGCCGGTATAGAGCAGATAGAGGCTGTAGATGCCGCCGATCAGCGAGAGCAGCGCGAGCGCGGGGATCAAACTGAAGATGCCGGCAACCCAGGCGGCCGTGTAGGCGTAGGCCACGAGCTTGAGCCCCTGCGCGAGGTCGTCCTTGCCGCCGAAGGAGGGTGCGATCTTGCTGGCGATCAGACCCAGGACGTAGACGGCCACGAAGGCCATCACGAAGCTGAGGACTCCGATCGCGATGCTGGCGGCGAAGCTGAGCCCTCCCGCGAAAAGCAGATTGCCCACAATCGTGGCGAGCGGCGAGATCGCCGCCAGCGGGGCGACGTAGCCGCTATAGAGCGCCGACGTACCGGTGCTTTCGCCGGCGATCACCGGCCATTCGGTCTTGGGCGTCGTCAGGATGCTCTTTGCGCGTGCGAACAGGTCCACGGTCCCCCTCCCTGCGTTGGATCGAAAAGCCGGCCCTCCCGCCGTTCGCGAGGAGCTTAGCGCAATGGACGCGGCTATGGGTGCGCTAAACGCCGCCGAGCCGGGCCATCGCCGCCCGCACGCGCGCGAGCGCAGCTTCCTGCTCCGCGAGCCGCTCGCGCTGCTCGTCGACGACCTCCGGCTTCGCCTTGGCGAGGAATTGCTCGTTGCCGAGCTTGCGGCCGATCTTGTCGAGCTCGCCGGCGATGGTCTTGGCCTCCTTCTCGAGGCGCTGACGCTCCTTGCCGAGGTCGACGGCGCTCGCGAGGTCGAGAAACACGGTGGCGCCCTCCACCGTCACCTGCACGGCCTGCCGCGCCATCGTCTCCCAGGCGGCACCCTCGGCCTTCTCGATGGACCTGAGGCGCGCGAGCCGCCTGATGGCGTCGAGATGTGTCTCGATCCGACCGGGCACGAGCGGGTTGTCCGACCGCACATAGGCGACGATCTCCTGCGCCGCCGGCACATTCGTTTCCGAGCGGACGGTCCTGATCGCCGCGATCAGCGCCACGACCCACTCCATCTCGGCGATCCCCTGGTCATCGCGCGCGAGCCCGGCGTAGTCCGGCCATCTCGCGGAGATCAGCAGTCCGCCCTCGCCATCCGAGAGATGCTCCCACACGGCCTCGGTGATGAAGGGCGCGATCGGGTGCAGGAGATGCGCGATCTGCGCCAGCACCCATGCGGTGGTGGCGCGCGTCTCCGCCTTTGCAGCGGCGTCGGCGCCAGCCAGGATCGGCTTCGCCAATTCCAGATACCAATCGCAATAGGTGCCCCAGGCGAATTGGTAAAGGGCACCCGCGGCCTCGTTGAATTTGTACTCGTCGAGCGCAGTGCCCACGCGCGCACCGACCTCGGCGAGCACCCCCACGATCCAGCGATTGAGCGTGAGCGTGCACCGGTTGGGATCGAAGCCCGGCTCGAGCTTGCACTCGTTCATCTCGCCGAAACGCGCGGCGTTCCAGAGCTTGGTGGCGAAGTTGCGATAGCCCTCGACCCGGGATTCCGAGAGCTTGATGTCGCGGCCCTGCGCGGCGAGCGCGGTCAGCGTGAAGCGCAGCGCGTCACAACCGTAGCGCTCGATCAGGTCCAGGGGATCGATGATGTTGCCCTTGGACTTCGACATCTTCTGCCCGCGCTCGTCGCGCACGAGGGCATGGATGTAGACCGTGCGGAACGGCACATCGCCCATGAAATAGTGGCCCATCATCATCATGCGCGCGACCCAGAAGAAGATGATGTCGAAGCCGGTCACCAGCACGTCGCCGGGGTAATAGCGCGTGAGCTCCTTGGTTTCCTCGGGCCAGCCCAGTGTGGAGAACGGAAACAGGGCCGAGGAGAACCAGGTGTCGAGCACGTCGAGATCGCGTTGGAGCTCCGCGGGTTTGCCGTAGTGCTTCGCCGCCGCCGCCTGCGCCTCGGCCTCGGTCTCCTCGACGAAGATGGTGCCGTCCGGACCGTACCAGGCGGGGATCTGATGACCCCACCAGAGCTGGCGCGAGATGTTCCAGGGCTGGATGTTGCGCATCCACTCGAAGAAGGTGTTCTCCCAGCTCTTGGGGACAAAGGCGGTGCGGCCGGTCTCCACGGCCTTGATCGGCTCCTCGGCCAGCGTCTTGGCGTCGCAATACCATTGGTCGGAGAGCCACGGCTCGATCACTGCGCCCGAGCGGTCGCCATGCGGCACCATGTGGACGTGGTCCTCGACCTTCTCGACGAGGCCGAGCGCTTCCATGTCCGCGACCACGCGCTTCCTCGCGGCCAAGCGGTCGAGGCCCCGGTAAGCCTCGGGCACGGTGTCGTTGAGATGCGCGTCGGCGTCGAGCACGTTGATCAGGGCGAGCTTGTGCCGGCGTCCGACCTGGAAGTCGTTGAAGTCGTGCGCCGGCGTGATCTTGACCGCGCCACTGCCGGTCGCGGGATCGGCATACTCGTCCGCCACGATGGGGATCCGGCGTCCGACCAGCGGCAGGATCGCGTGCTTGCCCACGAGGCGCCGGTAGCGCTCGTCCTCGGGATGCACGGCAACCCCGGTGTCGCCCAGCATGGTCTCGGGGCGCGTGGTCGCGACGACGATGAACGCGCCCTCGGCGCCCTCGATCGGATATTTGAAGTGCCAGAGGTGGCCCTTGGTCTCGTGGTTCTCCACCTCGAGATCGGAGATCGCGGTGTGCAGGCCCGGGTCCCAGTTGACCAGCCGCTTGTCACGATAGATCAGCCCCGCCTTGTAGAGCGCCACGAAGACCTTGCGGACGGCAAGCGACAGCCCCTCGTCCATGGTGAAGCGCTCGCGCCGCCAATCGGCGGATGCGCCGAGCGCGCGCAGCTGGCGCATGATGGTGCCGCCGGACTCGGCTTTCCATTGCCAGACCCGCTCCACGAATTTCTCGCGGCCGAGCTTGTGGCGGTTGGACTGCTCCAGCGCGAGCTGCCGCTCGACCACCATCTGCGTCGCGATGCCGGCGTGGTCGGTGCCGGGCTGCCAGAGCGCGTCACGGCCGAGCATGCGGTGATAGCGGATCAGGATGTCCTGCAGCGTGAAGGTGAAGGCGTGCCCCATGTGCAGGCTGCCCGTCACGTTGGGCGGCGGCATCATGATGGTGTAGGGCGACGCGGCCGAGTCGGGATGGCACTCGAAGGCGCCGGAGGCTTCCCACGCCTGGTAGAACTTCGCCTGCACCTCGGCGGGATTGTAGGTCTTATCCAACATGCGGGATCGGTCTCGGTGGCTCTACGAGGCCTCGACGCTCAGGGATCGCGCGGGCTTGATGAATTGGAAACGGCCGGCGCGCGCCGCGCTGCTGGGGTCGCGGCTCCGGGCCCGCTTTCGGCGGAGAGACGCGCTCAGCGTCTCTGCACGTCGCGTACGAGCCGCGATACCTCTTCCTGGACCACGCGCTCGACGAGGTGCGGCAGGTTTGAGTCCAGCCATTCCTTCAGGAGCGGCCGCAACATCTCGCGCACCATATCCTCGATGGTCCGCTGTCCTTCGCCCATGGGAATGTCGCTCATGCGTTTCTCGTTTCGTGGGCCAAGCTGATGAATCTGTGAGAGTGCCGCCAGCGAGGCTGCCGCCGCGGCGTCGGACACCAGGCGATCGCCGGAAACAGCCGCTGGAGTCGGCACCGGCTCGGGCTCGGGCTCAGGAGATGCGGACTCGGGCGCCGGTGGATCGGGAGCCGCATGCTCCTCCTCCACGACCTCCGTGAGCTCCAGGATCTCCTCGCCCTTGGAGGCGGGTACAGACTGCGCCGCCGCCGGCGCGGCCGCGACAGGCGCCGGAGCCGCGGCCGGCTGCTCGCCATCCTCGGCAATAATGCGCCGGATGGAGGCGAGAATTTCCTCCATCGAGGGTTCGTGCTGGCCTTTGCTCTCCGACATGTCGACCGGTTGTGGCGCTGAGCTGTTGGCTACACTAGGCGAAGTGCCCGGAAAATACCAGGGGACGTCGATGGATTCCCGAGAATTACTGGTCCTTCGAGCCGAACCCGATCCACTTGTTGCGCACCTCGTCGTAGTGCTTCTTCGGATCGTAGGGCTGGACCGGCAGCTTCAGCTCCTCGGCGGTGAGGTGGCCGACCTGCTGGGCGAGATCGAACTCGGCGACCGCGAGATCGTGCTGCGCCTGCACGAGATTGACGCGGTCGGTGAACAGCTCCTGCTCGGCATTCAGCACGTCGAGCACGGTGCGCGATCCCACTTGCGCCTCCTGGCGCACGCCCTCGAGCGCGATCTCGGCGGCGCGAATGGTGGACATCAGCGATTGCACCTGCGCACGTCCGGACTGGATGGTCTCCCAGTCCTTGGTCGCTGATTGGATGGCGGCGCGGCGCGCGTCGTCGAGCAGGTCGCGGCGCTGGCTCACGGTCTGCTTCGCCGCCCGGGTCTGCGCGTAGATCGATCCGGCCTCGTAGAGCGGCACGGTCATGCGGGCGATCACCGAGGCCGAGTTCACGTTGCGGCCCTGGACCAGCGTCTCCTCCGACTTGTTG
>DASZHJ010000170.1:0-7871 GCA_035938015.1 Allostellaceae bacterium
AATCTGGTGCGCAACGCGATGGAGGCGATGTCGAGGAGCGAGCGCCGCGAGCTCTCCGTCTCGATCCACGGCCGCGAGGACGGCATGGCCGAGATCGCCATCGCCGACACCGGGCCGGGCCTGCCGCCGGAGGTCGCCGCTCAGCTCTTCCAGCCCTTCGTCACCACGAAATCCGACGGCATGGGCGTGGGGCTCTCGATCTGCCGATCGATCGTCGAGGGACACCGCGGCCGGATCTGGACGAGCGAGAACCCCGGCGGCGGCACGATCTTCCATTTCACCCTGCCCCAAGCCGAGGCGCAGGCGGAGACGGAAGCGCGCGTATAGAGCAGGCGGACACCCGTGCGTCCTTCGACTCGCGCCTTCAGCGCGGCTCAGGATGAGGTGGTTTTCTTAGCGCGTTCAGAAACTTCCCTCATCCTGAGCCGCGAGCTGAGCGAGCGAGTCGAAGGACGCAGGATGTCGATGCACCCGGGTGAGGGGGCTCAGTCGCCGATGAGTCGGTGGAGCAGGTCGATCAGCGCGTCCGTGTCGAGCACCTTGCGGAGCGTGGCGTCGGCGCCGAGCTGCTTGGCGACGGCGAGATAATCCCAGGTGTCGAGATAGCCGCCGCCCGATATCGCGATGATCTTCACGCCCGGCCGCTCGCGGCGCATCTGCAGCATGGTGCCGATGCCGTCCTGCTCGGGCATCATGATGTCGGTCACCACCACCGCGGGCGAGCGCTCTCGAAAGACGACCAGCCCCTGATAGCCGTTGCGCGCGGTCAGCACGGGGAAGCCGTGCGCCTCGAGCACCATCTTGAGCGAGTCCAGCACCTCCGGATCGTCGTCGATGATCAGCACCGGCGGGAGCTCGCCGGCGCCGACGTTTCCTGCCTTGGCGGCACAAGGGGCGCGCTTGGGAATGATCGGTCCTCTCGGGAGCGATGCGGTCTCTCCTGAGAGGAGCTAGACGGGGCGGGCCTCGCGACAAGGTAAATTGATGGTTAACGCCGCAATATCATCGTTAGTAAAACATTAACATTCGGTGTTACTTCTTAACCAAGTATTTAGGTTGCATTTTAGAAAACAAACTTGTATTGAGAGCGTCCTCAGAGTGCACATCGTCGGAGAATATTTGCATGCGCGCCTTTCTCACGCGGATCCTTCGGGATCAGACTGGTCCTACCGCGATCGAGTACGGCCTGATCGCCGCCCTCGTCGCCGTGGCGTCCATCGCGGGCCTGCAGACGCTCGGCACGACGCTCAACGGCAGCTACAACACCATCGCGACCGACGTCGGCTCCTGACCGGGAGTCCGTCGCGCGGGCCGCCTCGCTCGCCCGCCTTATTGCGGCCCAGGCGCCGTCCTTGCTTCTTGGCGTCTTCGCGTCTTGGCGGTTCAAGCATGACCGCCAAGGCGCCAACCACGCCAAGAAGGCAGTCCCGGTTCAATCGGGAAACCTGGGATAGGACATCGCGGCTGTTCGAGGGAACCTGGAGGCGGGAGCACCCTGGGGCAGGGCGTTAAGGCCACAGTTAAGTACCATCCCGCACGCGGCTGGCGGCATTAGTTTCCTAGGCATGGAAGATTGGCCGAACTCCTCCCCGCGCTCGCTCCGCGAACAGGCGGAGAAATGTTTCCGGTTGGCACAAGGCACCACGGATGACAGGACCCATGATGCGCTGGTCACCTACGGCGAGGAGCTGTGGGCCCGAGCGGACCGGATGGAGGCGGTGCTCGAGCGGGCAGGAGTTTCGTCCGAGCTCGACCAGCCCGGGGGAAATGACCGCGGCCGACCTAGGGATTGAGAGGCCCACGCTGAAGCGCCTCTACCAGGATTGGCTCGACCGCCGGCGCGGTCGCGCGATGCCGGCGCGCGCGGATTTCGACGTGCTCGACCTCGGCTATATCGTCGGCGATCTCAATCTGCTCGACGTGCTCTACGCGCCGCTGCGCTTCCGTTTCCGCGTGCATGGCACGCACGCGGTCTCGCGGCTGGGCTTCGATCTCACCGGCAAGACCGTGGACGACTATCCCGACCCCGACTATCGTGCCGTCGTGCGCGAGCACTTCTCGCAGGTGGTCGAGGCGAAGGCCCCGAAGCGGATCGCGCGCGACCCCTTTCGCAGGCGCAACCGCATGGTGCTTCGATGGGAAGGCCTGGTCCTGCCGCTCTCCGCCGACGGCGCGCGGGTCGACATGCTGATGGTCGGCCTCAGCGTCGAGTGACGGCGATGATCGCGCGGCGATCGTGGCGATGGGCGATGCTCGCCGCGGGTCTCGCGCTCGGCGGTTGCGCCGCGCCCGACCAGCAGGTCCAGAGTGATCGCCAAGCCGCGCGCCAGACCTGCCTCACCTTGGGATTGCGAGAGGGCACGGCCGAGCTCGGCCGCTGCATCGCGCTGGAGCAGGACCGGATCGCGGAGCAGCGCGCGCGCATCCTGGAGCATATCCAACACCTCCCGCAGCCGATCACCACCCCGCGCACCTCCGGCTGATCGCGCGGCCAGGCCGATCTCCCGGCCGATCTGCAGCGCCAGGCGCGGTGGCAAGCGCATCGCTGTGCCGTTGGCAACGCCGTGGCAAACCGATGCACCGCTACAGTCACCTTCACCGCTACCTTCACCGCTAGAGCTGATAATCACTGTCCCAGTCACTGCTGCGCGCGCGCGCGACCCCGGTCCTTCTCGGGCCTCGATCGAGCCCGCGGGCGCGCGCCGGATCGCGAAAAAATCTCAGGCGGGGTAGCGAAGCGTGTAGCGAAAACGGCGCATTCGAATTGCAAGTCTTGGATCTTTGCCCTATACCCTCCGCCCAATGGATTTTCTGCCGCGACCACCACGCACCGAACCTCACTCGCCGAGCGGGCTGTGGCGCAGCGGTAGCGTGCCTGCCCTGGATGCAGGAAGTCGTCGGTTCGAATCCGACCAGCCCGACCCTCATCGAACCACACGCTAGCATCCGATGAACGGCAGCAGACCGCGCCGCGCGCCGCGAGCGCGCAAGAAGCGCTCGCCCTCCCGCGCGCCGGCTCCGCGGCGGCCGTTGCTGGTGATCGACGGCGATTCCTTCGCGCATCGCTCCTATCACGCGCTGCCGAAATCGATCCGGCGCACGGGCGGTGGCGGCGGCGGCGCGGTGCTGGGCTTCGCGAATTTCCTGCTCAGGCTGGTGGCGAGCGAGACGCCTCGGATGGTGCTGGTGGCCTGGGACACGCTCGACGAGCCCACCTACCGCCAGCGCGCCTTTCCCGCCTATCAGGGCGGGCGCGAGTTCGATGACGAGCTGGTGGAGCAGCTCGACGTGTTGCCGCGGTTCGTGGCGGCCTGTGGGCTCGCCAATGCCAAGGCGGCGGGCTACGAGGCCGACGATTTCCTGGCGGCGGCGGCGAGGCGCGAGGAGAAGAACGGCGGCAGCGTGCTGGTGGCGAGCGGCGATCGCGATGCCTTCCAGCTCGCCTCGCCGCGCACGACGGTGCTCTATCCCCTGCGGGCCGGCGAGATGGCGCGGATCGGACCCGCCGAGGTGCGCGAGCGCTATGGCGTCGAGCCCGAGCAGGTGCCCGACTTCATCGCGCTGCGCGGCGATCCCTCCGACCGGCTGCCGGGCGCGCGCGGCGTGGGCGCGGTCGGCGCCGCCGACCTGTTGCGCAAATACGGCACGCTCGAGCGCGCGCTCGCCGACGGCCGCTTTCCAACGCAAGCGCAGGACCTGCGCCTCTACAAGAAGATCGCCACCATGGACGCCTCGGCGCCGCTGCCGCGGCTCGGCACGCAGCGCCCGACCTGGAGCCGCGGCGCCGCGCTCGCGCGCGCCTGGGGTTTGAATGCGCTCGCAACGCGGCTCGACCAGCTCGCGGCCGCGGCGGGTAGCGATCCGAAATCCGGCGGCAGCCCCTAGACCTCGCAGCAACTGCCCCATAGAGTCGTCATGCGCGTGCTTGTCACGCGCATCCGCGCGTTCTTCCGCGGCAAATGAACACGTGGATGCCCGTGACAAAGCACGGGCATGACGAGTCAGGGGTTGGTCGCTGCGAGGAAACGCAACCGATTTTGCTGAACCGAACGGCCGGGGGACCGCCGCGGATGATGGCCGAGGGCACGGCAGACGGGGGCTCGCGCGGGCGCGCCGTGCTGGCGGTTGCGCTCGTCTGTACCCTGGGCGCGCTCGGCGCCTGCGCGCCGGCGCCGCGGCCGGCGCCGTCCCCCGCCGCGCCGTCCTCGCCGCCGCCCGCGCATCCCGCGAGCTTCACGCAGCTGGGGCTGGCATCGTGGTACGGCAGCGCCCACGCCGGACACCGGACCGCGAGCGGCGAGCTCTTCGATCCCAACGCGATGACGGCGGCTCATCGCACGCTGCCCTTGGGCACTGTCGTGCGCGTCACCAACCTCGAGACCGGGCAGGCGGCGACCGTCCGGATCAACGACCGCGGACCCCAGGACACGACCCGCATCATCGACCTCTCCCGCGCCGCCGCCGACGCGCTCGGACTGCGCGCGATCGGCCTCGCGCGCGTGCGCATCGAGCGCGTCGTCATCGATCCGTAAAGGCGCACGCTTGCCGCCGAAGTTTCGCGCGCGCTACCTCTGATGGGCATTAATCAGGCGGGCCGTCGGCTCTGAGTTGAGCCCGCAGCAGACTAAGACTGCGCTGAAGCCCTATTTCATCGGGATCAAGGTTTGCGGCGCGTTCCAGATCGGCAAGGGCTTCGTCCGGTCGGCCCATCTCCAGCAGGATGGCGGCGCGGTTCGCATAGGCGCGCGCCAAAGGGACCGTGCGGGGTGCCTGGGTACAAGCCCTTAAGGCGCCTCCCGCCGCCTCATTCGATCACCTCGTCGGCGCGGGCTAGCAATGACGACGGGACTTCGAGACCGATCGACTTGGCGGTCTTTAGATTGAGGACGAAGCGAAACAGCGTTGGCTGCTCGAACGGCAATTCCGTGGGCTTCGCTCCCTTGAGTATGCGATCCACGAGGTCCGCCGCGCGAACGAAACTTTCTTGGTCGTCCGGTCCGTATGACATCAAGCCGCCGTCGCGGACGAAGTAGTCGTATTCATAGATCGCCGGCAGCCGATGCGCCGCCGCGAACTCGAAAACCCGTGCTCGGTTGAGAGTCGTGAGCGAGTCGCTGACCATGAGAATTGCGTCCGGCAGGTCGCCGTTCATTGCCGCGAACGCCTGGTCGAAATCCTCGGGCTCGCGCACGCCCAATGGCTGGACGCTGATGCCCAGCACCCGAGTGCCAACCTCTAACGCCCGGTACCGCGACGTCATTCCGGGGTCGTCAGCATTCCACAGCACCGCCACGCGGCGCAGCTTGGGCGCGATCTCCTTGAGAAGCTCCAGCCGCTTGGGTGTCACTTCCACCGACACGTCCGAGATGCCCGTGAGGTTGCCACTTGGCCGCGCCAGGCTGTCGACCAGTCCCGTACTGATCGGATCGCCCGCATTGACGGCCACCACAGGAAGGGTCGTTCCCTCTTTGGCGGCGCGCGCCGGTGGATAGCCGAACGCGACGATGACATCGACCTTGCTGGCCACAAGCTCGGCAACCAGCTGTGGCAGGTGGTCCACGTGGCCCTCGGCCCCGCGGCGCTCGAACGTAAGATTTCTTTGAAGCACATAGCCGTGTTGGGCAAGGCGTCGGACGATCGGCGTCCCTTGGCGACTGTTGTCCGCAATGGGTAGCCCGACGCTGAGCAACCCAACGCGGTAGATTTTGGCCGGGCTCTGGGCGAACACGGCGAGCGGCCACACGACCGCCAGGCCGCCGAGCACGCTTATGAACTCGCGCCGTCTCATCCAGCTCCCCTCGCGGTCTCAGGGCAATGGCATCGTACCGGCTCAAACTAGCACACAGGAAGGGGCCGGCTGCGATTCGGGCAGCGGCACGGGCGAGGAACGGCGCCCGTCGCAACATGTCCGCTTGGCTGCTGGCTCCGGAGCCGCCCGACGCCGGCCGCGGCGGCGCGGATCTCCGGCTGAGCCAATCCGACCGCGCCTCCGCTCGGTAATCGCACGCGGGTCAGGGCTTGGGGTGTTCCTCGGCCGTGCGCGACTTGCGCATGTGGACCGCAATGCCGCCGTTGAGCGGCTCCTCCCGCTCCACGCGGTAGCCGAGCGCCTGGTAGAGGCGGATGTTCTCTTCGAAGAGCTTGTT
The DNA here is from genome assembly GCA_035938015.1 of Allostellaceae bacterium. GTDB lineage: Bacteria > Pseudomonadota > Alphaproteobacteria > ATCC43930 > CGMCC-115725 > DASZHJ01. The sequence continues at coordinate 6,147 of DASZHJ010000170.1, forward strand.
GGTGTAGAGGCGCACGCCCGCGAGATCCGAGTCCGCCGCGATCTCCTCCGCCAGTTTCAGCAGCCGCTTGCCGAAGCCGCGGCGCTGAAAGGCGGGATGCACCGCGACGTTCTCGATCAGCAGGTAATCGCCCGTGGGCACGGTCTCGATGAGTGCCGCGAGGCGGTCGCCGACATAAAGCAGGTCGAAGCGATGCGTCCGCACGGCCTGCGCGTAGTCGATCCGCATCGGCAAAGGCTCGCGGCCGGTGAGCGGCACCCACTTCGCATAGGCCTCGCGGGTGAGCGCGCGGATTGCCTCGGCATCTTCCGCGCGCGCGCGTCGTAGACTCACGAGCTCGTCCATGGCGGGAGCCTAGCAGACCGGGCGCGGGGTTGAACAACCCCCGCCTACCGAACGCAGGAGGAAGCGCGCGCTTCGATGTCGAGAATCGGGCGAGATTGCCACGTTTGTGGAATCTCGGCGCCGAGGGTTGCCGGGCGCGCGCGGGCTTACCACGTGGCCGTGGTGGCCCCTGTTGGGCCTTCCCTTCATTGGGAAAGGAGGAGCACATGACACGCATGACCGAGAGCACACGTACTCGTGGGTTCCGCCGCGCGCTGATCGCGGGCGCCTTTGGCGCGGCCACGTTGGGTGTCGCGGCCGTGCCGGCCTTGGCCGACACGCTCGGCTATTACTACGATGGCCCGCCGGTCACGGTGGTGACGCCGGCGCCGCCGGTCACCACGACGACGTACACCTATACGCCCACCTACACCTACCCGGCCTACACCTACCGGGCGCCGGCCTATGTCTATGAGCCCGCGCCGAGGCCCGGCTTCTACATCGATACGCCGATCCTGAACTTCGGCATCGGCTTCCACTGATAAGAAGATCGCGCCTTGACTCGGGGCCCCGCTTCGGCGGGGCTCTTTTTTTAGCGCGACGGCGAAGCGGCGGGGTTTGTCGCGTCCGGCCGGAGCAGATCGGCCAGGAGCTTCGTCAGCGCCTCGGGATCGAAGGGCTTCTCGATCGCGGCGGCGGCGCCCAGCTCGCGCGCGACGCTGGGCAGATCCTGGTTCTCCAGGCCGCCCGACATCACGATGATCTTGGCGCCCGGCCGCTCGCGCCGCATCTGGCGGATGGTCTCGAGGCCGCTGAGCTTCGGCATGTTCACGTCGATCAGCACGATATCGGGACCGGTGTTGCGGAACGCCTGCAAGCCGCGCACGCCGTTCTCCGCGGTGGTGACCCCGTAGCCGCTGACCTCCAGGAGCAGCTTCAGCGAGTGCAGGAACGCGGCATCGTCGTCGACGACCAGGATCGTCGGCGCCGCTGGAACCTTGGAATCGCCGGGCATGCCGTCTCCTCGGAGCTCGCCGCCGATCAGGGTGGCGAGCGGCGAGACACGGGTCAAGCCCGCGCTTGTCGCGCGGCCCGAAGCAAGAATCACCACAGAGACACAGAGAACACAGAGATCCTTTTGCGGCGACCCCCGGTCGAAGACCCCGGAGGCGCGAGACCCCATTCTTGGCGTTCTTGGCGCCTTGGCGGTGACTCTTGAACCGCCAAGTCGCCAAGCCGCAAGGACCGCGGCTTCGCCGCAATCTCGAATCTCGGTGGTCTCTGTGTCTCTGTGGTGAACCTGACTCGAGGACGTGGGCCCCATTGCGCCCGCCTCAGGGCGTGCGCGGGGCGGTCGATGCGGTGATTTCGGACGCGGTGCCGACGCCCATCGCGACGGGG
>DASZHJ010000171.1:0-32118 GCA_035938015.1 Allostellaceae bacterium
AGAGCGGCTCGGCGTTGTGGATCACGCCGCCAATGAAGGCATAGCCCAGTTTGGAGAGGCCGAGTTCACCCTACGCATCCTGGAACAGGTTCTTCTTGCCTTGCCAGAGTGAAACATGGGCGTGGCAGCCATTGCCGGTCAGGTTCGAGAATGGCTTGGGCATGAAGGTGGCTCGGAGCCCGTGCTTCTCCGCGATCGATTTCACCATGTATTTGAAGAAGGCGTGGCGGTCGGCGGTTGTCAGGGCGTTGTCGTACTGCCAGTTCATCTCGAACTGGCCGTTGGCGTCCTCATGGTCGTTCTGGTAGGGCGACCAGCCGAGCTCCAGCATGCTGTCGCAGATCTCGGTGATCACGTCGTAGCGGCGCATCAAGGCGGCTTGGTCGTAGCAGGGCTTCTGCTGGCGGTCGCTGTCGTCGGCGATGCGCTCGCCACTCGGCGTGATGAGGAAGAATTCGCATTCGACGCCGCTTTTGAGCTCATAACTCTTCGCACCCGCATCGGCGAGCACGCGCTTGAGCACGTTGCGCGGGGCGTGATCGACTTCCTTGTCGTCCATCCAGAGATCCGCCGCGAGCCAACCGACCGTCGGCCGCCAGGGTAGCTGGATGAGGCTCGCGGGATCCGGCCGGGCAAATAGGTCGGAGTCCGCGGGCGTCATGTCGAGCCAGGTCGCAAAGCCCGCGAAGGCAGCGCCGGCCTTCTGCATCTCGCCGATGGCGGCGGCGGGCACCAATTTCGCCCGTTGGGTTCCGAACAGGTCAGTATAGGAGATCAGGAAATATTTGATGCCGCGGTCCTTTGCGGTCCGCGCCAAGTCGCTCGGCATGCTGGTCCCCCTTGTAATTCTCGTGCTAAGCAGCCATTCCGCGGACCGGGCACCCTCAGCCCGTCGGCGCTATCATGACGCCGGTTTGCCCGGAATCCAATTCGTACCAGCGAGCGGCACTCCGGCCATGGCGGCGGATTCCACGGTCAGAGCCACGAGGTCTTCGGGCTCCAAATTGTGCAGATGGCTCTTGCCGCAGGCACGCGCGATGGTCTGCGCCTCCAACGTGAGCACCGACAGGAAATTCGCGATCCGCCGTCCGCCCAACTCCGGGTCGAGCCGGGCGGCGAGCGTGGGGTCCTGCGTGGTGATGCCCGCGGGATCGCGCCCATCCTGCCAATCGTCATAGGCGCCGGGGAGAGTGCCCATCGCCTTGTACTCGGCTTCGTAGACGGGATCGTTGTCGCCAAGGGCGACCAGCGCGGCGGTGCCGATCGAAACCGCATCGGCGCCGAGCGCCAGCGCTTTGGCGACATCCGCGCCGTTGCGGATCCCACCGGAGACGATCAGCTGCACCTTTCGATGCATGCCGAGGTCCTGCAGCGCCTGCACGGCTGGGCGGATCGCCGCAAGCGTGGGAAGGCCGACATTCTCGATGAAGACCTCTTGCGTCGCGGCTGTGCCGCCTTGCATGCCGTCCACCACCACCACGTCCGCTCCAGCTTTCACCGAGAGCGCCACGTCGTAGTAGGGGCGGCTGGCGCCGACTTTGACGTAGATCGGCTTCTCCCAGTCCGTGAGCTCGCGGAGCTCCTCGATCTTGATCTCAAGATCATCGGGGCCGGTCCAGTCGGGATGCCGGCAAGCCGAGCGCTGATCGATGCCTTCGGGCAGCACGCGCATGGCCGCGACGCGCGCCGAGATCTTCTGACCCAGCAGCATGCCGCCGCCGCCGGGCTTGGCGCCCTGGCCCACCACCACCTCGATGGCGTCGGCTCTGCGGAGGTCATCGGGGTTCATGCCGTAACGCGATGGCAAGTATTGGTAGACCAGAATGTTCGAGTGGCCGCGCTCCTCCGGTGTCATGCCGCCATCGCCCGTCGTGGTGGAAGTACCCACTATCGAGGCGCCGCGCCCGAGCGCCTCCTTCGCCTGGGCGGAAAGCGATCCGAAGCTCATGCCGGTGATGGTGACGGGGATCTTGAGTTCGATCGGTTTCTTGGCGTGGCGCGCGCCGAGGACGACATTGGTTCCGCATTTCTCGCGGTAGCCCTCCAGCGGGTAGCGGCTGATGGAGGCGCCGAGGAACAGCAGGTCGTCGAAATGCGGCAGATGCCGCTTCGCCCCGCCGCCGCGGATATCGTAGATGCCAGTCGCCGCCGCCCGGCGGATTTCCGCGAGCGAGTGTGCATCGAAAGTCGAGGAGAAGCGAGGGGGGGTCGGCGGGATATTCTGATAGTCGGACATGAGTCTAATATGCCGAGGCGTTGTCGACGTGGAAGTGATAGAGCCGGCGAGCCGAGCCATAGCGGCGGAACTCGCCGAGATCAAAGTGGCCCGCAATTCCGGCTCTCTCGAGAAGTTCATGCAGTTGTTTGCGGTGCTTGTCCTTGAGCTCTTTCTCAACGCAATCCGCGCCCAGGCTCTGCACCCTGCCGCGCACAAAGAGGCGCGCCTCATAAATGGAATCGCCGAGAGCCTCGCCGGCATCACCCAACACGACCAACGTGCCCGCTTGCGCCATGAAGGCGCTCATGTGGCCGATCGAGCCCTTGACCACGATGTCGGCGCCCTTGAGCGAGATGCCGCATCGCGCGGACGCGCTGCCGTCGATCACCAGCAGGCCGCCATTGGCGGTGGCGCCGGCGGACTGGCTGGCGTCGCCCTGCACATGGACCAGGCCTGACATCATATTTTCGGCAACACCCACGCCGGCGTTGCCTTTGATCAGTACCGTCGCGCGCTTGTTCATTCCGGCGCAGTAGTAGCCGACATTTCCTTCGATCTCGACGCTCGCGTCCGCGTCGAGGCCGGCTGCGATCGAATGCCGGCCCTTCGGATTGAGGATGCGCCAGTGGTGGCTGGCGTCGGGATCGAGTTGGTGGAGCGCGGCGTTGAGTTCGCGAACGGTGTCTTGCGCGAGATCGAAACTGCGCGCATTCGCGCGCAGGCTCATTGCTGCAGATCCCAGAAGTAGACCTTGGCGGGCTCTGGCTCGAAGACGCGCGCGCGCTCGATGCCAGGCAGGTCGGCGAGCGCGCGATATTCAGTGCCGAATGCCACGTAGTCGTCGGTCTCGGCCATCACAGCGGGCTTGCAGGCGATGGGATCGCGCAGCACGCCGAACCCTGATTCCGTACCGACGACGAAGGTATAGAACCCGTCGAGATCCGCGAGCGCGCTTTCGAGCGCCGCACCGAGTTGCATGCCCTGCCGCAGCCGCCAGGTGAGATAGCCCGCGGCCACTTCAGTATCGTTCTCGGTCGCGAAACCGATCCCGTCGCGCCTGAGCTCGCGCCGAAGCGAGTTGTGATTGGAGAGCGAACCATTGTGCACAAGGCATTGATCGGCGCCGGTGGAGTATGGGTGCGCGCCATCGGTTGTCACCGCGGATTCCGTCGCCATGCGCGTGTGGCCGATCGCGTGCGTGCCGGCCATGCCCTGAAGGTCGAACCGCTTGGCGACCTCCGAGGGTCTTCCGACTTCCTTGTAAAGCTCCATGCGCCGGCCCATGCCGACGATCGCGACATCGGGTGCGATGCGGCCGAGCTGCGCGCGGGCTTCGGCCGTACGTGCCGCGGGCACGGTCAGCACCGCGTGCGTGTCGCGGCGCGACACCGAGACGTCCTGGGCCAGCTCGCGCCCGACCTTCGCCGAGAGCGCGCCGAAGTCGGTCTCGCTGTTGCCACGCAGGGTGAGCTTCACTCCTTCGGGACGCGCCTCGCCATAGACGGCAAAGCCCGCCGAATCCGGGCCTCGGTCTGAGAGCGTGGTCAGCATAGCGCTGAGGAACGCACCGAGCTCTGGCTTCAGCTTGGGGTTCTTGAGGAACAGTCCGACGATGCCGCACATACGAGCGCTCCGGGAAAGGCCGCGCGCGGAGCGTCGCATGCGCGCGCATGCTTGTCAACGCATGGGAATAAATGTTTCCTATGGAGAAACATGATCACGGGCGCCATATGATCTCCGAGGGTAACGCGAGGGAACCGGACATGAAAGCACGCGCAAAATCCGCACCGAGGACCAAGCCGCCGCTCGAGCCGGAGCTCCGAACCGGCTCGGCCGCGCCGGAGGCGCTGCCGAGCAGCATCGAGGCCAACATCGGCGCCGAGGTGCGACGACTGCGCAAGTCGCTGGACCTGACCGTCGCCGGTCTTGCCGCTACCTCCGGCATGTCTGCGGGCATGCTCTCCAAGATCGAGAACGGCGGAATCTCGCCATCGCTCGCTACGCTCGATGCCCTCGCGAAGGCGCTCAATGTGTCGATCACGCAACTCTTCACCGATGCCGAGGAACGCCGCGATTGCTCGTTCGTGAAGGCGGGGAAAGGCGCTCGGATCGAACGCCGCGGCACCAAAGCTGGGCACCTCTACGATCTCCTAGGGCACTCGCTCGAAGGCGAGATCGGCGTCGAGCCCTACTTGATCACGCTCAGCGAAAGCGCGGAGCCTTATACGCAATTCCGCCATGCCGGCTTCGAGTTCATCTATATGCTCTCGGGCAAGGTTAGCTATCGCCACGCCGATCGGAGTTACGCGATGGAGCCCGGCGATGCCTTGTTCTTCGATGCCGCCGCGCGGCATGGGCCAGAGAGTCTCACCAAGGTGCCCATGCGGTATCTCTCCATCATCATCTATCCGCGGAAAGACCGGAGATCGCGGGACTAGCGGCGTGAAACGCGGGACCCGATGTCTCCGCTTGCTCACGCGACCCGGTTGCGCGACCCTCGATACATCCTGCGCTCGCAATGCGCGGAGAATCAGGGAGGACAACATGGCGAAGGTCGACATGTCCGTCAGTCTCAACGCACCGGCGGACAAGGTGTGGAACGTCATTCGTGGCTTCGACGCGCTGCCGCGCTGGCACCCCGCCGTGGCGCGCAGCGAGGAGACCCGCGAGGGCGCCATCACGCGAAGGAAGCTGACGCTCCACGGCGGCGGCGAGATCGCGGAGGAACTGGTGCGGCATGACGACGGTGGCCAGTCCTACAGCTATACGATCTTGCATTCGCCTCTGCCGGTAGCCGGCTATCGTTCCGAGCTCAGCGTTCGCGACGAGAGCCCGGGGCATTGCAAAGTTCGGTGGTCAAGCACGTTCGAGCCGACTGCCGGCACCGAGGCGGACGCAACCGCGGCAATCCGTGGCATCTACCAAGCGGGGTTCGATAACCTCAAGAAAATGTTCGGCGGCGGATGAGCGCGTCGCGCTCATCCCGCGGGCTGGCGATCCTCGATCTCGTCGGCGACGTGCTCGCAGACCACGGCGAGCTCTTGGAGTTCGCGCGCGATCGCGGCCTCGTCGACTTCCTGCGCGCGGGCACGGAATTCGGCGGCCTGGGCGCGGAGATAATCCGGATAATCCACTACCGCCTCCGCCCGGAAGGCACATCCACGGCAGTAGTACCATAGGCAATCTGCCCTCGCTCGTGGCAGGAATAAGGCCGGTATCGGATCTCCTTGCACCCGAATAGGTGAGGCGCATGACCGAGCCATTGCTAGACCGGTCCATGGGCGCGCTGTTGGGGCTCGCCGTCGGCGACGCCTTGGGCGCGCCCTTCGAGGGCCTGGATCGTGACAGCTACCCTCGTGTTTCGGACTATGCAGCGGGAGGAGTGCATGGCCTCGGCGCCGGCGGGTGGACCGACGACACGTCGATGGCGATCTGTCTCGCGGAATCTCTGCTCGCGCGTGGCGGCGTCGACGAGCGCGATCTGCTCGAGCGATTTCTCCGATGGTATCGCGCTGGCGAGAATACCTGCGCGGGAGCGGCCGTCGGCATCGGCGATAAGACGCGCGGGACCCTGGAAGCATTCGAGCGTTCCGGTTGCATCGACGCAGCTGCGGCTGTCGAGAACGCCGGCAACGGCGGCATCATGCGTCTGGCACCGATCGCCATCTTCTTCCACCGGAGCGTGGTCGAGGCGCGGCACTGGGCGGTGCGCCAAGCACGCGTGACGCACACGTCCCAGGCGGCACTTGGCGCGGCAGAATTGCTCGGGGAGCTTCTCGTCGTCGGGTTGCGCACCGGCGATCGCGAGGCCGTCTTGCGCGCCGCCGCTGTGCACTGCAGCCCCGCGACCGTCACCGATTATCGTGGAAAGCTCAGGGATCAAATCTCGTCGGCGCCGCGGGCGCTCGACACATTGGAGGCAGCGCTTTGGTGCCTTAACGGTGCCGCGACTTTCGAAGAGACCGTCGTCGAAGCGATCAATCTCGGAGGCGACACTGACACTCTCGGCGCGGTCGCTGGCCAGCTCGCGGGTGCAATATTCGGGGCATCGCAGATCCCGACGAGATGGCGCGCCACTCTGCAGTCGGGTGCTCGCCTGGCGGAGCTGGCATGCCGACTGCACGAGCACGGCAGCGCGCGGTGACAATTTTGTGAGGCGGCACAAACCATTGCCGGTGAGCAAGGCAGTTTAGAGTCGTTTCATTTGACTCGTCCGCATTGCAGTCCCAGTATCCCTAATGTCGGGCACTCAATCGTGGAGGACGCCATGGTGTGGAGAAAGCCCCGTATCGTTGAAATCGCAGTCGGCCTGGAGATCAATTCCTACGCCTGCGCGCGGGTGAAGTAGCCGAGTACGCTGCCGGAGCGGCTCCTAGCAAGGCGGTCGTGCGGATCGTTGTCCTAGGCTCCGCCGCCGGTGGTGGCTTTCCGCAGTGGAACTCGAACGCGCCGGCGTGCCGTCGGGCACGCAGGGGCGATCGTGCTGCGCGAGCGCGGACGCAGGTGTCGCTTGCGATCTCCATCACGGGCAAGCGGTGGTATTTGCTGAATGCTGCTCCGGACTTGGCGGCGCAGATCGCGGCGGCACCCGTCTTGTGGCCGCAGGACGGCGTGCGCTCCTCGCCCATCGCGGGCGTAGTCCTCACGGGCGGCGATGTGGACGCCATCGCCGGGCTGCTGACACTACGCGAGCGGCATGCCTTCACGGTTTACGCAACTTCGGAAGTGCAAGCAGTGCTCGCCAGCAATCCGATATTCCGAGTGCTCTCGCCCGACTGCGTCGAGCGGCGGGTGCTCGGTCTGGACGAGTGGACCACCTTGACCCCACCTGACGATCCTGATGGGGACTTGTCCGTGCGCGGTTTTGCCGTGCCCGGGAAAGTTGCGCTCTGGCTGGAGCCCGACGGCCGCGATCCCGGCCTGGTCGAGAATGGAAACACAATCGGGCTGGAGATCGCCGAGCGGAAGAGCGGCGCCCATTTCTTCTTCGTGCCGGGGTGCGCGGCCCTAACGGAGCGGGTGCTGGAGCGATTGCGTGGGGCACCTCTGGTATTCTTCGACGGCACCTTGTGGTGCGACGACGAGATGATCCGGCTCGGTGTCGGCTCCAAGACGGGAAAACGTATGGGTCATCTCTGCATGTCCGGCGAGGCGGGCGTGGTCGCCGCTTTCCGCGATCTCGGGATCGCGCGAAAGGTTTTCATTCACATCAACAACACGAACCCAGTGCTGCTCGAGGACTCAGCCGAACGGGCGGAGGTAGAGGCGGCCGGCTGGACCGTCGCCGATGACGGCATGGAACTTGCGCTGTGAGCGCAACCATGAAGCCTGCCGAGCTGGAGGCAGCCCTTCGGCACGTCGGGGCGGAGCGCTACCACAACCTGCATCCGTTCCACCGCCTGCTGCACGGGGGCAAGCTCACCAAGGGGCAGGTGCAGGCCTGGGCGCTCAACCGCTATTGCTACCAGGGCGCCATCCCGCGCAAGGATGCCGCGCTCATCGCGCGCGCGACCGATCCCGAGTTGCGTCGCCTCTGGCGTCAGCGGCTGGTCGACCACGACGGCGAGGCGCCCGGCCAGGGCGGGGTTGCACGGTGGCTCGCTTTGACGGATGGGCTCGGTCTCGACCGCGAGTATGTGATCTCGACCCGCGGTGCGCTGCCGGCGACCAAGTTCGCGGTCGAGGCCTATGTGCGCTTCGTGAGCGAGCGCAGCTTGCTCGAGGCGGTGGCCTCGTCGCTCACCGAGCTGTTCTCTCCGGCGATTATCAGCGAGCGCGTCTCCGGGATGCTGGAAAATTACTCGTTTGTTGGACGCGACACGCTCGCCTACTTCAACGCTCGCATGACGCAGGCTCCGCGCGACGCCGATTTTGCATTGGAGTACGTCAAGCGCGAGGCGCGTCGGCAGGACCAGCAGCAGGCCGTGCTCGCCGCGCTCGAGTTCAAATGCGGCGTGCTGTGGGCGCAACTCGACGCACTCCACCACGCCTACGTCGCGCCGGGCCACGTGCCGCCGGGCGCGTTTCGCATTGAGAGCGGGACGTCGTGAGCGTGGTTCCCATGGAAACGATCGATCGCGGCGCCGTGCTCCGGCTCAAGCCGCATGTGCGGCTGCAATTCAACGAGGCTCGTGGTCAATGGGTCGTGCAGGCGCCGGAGCGCGTGCTGATGCCTGATGAGATTGCAGTTCGGATCCTCAAGCTGTGCGACGGCAAGACGAGCGTCGAGACGATCGCGGAGACCTTGGCGCGCGAGTATCAGGCGCCGCGCGACGTCATCGAGGGCGACGTGCTGGAGATGCTGCGCGACCTCGCAGAGAAGGGGATTGTCACCCATGCCTGAGGTTGATCCGCCGCTTGCGATCCTTGCAGAGCTGACTCATCGCTGTCCACTGCAGTGTCCCTATTGCTCGAACCCGCTCGAGCTCGAGCGCGCGCGGGAGGAGCTCGACACCGATACCTGGCGCCGCGTCCTGGACCAAGCGGCATCGATGGGCGTGTTGCAGGTGCATTTCTCCGGCGGCGAGCCCATGGCGCGCCGCGATCTCGAGGAGCTGGTCGCGCATGCTGCGCGCGCTGGTCTTTACACCAACCTCGTCACGTCCGGCGTTCTGCTAAGCGATGCACGTGCCGACGCTTTGGTCGAGGCCGGTCTCGACCACGTCCAGGTCAGTTTCCAGGATGTGGACGACGCTGCTGGAGATCGCATTGCCGGTTACGAGGGCGCCCAGCGCCTCAAACGGGAGGCGGCGGCTCGCGTGCGGGAACGCGACCTGCCGCTCACGATCAATGCGGTGATGCATCGTCAGAATCTCTCCCGCCTGCCGGAGGTGATCGAACAAGCCGTCGAGCTCGGTGCGGGCCGTCTCGAGGTCGCGCATGTGCAGTACTATGGCTGGGCTTTGGCCAACCGCGACGCTTTGCTGCCGACCCGTGCACAATTGGACGAGGCGACCGCCATTGTGGAAGCCGCCCGTGAGCGGCTGCGCGGGCGGCTGGTGATCGACTATGTGGTGCCGGATTATCACGCGATGCTGCCGAAATCGTGCATGGGCGGCTGGGCCCGGCGATTCCTCAATGTGACGCCTTCCGGCAAGGCGCTGCCGTGCCACGCCGCCGAGACCCTCCCGGGGCTCGCGTTCCCATCGGTTCGCACGATGAGCCTCGATGCGATCTGGCGCGGCTCGGAAGCCTTCAACCGTTTCCGGGGTACCGACTGGATGATGGAGCCGTGCCGCTCCTGCGATCGGCGCGAGATCGATTGGGGCGGCTGCCGTTGCCAAGCCTTCGCCCTCACGGGTAATCCGAGAGTGGCCGACCCCGTCTGCCACCTGGCACCCGACCACCTGGCCTTGGAGCCGGCGCTCCGCGCGGCCGAGGCGGCGCCTCCGCCCTTGATCTACCGCCGGATCGGCGGGTCGACTACCGCGTCGGATGAGGCGGTGCCAATCTCTGCGGCGCCTCCTTAGAGCTTGATCTCTCCCTCATCTCTGCATCGAGATTGCGAGAAGGCCGGGGCCGGTCAGCGGAAGCAGCTCAGATTCGCTTCGGCTTGCGCCTCGCGCAGGCGCTCGAGCACCGCCTTGATCTCCGGCGGATCGCGAAACAGTCCGACCCGTCCGCCCACGCCGCCGCCGGTCTGCAGGCTGAGCGCGGTCTCCGCCCTCTCGTAGTCGCTGTAAGGCAACAGGCTCGCGATCGTGTCGATCGCGCACGAGCACTGGAACAGTGTCTCCCGTTTGTTGCCATTGGCCGCCATACAGCCGAGCACGTAATCTGCGCGGGTAGCGGTCGGGTAGTCGTTCAGCGGGGGGGCGGGAGCCTGAGGCGCAGCCCGGCTGTTGCTCGCCGCCAGCCCGGCGGCGAGGGGCAGCAAAATGATAAAAGACGCGAAGAGTACGGAGCGTGTCATTCAGGTACCTGACACAAGGATGTCGCGGGAATCACGAGGCTATTGCAAGCAAGGCCAGCCGTAAACTCCAGGTTCAGCGGAACCCAGCCGGAGTGCCGCCGTTTTCCCAGGGCTTGGACGGAGTTCTGGGCCAACGGTTTGGATATTTCAAAGCGAGGAGCAGAGTCGACGGATGGTCCATCTCGTTCTTACAGTCTGCATGATGGCATGGCAGGCCCATTGCTCCGATGAGCGTCCCGTTCTGGAGGATATGAATCCCATGGCGTGCGTGGTGGAAGGCCAGCAGGTCGCCGCCGAGTGGGTGGCGGACCACCCGAAATGGATGCTCGCGCGGTGGCGGTGCGAGCAGGGCGTGACACACGACATTCCCAGCTGACGCGAGCGCGACCGAAAGCCGCCGTGGCCGCGACAAATTTCTGTCATAAGCCTGGCCGGTCGGGCATGCTGCGCGCATGAGCGAGAAGTGGCCAGTTTCCGAGGCGCTCGGCCTACGCCGTCTGCTCGAGCGGGCGGGCGGGTCGACCTATCGAGTGCGGGTGCGCAACTTGCTGCTCCCCTGCCGCATCGGAATCCACGATCACGAGCGGCGACGCACACAGCGCGTGCGCGTCAACGTCGAGCTCGACGTTGCCGACCCGGGGCCGTTCTCCACCGAGGACTTCGCGCAAGTCCTCAACTATGAAACGATCGTGTCGGGCGCTCGGGCCATAGCGGACGCAGGACATATCGAGCTGGTTGAGACGCTCGCCGAGCGGATTGCCGCGATGTGCCTTGCCGATCCCAGGTCGGTCAGCGTGACGGTCGGCGTGGAAAAGCTCGATGCTTACAGCGAGGCCGAAAGCGTCGGGGTCTCCGTCATGCGCCAGCGTGGCGGTTAGTAGCGCAGCTTCGGGCGCGGGCGTCGGAATGATCGTCGTCAAGCTCGGCGGCAGTCTCGCCAAGGCACGCACACTCAACGGTTGGCTCACGGCACTCGGGCGAGGGAAGGGGCGGGTGGTCGTGGTTCCCGGTGGCGGTGCCTTCGCTGACACCGTGCGCGGTGAACAGGATCGCTTGCAGTTCTCGGACCGGGCGGCGCATCGCATGGCTCTCCTCGCCATGGAGCAGTACGCGCTTGCGCTCGCAGACATATGCCCGGAAATGACCCTCTGTGCCGGCGAAAAGGACATGCGCGATGCGCTGGCGGTTGGATCAATACCCGTTTGGCTTCCTACGACCATGGCGCTCGCGGATCCCGAAATCCCCGAGAGCTGGGATGCGACATCCGACAGCTTGGCGGCATGGCTCGCCCGACGGATCGGCGCCGGGCGGCTCATCCTCGTGAAGTCGACCGCGGCGCCGCGCCCGCTGGAACCGGTGGCGCTTGCCGAGCGCGGCTTGGTCGATCGGGTGTTTCCGAGGTTTTTCGCTGGCGCAGAGCTGACGCTGGACTGGATCGGTCCGGGGGACGAGGATCGCCTGGCGGACCTGCTGACTGCTTAGAGAGATTGCTCGTGGCACCCCCCTACGCTGGAACGCGCTCCCGTCTCGGCTGGGCGGTGACCGGCTCCGGTCATTTCTTCGAGGAATGCCTCGACGTCATCGCCGGGCTCTCCGACGTCGACCTCTTCGTGAGCAAGGCGGCGAGCGAAGTCATCCGGATGTACAAATCGCGCCTGCCGGCCGATCTCCGTGTCTTCCGCGACACCACTGCATCCGCGGCGCCGGTAGGGCTCTTCTACGAAGGCGTCTATCACACGCTGGTGGTGGCGCCGGCGACGTCCAACACGGTCGCGAAATTCATCTGCGGCATCTCCGACACGCTCGCGACCAACGTGTTCGCCCAGTCGGGCAAGTGTCGCGTGCCGATCATCGTATTTGCTTGCGATACCGCGCCCGAGCTCGAGACGAAAGCTCCCGGCGGGGTGGTGAAGGTGTGGCCACGCGCCATCGATCTCGAGAACGTGGCGAAGCTCAAGCAGTTCGAGCGCACGACCGTCGTGGAATCGCTGGCCGGCCTGGTCGAGGCGGTCGGTGCGCGTCTCAAATGCCTGAGCGCATCCTCTTCCTGACCGGCCATTTGGCCGAGGGTCGGCTCCGCCGGGTGCTGGCGGAGATGGGCAGCGCCGACTTCGCCTGGGACGTGCGAGATATCGGCGTCCAGGTCGCGGCCTTGATGACCGCGGACATTATTCGGCGGCGCTTGCCGCGCGAGGAGCTGCACGCTGACCGCGTTCTCGTGCCGGGTTTCTGCGCGGGAGACCTCGACGCGCTCTCGTCGGATTGGGGTGTGACGGTTATGCGCGGGCCCGACGATCTCCACGACATCCCTACGCATTTCGGACAGGCGCAACTGGGCGTCGATCTCGCGCGCCACGACGTTCGACTCTTCGCGGAGATCGTCGACGCGCCCAATCTCTCGGTCGAGCGCATATTGAGCCAGGCACGCACCTTCGCCGATCAGGGTGCAGACGTGATCGACCTCGGCTGCCTACCGGCGACGTCGTTTGGACACCTCGAGGAGTCCATCTCGGCGCTCCGCGCGGCCGGGTTCGCCGTCAGTGTCGATTCCGCGGACCCCGAAGAGCTGCGGCGGGGCGGCCGGGCCGGTGCGGATTTCGTGTTGAGCCTGTCGGAGGCGACGCTATCGCTGGCTGACGAGATAGGGGCGGTGCCGGTGCTCATACCGGCATCAGCCGGCGATCTGGATTCGCTTTGTCGTGCGGCCGAAAAGCTGAAGCGAGCGGGTCGATCCTACATACTGGATCCCGTGCTCGAACCGATCCCGTTCGGCTTCATGGCCTCACTCATACGCTATGCAGAATTGCGGCGGCGCCTTCCAGAGGCACGGATCCTCATGGGCGTGGGCAATTTAACCGAGCTCACTGAGGCGGATACGGCGGGCATCAACGCGACGTTGTTCGGCATTATCGCGGAGCTGGCCGTCACCGACGTGCTGATGGTGCAGAAGAGTCCACATTGTCGTACCGCGATCCGGGAGGCGGACCGCGCGCGCCGCATTATGCACGCCGCCAAGGTGCTTGGCCGCTTGCCGATCGGCATCGACCGCGGGCTGTCAAGCCTGCGCGACCGGAAGCCGTTCTCGACCACGCCCGAGGACGTCGCGGAGACCGCGCGCGCCATTCGGGACGCGAACTTCCGGATCGAGGTGGCCGAGGACGGGATCCATGTCTATAACCGCGATGGCCATCACGTCTCCGGAGATGCATTCGAGCTCTATCCTCGGCTCGGAGTTGCGGTCGACGGCGCCCACGCCTTCTATCTCGGGGCCGAGCTGATGAAAGCGCAGATCGCACTCGAGCTCGGCAAGCGGTACGTGCAGGACGAGCCGCTCGACTGGGGTGTTGCGGTAACCCGGCCTGAGCGACAGCGCGCAATGCACCGGGCGCCGGGCGCCACATTGAGAGGAACCCGGCGCGCTCCGAAAGGGCGGGCGGAATGATCCGCGAAAGCATCATCACGACCCTGTCCGCGGCGGGTGATCCGCACATCGTGCCCATGGGCGTGATCTGGAGCGACGAAGCGCCGATCCTGGCGCCGTTCCACCCGTCGCGCACGCTGGAGAACCTGCGCGAGCATCCCTACGCCGTGATCAATCACACCGACGATGTCCGCGTATTCGCGGGCGGCGTTACGAACCGGCGCGACTGGCCTGTGCGGCCGGCGCAAGCGATCCGCGGCGTCGTCCTGGAGAGCGCACTCTCGCACCAGGAAGTCGAGGTGGCCGATGTCGAGGAGCATCCCGTCCGTCCGCGTTTCCGTTGCCGTCTCGCGCATGAAGTGATGCACGCGGCTTTCCGCGGCTTCAACCGCGCACAAGCGGCCGTCGTCGAGGGCGCGATCCTGATCAGCCGGCTCGAGCTTTTGCCGCTGGAAAAGATCGAGCGCGAGATGGCCTACTTGGCCATAGCGGTTGAGAAAACCGCGGGGCCGATAGAGCAGGAAGCGTGGGGATGGCTGGAGGCGCGGCTCGAGGCGTTCCGGCGTGAGGCGGGAGGATAGCGATCATGACAGGTTTGCTGGCGAGCGTGCGCTCCACGGCTGAGGCGGCGCTCGCCGTCACCGGCGGGGCCGATATCGTCGACGCCAAGGAGCCGTCCGCTGGCGCCCTTGGCCGCGTCGAGCCCGCGACCCTGCGCGCCATCGTGCGCGAAGTCGGGGGGCGGTGCCCCGTCAGCGCCACGATCGGCGATCTCGACCTGGATCCGGAGTTTGTCTCGGCGGCGGTGGAATCGACAGCGGATGATGGCGCTGACATCGTCAAGATCGGCGTTTTTTCTGGAGCGCTCGAGGTGACGTGGGCAGCACTGAGTCTGCTGACCCGCCGCGGCCTCCGGTTGGTTGCCGTGGCGTTCGCTGACCAGACGCCGGACCTGGTCCAGCTCCCCGCGCGCTGTGCGGAAGCTGGGTTTTTCGGCATCATGCTCGATACTGCCGACAAGTCGGCGGGTCCGCTCACCGGGCATCTCGATCCCGAGGCCCTAGCGGCGTTTGTTGCGCGTGCACGCACCTGCGGATTGGTGAGCGGCCTCGCGGGCTCGTTACGCATCGGGGATATTTCAAGCATCGCGCCACTCGGCGCGGATTATCTGGGATTTCGTTCCGCGCTGACCGTCGCGGGGCGTTCCAGCGGCCTTGATGCGACCGCGCTACGCGCCGTCCGCCAGGCTCTTGATCACGCAGAGGCTTCGCGCGACCGGAGCAGAGCCACCGCAGCGGCGGGCGCGATATCCGAGGCGAGCGAGAGCAAGCGAGGGCTTTGGGCCTCGATGGTGTCACCGAAATCCCTGTAGGGACGACCGAAGCGACGGGCGAGTTCCTTCGCAAGAAAGCGGCCGGTGCCGGCGCCGATCACGGGCGCGCCCGTGGCTAGATCGCTGCCCGACAACACGCGCTCTAGCGCTATCTCGATCCAGGTTGTCTGGCGATGTATGAATACCTCGGCCAGGCGGCGCCAAGCGCTCTCGGTGGCTGCTGCAGCGTCCATGCCAATCATACGCGCAAGCCGAGCGTGGCTCTCCCGCAGTGATTTTCCGCGGCCGTCCGCGGTGGCGTGCAGGTCGGCACCCTCGGGCAGGCTGCCGGCAAGGCGGTGCGCGTCCGCGGCGGTGGCGAAGAATTCCGCCATGACGCCGACCATCCTCCCGTCGAACGGTACTTCCTGCGCGATCGCGGCGAGGGGCGTGCGAACGACGCCGGTGTAGACGAGCTCGCCGGTGGCCAACCGCTCCACGTCTGTCGTGCCGCATGCTGCGATGCGGCCTTCCGTGAATGGCACGATATCCGTCGTGGTGCTCCCGATATCGAGAAGCACGCCGTCTCGCAGACGAGACGCAAGGTATCGGGATGTCGCGTGCCAATTGGCGGAGCCGACGAGTTCGGGCACCGCTCTCGCTCGGTCGGTCGAGACGAACTTGCCATTGGCCGTGTACACAGCAGTTGCGGATGTCGGCAGGAACTCGGCGAGTACGTCAAGAATGGCCGCCACGCCCGCGGCGCGGTCGGAGAAGACGTCGACGAGCTCGCCGGTCATGGTCACGGCGTGTCGTTGGGCGTCAGCGAGGCCTTTTAGTGCGGTGCCGAGAGCGCGCCTAAGCTCGTCGAGACCGCGCCAGAGGGCGCACGGCAACTGCTCCGCAGCAACGATAGCCTCACCCTCGACCTGCGCCACCTTGAGATGCGCGCCGCCGATGTCCCACCCCGCCACGGCCGTCATGCAAGGTGCCGGGGCCCCGAGGTTTCCACCGCGTGGCCATCCGTCGCATAATCGAAGCTCTTGGCCTGCAACGAGGTTCCCTTGGAGCCGGTGAATTCCTTCACGATCATACCAGTTCTGGATCTGAAGCACGGGAAAGTGGTCCGGGCGCGCGCTGGCGATCGCTCGAACTATCAGCCCATCGTCACGCCTCTCTCTCCCACCAGCGAGGCCGTGGACGTACTGCGGGGACTGCGAGGCCTGGCACCATTTTCGACCGTGTATGTCGCCGACCTCGATGCCATCACCGGAGCGGGCGGTCACGGCACGGTTCTTCGCGCGCTTGCGGCGACGACGCCGGACGTCGAGTTCTGGCTGGACGGCGGGTTCGCGACGGCCCGGGCCGCGCGCTCTGCGCTGCCGGCGGGGATAACCCCGGTGTTTGGTAGCGAGAGCCTGGCCAGTGTCGACGAGCTTGTGGCTGCCAACCAACTCGGCGCAGGAAAACTCGTTTTATCCCTGGACTACCGCGGCGGTGGGTTCCTGGGCCCGATCGAGATCGAGTGCCGCTTGGAACTCTGGCCTCCTCGCATCATTCTGATGACGCTGGATCGCGTGGGAACGGGAGTCGGACCGGATTTCGACGCCCTCGCGGCGCTCGTGCAGCGAGCGCACGGGCGTGCGGTTTTTGCCGCCGGCGGAGTGCGCGGCGAGGACGATCTCGCACGACTTCGCGGGATTGGCGTTGCGGGCGTGTTAGTGGCAACCGCGCTCCACGATGGACGGCTCTCCACCACGGCGATTGCGCGTTTCCGATGCTGAAGGCTTGCGGTGGGCGACCCGAGCTCGGTCGCCCACCTGCCGCACTGCTTAAGCCGCGAAGGGGTGCTTCGCCTTGTCGGCTTGCTCCGCCACCTCGCGAGCGGTCGGCTTGCCGGCGACTGCGCGCTGGATCGACAGCTTGGTCGCTTCGTAGTTGTACTGCTGGATCTTCTTGTCGTCGGCCGCCTGCCAATGGATGAAGACGCCGACGCAGATGAAGAGGTCGTCGGCTTCCTCGATCGGAATGGTGCCGTCCTTCACGCTGTCCGCGACCGCCTTTGCGACCGCGTACTGAGCGGGCCCGAACATCTGCACGGCCTGTTTCGCGCCTTTGATGGTCACCTTGTTGAACATCACGGTGTTCGGCTTGCACGGAAGATTCGGCGCGATCACCGCCAGAAGGCCGTTCACGCCCTCGCGCTGGCTCGTGAGCGTACGGCAGAATGTGTCCTCGGCCGGCGATCCGCGCGGGCCGATGAGGAGATCGATGTGCGCGACTTCGTTGCCGTCTCCGACCAGCGCTTCGCCAACACAGACCTTGGTGATCTTAGGCATCGGCTTCCTCCTCTGCGTGTTTGTCGTCCGCCCGCGTAAGAACGGCGATGACTCTTTTCAACCGATCTCTCCGGCCGGAGCGCCGAGCATATCGCCGAGTTCCGAGGCAAGCAAGGATGCCACCGTGAGATCCGCCGAGGTTCCGGGATTGACGCCCCGCTCCTTAAGCGCACGATCGAACGCTGACAGCGACGGAAAAGCGGCCGCGGCGTCGTCGGGCAATAAGCGGCGCAGCCGAGCGGCTTCGGCTCGCACTTGCTCCGCCGTCTCGGTACCGAGCTTCCGAGCGATGTGGCTGTCGGGAAAGCCGCAGAGGAAATCGAGGAAAACCAGGGTCGCGGTCCAGTGCGGCGGGTTGCCCGCCAGTCGCGACCGGGTGATGCAAGCGACACCGGTCTCGAAGACTTCCACATAGCCGGTCGCGTATTGCCGCGCGATCAGGTCCCGATCGGACGCGAGCCGCATCGCGTCCAGCAGCGAGACCGTGGGCAGGGTCCCAACATCCTGCGCGCCGGCGCGGCCGAGTCCGGCTGGACTGGCGCGCCGGATCGCCGCGAACGCATCCACCGCGTCGGCGACGGTCAGGCGATCCAATACCTCGCGAAGCCCGGTCCGCAACGGCCCTGCGCCGCGCTCGGCTGCGCACAGCAAAGGCGCCGCCAGCAGCACGATTCCGAGATTGGTGTTGAGGGGGACGGCGGCCCAGCTCGCCTCGACCGCCGCGCGGATGCGGGCGCCCACGGCTTTTCCCGGCTCGCAGAGTGGAGCCGCTGCGGCTTCGGCCGACATGAGAAAATCCCGCACCGTCATGCCATGGCCGCCCGCGTGGGTGTGGACGTTCCCGGGCTTCAGCGCCTCGAGCTCGGCACGGCAGACCCGCAGAAAGGCGCTCCGCAGGGCCGCGGGACTAGCCGATGAGCCGATGGAGCGTCTATCAGAGTCCGAGGACATGGGCGGCGATCCGATCGGCGATGTCGACCTCGGCGACGCTTTGCAAACCCTTCCAAGCCGGCATCGAGTTGACTTCCAGCACGAGAAGCCCGCGTTCCTGGTCCTCGATGAGATCGACGCCGCAATAGGCGGCGCCCACGGCGCTTGCCGCTGCGAGGGCGAGGTCGGCCAGGTTTCCCGAGCAGGGCGCCGGCTCGCAAATGCCGCCCCGGGCGACGTTGGTGACCCAACTGGTGCCATGGCGCACCATCGCGGCAATCGCGCTGCCGCCGACGACAAAGACCCGATAATCGCGCCAGTCGCGCTCGCGGCCGACGTAGCGCTGCAGGTAAAGTACGCCTCGTAGCGGTTCGGTGGCGGCGTCGGGCAAGGGCTCGCCTCGCGCAATCCGGCGGAGGCCCCGGCCTTGCGCGCCGAACAAAGGCTTGGCGACAATGTCATTGGCCTCTGTGCGCCGCCATGATGCGGCCGTCGCAGCCTCCTCAGTCACCAGTGTGTGCGGTATCGCGATGCCGGCACGGTGCAGTAGAAAACTCGTCATCGATTTGTCGACGCACCGTTCTATCGCCCGGGCGTCATTCACGACGGGGATCCCAAGCTCGCGCAGCGCATGCAAGATCGACAGGCGGAACGTAACCTGTTCGAAGCTGCCGTTGGGGATGTTGCGGACGAGAGCGACATCGGGTGTGCCCGTCTCGAAACCGGGTATCGTGACCCCGGTGCCGTCCCCACCGAGCTGAAAGCCGCATTGGCGCAAGGATACGACCGAGATGGTCGCGCGCCGGCGACGGAAGGCGCCCAGCAGCCGGGCGCAGTGCCAATCCGGCTCGTCCGCAAAGATGGCGACGCGCTTCACTGCAGATCGAAGGAGCGCGCGAGCAGCGCCGCATCGATGCGGCCTCGACGGAAGCAGCGCCCGGTCTCGAGCGCTGTCACCTCGACGAGACCCGGGCTGAACAGCAGGGGATCGATCTTGTAGAAGTCGCCGCCGGACGCCGAGAAGATCTCGGCGAATGGCTGGCCGTAGTCGCGGCTGGCGCTCGACGGCAAGGCGTCCGCAAGGGCCACGGCATCCTTCTCCGGACCGAGGACGAAGAGCGCTACCTGGCCGCCGTAGAGGATCGCGTCGTTCGTGCGGCCCATCGCTGCGATGAATTTCGGCGCGGGTGGCGGCAGCGGGGCGACGCCGTAACCGTCCACGATCCGCTCCAGCGGAAATTTCAATTCGTGCGCCTTGTGGAGCGCGACTTCCAGCGAGCGAGCAACAATCTGCACGGTGCCGGCAAGGCTCGTGGTGGGCGTGAGGATGAAGCCGAGATGATCGGGCGACACACTGCAGATCTCCGCGACACGGGCAATGAGCGGTTCCGGCGGCGCCCGATCGACTTCAAGCACGAAGATCGCACGGTCAGCATCGTCGGCATAGCCGAGTTCGCGCAGGAGATCCTCCTTGAGCGCACGCGCGCGGCCCGGACCCGACGCCATCGCGAAGAATTTTCCTTCCTGCAGCTGCCAACCCGCGTATTGGCTGGCAAGGCAGGCGAGCACGGGATTGCTGGCATGGACGCCGATCTGGATCAATGACGATCCGCCCTCGGGGGCGGGACCTAGCGTTACGCTCCCGAGGCCTCCGAGGCAGATCTCCGCGATGCGGCGGCCCGCCTCAAAGCTGCCAAGGCACGCGACGCCGGCGTCCACGATGAGTGCGCCGGCGGCGCTTCGAGACGTTTGCAGGCGCAGAGCGGACGCGTTGGTGACAAGAGCCTCGAGCAGCGGATAGGCGCGCCCATTGAGACTGGGCTGGTCGGTGTGGACCATGGACCCGGACATAAGGTGGTCAAGCGCTCCGCTGCAACAGGAGCGGAAGGCGGCTCAGGAGTCTTGCGGCACGCTCCTCTGCTAGGGCGCGCGCAGCACCCGCGGTCGATCCCGCGGCCATGACGGTGCACACCGGCGTGTCCACGGAAATGCGGCTGTTCGGTGCTGGAATATCCGCGATATAGCTGTTCCATTTGAATTTCGCGGGGACATAGCGCGTCTCTTGCGTATAGACCACCATGGCCGCCCGAGCGCTGGACATATCGGCGGCTTTGCGCGCCGGCAGCTCGCCTCGGCTGCCACCGACGTGGCAGTCCCAGAGGCTTGGGCTCTGGGGATCATCGAACACATCGAGCGTCGCTCCGGGCCGAGGGTTGATTTCTAGGATCGTGAAGGCATCGTCGGTGGCGAGCATATCGAGGCTGTTGAGCCCAACGAGCCCCGTCGCGGCGGTAATCGCGTGACAGGCTCGCTCGATGGAGTCCGCGAGTTTTGGCGCGAGGCGCAGCGGGCCGGCGCAGCCGCAATAGCGGAAGGGCTGAACCGGCGTCGGCGCCGCCCACTGCGCGCTGAGCCCTAGCACGCGGGCCGCGCGTCCATTCGCGGCGAACAACGCCGACACCGGATTGCCAGTCGCTTCCGCCTGGAAATAGTGGTTGTCACTCGCCGCACTCAACGCTTCGGTTGCCCGCTCGATATGCGTTCCACCGGACCCACCGCGAAGCTTGCGGAGCCAGCAGGTCCCGGACCGCGGCGCTGCCGCGACCTCGGGATGAGGCAGGTCCAGGCGCCGCAGGAGTTCGGCAAATCCAAAGGGATCTTTGACGGCGGCGACAATCTGAGAGGCATTGCCGATCAAAGGCGCGATCTGTGTCAGCTCTCCGAGCACTGCCGGAGTTGCCTCAAAGCCTGCGCCGTAAGCGATGCCTTCGATCGGCTGGTCTGACGCGCGTGCCCAATCGAGAAGCTCGCGGCCCTTGATGCCGTCCAGGAGGTCGCCGGGAAGTCGATGCCAGTGTGCCAGCGAGCGCGTGTCCATATCTCCGAAGAAATCGCTGACCATGACGTCCGCGCCCGCGCGCTTGGCGGCTTGCGCCAAGGCGCGGCCGGAAAGGGCGAGGATGAGGATTGGCATGCCCTCGTCAACCGTTCGCGACAAGCTCGCGCGCCAAGGCAAACGCCTCGCGAAAATCGATGAACTCGGCTTTGCCGCCCTCGTAGAGCTGTCGCAGGAGTTTCCGCTGCAAGCGGAATTTCACGTTGCCGATCGCGAGCGCGCCGACCCCGACTGCGGCCTGGCCGATTGCGACGCCGTCCGCCTTCGCGGCAAGCCCCTCGATGCCTGCGGGGGGCACCGCGTTGGCGTCCGCCGCTACCTTCAGCCGTCGTGCCGATTTGAGCTCGTCGGCCGAAAGCACCTGGATGCCAGCCCGTGCGGCGACGAGAGCCACGTCCGCCTCGGCGAGCGCGGCGCGCCGGCCGGACTCGGTGCTGCCGTCGGCCACCGCGAAGCGCCTGCCGAACCGCTTCTCGAACTCCGCCGCCTTCTGTGCCACCACCGGGGTCTTGTCGTAGCCGACCAGCGTCACCTCCGCACCTGCCTCGGCCGCGATCACGCCAACGACGCCGCCAACCACGCCCTTGGCGCCGAACACTGCGACCTTTGCACCCTCGAGCCTACCCCCGGCCTGACTAAGCTTTTTCTCCGCGACCGCCACCATGGCCGCTGCTGTGGTGAAGGCGCCGGAGGGGTCAGCGAAGACTGAAACCTGAAATGGCGGAAACATCGCGTTGCGAGTGGCCGCCGCCATGTCGAGCGCCACCATGGCGTCGCGTCCACCGATGAAGAGCACGGTCTTTGCGGCGTCCTCGGGAGCCCGCGAGAACATCGCATCCTGCGTCAACCCGGCGACGTCCTTGACCTCGATGCCGGTGTAGCCGGCGACGGAGAAGCCAACGTCGACGGCCATGTTGACGTCAAACGGGCTGAGGTTCCGCAGCGGCGTCAGAAAGTGCAGGATTCTTTGTTTTTCCATGCCCTTGCTCTCGCGTTATCGGCGCGCGCCTCGCGCATCCCGCCGTTCTCCCGGGCGCGCAAATGTGCGCCCCTCGACCAGCGTCGGCAATCGTCTGATCTCCGCGCCGTGGTTGCGGCCCTCGCAAATCCTGAACGAGAGCTTGTCGTCATCGCCGAAGCGATTTGCGAGCGCATCGCGCACTCGCTCCGCTTCTGGTTCGCTCGCGATGAGCGCGAAGGCCGTGGGACCCCAGGAGCTCTGACCGACGCCTGCGAATCCTGCGTCGCGCAGCCATCCAAGCACGCGAGAGACGCGCGGACTTGCAAATCGTCCGCCCTGGACCGGCGCGAAATGATCGCCCACGCGCGCACTGATCTCGCCGATCGCTTCGGCAACCGGATCGAACGTGGACTCCGCAAGCCCCGGCAGAAGCCGCATGAGCACAAGATGACAGAGCCGGCCGGCGGCCTCCGCGGGAAATGCCGGCAACGCTCGGAAGGCAGCCTTCTCGGCATCACCAAAGAGCCCGCGACGCTCGTGATCGAAGATCAGGATGATGCGCCACGCCTCCGGAAAATTGGCGCGGGCGATGATGGGTGCCGGTGTCTCACCGGGTCCTTTGCCGCCATCGACGAGAAAGCCGCCACTCTCGAACGCGCCGATCCCGATGCCAGACCGCGCGCCGCGCTCCACCTGCTCCGCCAGAGCCCGCGCGGATGCGCGCTCGCCTTGGAGCGCCGCCATTCCGGCGGCGATAGCCAACCCGAGCTGTGTCCCCGAACCGAGCCCGATATGCTCGGGAATCGATTCCTGAATCTTAAGTTGCAACGGGGCGAGACCCGCGTGGCGCTCCGAGAGCGACGCGAGCAAGCGCGTCGTACGCTCGGAAAACCGCGCGACCTCAGAGCGATCGAATGCGCGAGAGAGGGTAATGCGCGTGCCCATGCCCTGGATGGTCAGACCCAGGCTCCCGAACCGCCGCCCGAGCGTGCCACTGACATCGAGGAAGCCGAGATGAAGACGCGCGGGTGCAAACACCTCGACGCTTGCGCAGGGGGATTGCGGCGGGCGCGGCGTTTGCGTGGACATCGCGTTACGATAAACTGAAGCGGCGGCGAAGACAAAGTCGCCACCGAATGCTCGGAGGCAGCCATGGCGGACGCGAAGCAGCAGGAGCAGACCTACGCAGAGGACGAGATCAAGGGACGGCTGCAGAAAGACCTGCCGTTCTGGTGGTACGAGAACGGCTGGATCAGGCGAAAATTCAAGACACACGGCTGGAAGAGCACGCTGATGGTCATCAATACCGTGGGCCATCTCGCCGAGGCGGCGTGGCATCACCCCGATATCACTGCCTCTTATGCCTGGGTCGAAATACGCCTGATGAACCACGCGGCGAAAGGCATCACCGACAAGGATTTCGAGCTGGCGAAGAAAATCGAGGATGTCGTCGGCTGGCATCCAGGCGAGGGGAGTGCGCTCGAGGGTACGCCGAACGACGATCAGCGTTTCGCCTATATCAAGTACGACAAGCCCGGTTGATCGCGCCTGCGAGCGGACAAGCGCGGCGCACGGCCATGGCCGAAACCGTCACGTGTCCGTTTTGCGGCCTCGCCTGTGACGACCTCGCACTGTCCGAGACGCGCCTCGACACGCGCGGCTGTGCACGTGCCGCCGCTGGCTTTGCGCGTGCTGCCGCGCCGCGAAAGCCGCATACGGTCGGGGGAAAGCCTGCGAGCCGCGACGCGGCGGTGTCCGCCGCCGCGCTAATCCTCCAAGGTGCATCGGCTCCGTTGATTCATGGTCTTGCCGCCGATTTACACGGGATTCGTGCCCTGCTCGCGCTGGCTGAGCGCATCGGCGGGACTGTGGATCATATGTATTCGCCGGCGTTGCTCGCGAATGCAGCGGTGGCCAGAGCATCCGGCTGGGTCGCCGCCACCTTCGCCGAAGTTGCCAACCGGGCTGATTTCATTCTGCTGGTGGGCGGCGACCCCCAGCGAAATTTCCCTCGCTTCCATGAGCGATTGGTGAGGAATGCAACGCCGCTCTACCGAGATGGACCGCCGAAGCTCGCTTATATCGGACCCGAGAGCGTGGCGCCGCTCGCGAGCCCGGCTGCGCTCTCGGCAGTCGTGGGCGAGGCCGAATTACTCAACAGTGTGGCTGCGCTCAGCTTGCTGACGCGCGGTCGACGGCTCGGACCCGCCCATGGCGGTCTTCCCGTCGATGTCCTCGCCGAGATCGCCGGGCGCCTGCGAAACGCTCGATACGGAGTCATCGCCTGGGAGCTTGCAATTCACGTCCCTCTGATGGCGGAGCTCGTTGTCGAATATCTCGCGGACCTGCTGCGTCATCTCAACGCCCGAACGCGCTGCGTCGGGCTGCCGCTCGGCGGGATGGGAAACTCGTTGGGTGCCATGCAGGCTGCGCTCTGGCAGTTAGGCTGGCCGCTGCGGGTCAGTTTTGCCAGCGGTGGGCCGGACCACGATCCGTGGCGCCATGACGGCGACCGTATTCTGGGTGCCGGAGAGGCCGATGCGATCGTTTGGGTCGCGACCTCGGTCGCAGAACCGCCGCCCGTGAGCGCGGCGCCCATGATTGCCCTCGTGACCGACGATATGGAGCCTCCATCGCCGGCAGCAGTGGAGATCCGCGTGGGCACTGCCGGTGTCGATCACGGCGGTGAGATCGTGCGCGCCGATGCGGTGATCGCGGTTCCCTTGCAAGCGATCCGCCCATCGGACCGACCGAGCGTGGCCCAAGTCGCGCGCGAGATCCTCGCGGCGGTGGAGGAGCGGCCGTGCTGATCTGTCTGGCGGGCGGAAAGATCGTCGATCCCACGCGAGCGAAGGAGCCGATCGAGGAAGACCTGTGGATCGACGGTGACCGTATCGTCGCGCCGCCTGCCGACGGTCGGCCGGCGGATTTCGTGCACGATGTTTCCGGTCACGTTTTGATGGCGGGCGCCATAGACATTCACACGCACATCGCGGGCGGCAAGGTCAACCTCGGGCGGCTGCTCTCGGCTCGCGATCACCGGGAGTATGTCGACCACGCACCGGCTTCCGGTCTGCGCGGAGGCAGCGGGCTTACGACGCCCTCGGCCTTCAGCACCGGCTATCGATATGCCGCGATGGGTTATACGGCGGCCTTCGAGCCAGCGATGGTCGCTTCGAACGCGCGTGCCGCACAGATCGAGATGACGGACGTGCCGATACTGGACAAGGGCGCTTACGTCATGCTGGGGAACGACGAGTTCCTTTTGCAGCGGCTGGCCAACGGCGCGGGACAGAGTGAGATCAACGACTACGTCGCCTGGATGATCCGCGCTACGGCTGCGCGCGCGGTGAAGGTGGTGAACGCCGGCGGCATCAGCGCGTTCAAATTCAACATGCGGAGCATCGGCATCGACGAGCCGGTCCCTTGGCACGGCGTGACGCCCCGCACGATCCTGAGGACGCTCGCTCGGGCGGTCCATGAACTCGGCGTCCCCCATCCGCTCCACGTCCATTGCAACAACCTTGGCGTGCCCGGCAATATCGAGACCACGCTCGCGACCATCGACGCGGTCGAGGGCTATCCCCTCCATCTGACCCACGCGCAGTTCCACAGCTATGGGACCGAGGGCAAGCGCCATTTTTCCTCCGCCGCGCCGCAGCTGGCCGCCGCCGTCGATGCACATCCCAACGTAAGCATCGATGTCGGGCAGATCGTGTTCGGCGCGACCATGACTGAGTCCGGCGATACCCAAGCCCAATTCCGCAATCGCCGCCACGCCGTGCCGGACAAATGGGTCAGCATGGACATTGAATGCGACGGCGGCTGCGGGTTGGTGCCGTTCCGGTATCGCGATCGAAATTTCGTCAACGCGCTGCAATGGGCAATCGGGCTCGAGCTGTTCCTGCTGGCCAAGGATCCCTGGCGCATTTTCCTGACCACGGATCATCCTAATGGTGGGCCATTCACGAGCTATCCGCAGATCGCACGCCTCCTTATGGATCGCGGCTATCGCCTGGAGTGCCTCGCTGCCATCAATGCGTCCGCGCGAAAGGCGACCGTGCTCGGCGGCCTCGAACGGGAATATTCACTAGCCGAGATCGCCGTCATGACACGAGCCGGGCCTGCGCAAAGTCTCGGGCTTGGCGACCATGGCCGCCTGTCCACGGGCGCGTTCGCGGACGTGGTTGTCTACCGGCAGGGGTCGGATACCGAGGCCATGCTGCGAGAGCCCGTCCATGTATTCAAGCGCGGCACCGAGATCGCACGCGCTGGAAAGGTATTGGCCTCGGTCCTCGGCGCGACCCAGATTGTACGGCCAGGTTACGACAAGCAAATCGAGAAGCGGTTGCGTCGGTTCTTCGACGAGCACATGAGCACCGCTTTCGATCGCTTTCCCCTGCGCGCGGATGAGATCGCAGAAGCGGGCGGACGCATCGAGGTGCAATCATGTCGGCCCCAGGCCGCGCGGCCATGATTCTCGACGGCGTCGAGATCGAGGATACCTTTGCCGAGGCCTTTGGCATGCGCGCTTCGCGCTTGATCGTGACCGCCGATACCGCTCGTTGGGCCCGCATCGCCGGCGAGACGGCAACCGGTTTTGCGACCTCAGTGATCGGCTGTGGTGCCGAGGCCGGCATCGAGCGCGATCTCACGCCAGACGAGACGCCCGATGGTCGGCCCGGGGTGGCGCTGCTGATCTTCGGTATGAATCGTGACGGGCTCGCTAAGGCCGTGCGCGATCGTGTCGGGCAGTGCGTGCTGACGTGCCCGGGAACTGCGTGCTACGGCGGCATCGAAGGCGGTGAGCCGCTGCCGCTCGGGCGTGTGCTCCGATATTTCGGCGACGGCCAAGAATCGGCCAAGCGCATCGATGGCCGTCGGTACTGGCGCATACCCGTCATGGACGGCGAATTTCTATGCGAGGACACGGTCGCGCAGCAAAAGGCTGTCGGTGGGGGCAATTTTCTGATCCTGGGCCGAGCGCGGGCGGCCGTGTTGGCTGCTGCGGAGCGGGCGATCGCGGCGATGCGCGCCCTGCCAGGTGTAATCATGCCGTTTCCGGGTGGCGTGGTCCGGTCCGGATCGAAGATCGGCTCGAAGTACAAGGGCCTCAGCGCCTCCAGCAACCTGGCTTATTGTCCAACTGTGAAAGGCACGGTGGAGTCCGCGCTGTCGCCAGAAGTTTCTGCGGTGCTGGAGATCGTGATCGATGGTCTCACGGAAGCGGTAGTGGGTCAGGCGATGGCGGTCGGCATCCGCGCGGCCTGCGCCGGCGGTGCCGGCGAGATCTTGCGTATCTCCGC
This sequence comes from Allostellaceae bacterium, assembly GCA_035938015.1. Taxonomy (GTDB): domain Bacteria; phylum Pseudomonadota; class Alphaproteobacteria; order ATCC43930; family CGMCC-115725; genus DASZHJ01. The sequence goes on from DASZHJ010000171.1 coordinate 27,296, forward strand.
AGGCAATTACGACGGCAAGCTCGGCGCGTTCCAGTACCACCTTCGGAAGCTGCTCACGTGATCCAACTGACTCTCCGCGCGAGGCCGCCCGTGCGCCTGTCGCTCCGTGGGTTCATCCCGGAGCGCCTTGCCGGCCTGAGCGCGTCCGCTATGGCACGCGAAGCCCTCCCGCAGGGAAATCGGCAGGGCGTGCTCGGCGATTGGTTTCGGGTGGAGCTCTCCGAGGGAGCAGAAGACCGATTGGTGATATCTGGGGCGGACGAGCGGCTCGATGACATCGGTGCCGGCATGAGCCGGGGAGAGCTCGTGGTCGAGGGGGATGCCGGTGCCCGGGTGGGACTCCAGATGAGCGGCGGGCGAATCCTGATTAGGGGCTCAGCCGGCGTGGGCGCGGGGACTGCGATGTGCGGCGGAGAACTGCGCATTACCGGTGAGGCCGGGGATCACATCGGCACGGCATTGCCCGGCGATCGGCATGGCATGCGCGACGGTGTCGTCATCGTAGGGGGTGCCGCGGGTGCGGGCGTGGGCGATCGCATGCGCCGCGGGCTCATTGCGATCATGGGACACGTGGGGCCGTACTGCGGCGCACGAATGGAAGCCGGCACAATCGTCGTGGGCGGGAAGGTCGGGCCGAACGCCGGCGCCGCAATGCGGCGCGGTACGATCGTCGCGCCGGAAGGACCCCGGAGCCTGTGGCCGGGGTTCGCGGACTGCGGCGTGCACGATTTGACGGTGCTACGGCTGCTGGCGCATGCCCTTGTAAAGCATCGCCTTACCGAACTCGCGGACCGCTTGAGGGCGCTGCGGCGCTGGCAAGGTGACCTCGCGGTCGGCGGCAGAGGCGAGATTCTGACTGCACCCTGAAGGGTTGAATTTGCCTCCGCAGCGTGGGCGTTTTCCCACCTGCAAGCGGCTTCGGTGCAATCGATAAAGTGGGCAAAAGCGCTGCGGCACAAGGACAACACGTGGGTCATTTTTAGGATTGTGCTTGTCGCGCTACCTGCAGGTGCTACTATTCGGTTCATCGGTAGAGGGACGCCCTCTATGCCGAGGCTTCCTCTAGCCGATGCGTCATGCAGCTGCCCGCGTGTATGGCAGCGTGCAGAACAAATGCCGGTGCTCTCGGGTATCCCGCAGCGCGCCGGCCAACAGAGGGAGGATGGAAGCCATGCGGGTCTCGACCTGCGCCATCGCGCTCGCATCCCTGCTTGCTTTGGCTGCAGGACCTGCGGTCGCGAACGATGAACTCATCAAACTCTCGAAGGATCCAAATCAGTGGGTGATGCCCACCGGTGACTATGCCAATCACCGCTACAGCGAACTCACCCAAATCAACAAGGACAACGTCAAGAATTTGCGGCCCGTGTGGACATTCTCCACCGGCGTGCTACGCGGACATGAAGGTGCGCCGCTGGTGATCGGGGACGTGATGTATGTGCACACGCCGTTCCCGAATTACGTCTACGCGCTCGATCTCAACAAGAGCGGCCAGATCATCTGGAAGTACGAACCTAAGCAGGATCCGTCGGTCATCCCGGTGATGTGTTGCGACACGGTGAACCGCGGTCTCTCGTACGCAGACGGCAAGATCATCCTCGATCAGGCGGACGCGCACGTTGTTGCGCTCGACGCCAAGACCGGAAAGGAAATCTGGCGCGTCCAGAACGGCGATCCCAAGAAGGGCGAAACGATGACCTCGGCCCCGATGATCGTCAAAGACAAAGTCATCGTCGGCATCAGCGGCGGCGAGTTCGGCGTGCAAGGCCGGGTTACCGCGTACAACCTCGCCGACGGCAAGACCGTGTGGACAGCCTACTCCGTGGGCCCGGACGACCAGATCAAGTTCGATGCCAACACGACGTCGATGGGGAAGCCCGTCGGCAAGGATTCCTCGCTCGCCACCTGGAAAGGCGACCAGTGGAAAATCGGCGGCGGCTCGACTTGGGGCTGGTACTCCTATGATCCGCAGCTGAACTTGATCTACTACGGCTCGGGCAACCCGAGCACCTGGAACCCGGTGCAACGGCCTGGCGACAATAAATGGTCGATGACCATCTTCGCGCGGGATCCGGATACCGGCGTCGCTAAGTGGGTGTACCAGATGACCCCGCATGACGAGTGGGACTACGACGGGATCAACGAGATGATCCTGGCCGACATCCCCGTGAAGGGTCAGACCGTGAAGGCGTTGGTCCACTTCGACCGGAATGGCTTCGCTTACACGCTGAACCGGGAGAACGGCCAGCTGCTGGTGGCCGAGAAGTACGATCCCAAAGTGAACTGGGCGACCAAGGTCGACATAGCGACGGGCCGTCCGGAGGGCGTGAAGCAGTACAGCACCGAGGCCAATGGCGAGGATCACAACAGCAAGGGTATCTGCCCGGCGGCGCTGGGATCGAAAGACCAGCAACCGGCGGCGTTCTCGCCCAAGACCAACGTGTTCTACGTGCCAACCAATCACGTCTGCATGGATTACGAGCCGTTCAAGGTCTCGTACTCCGCGGGCCAGCCCTACGTTGGAGCGACGCTCTCGATGTATCCGCCGCAGGGCGACCAGAACCTCGGCAACTTCATCGCCTGGGACGCGGGGCAGGGTAAGATCCTGTGGTCGGATCCCGAGCAGTTCTCGGCTTGGGGTGGCGCGCTCGCGACGGCCGGCGACGTGGTGTTCTACGGCACCCTCGAGGGCTATCTCAAGGCGGTCGACCCCGCGGACGGCAAGGAGCTCTATCGCTTCAAGACTCCGTCGGGGATCATCGGCAACGTCATGACCTATACGCACGGCGGCAAGCAGTATATCGCCGTACTCTCCGGGGTCGGTGGCTGGGCCGGTATCGGCATGGCCGCGGGGCTGACCAAGGACACCGACGGGCTCGGTGCGGTAGGAGCCTACAAGGCGCTTTCCAACTATACCCAGCTTGGTGGCGTGCTGACGGTGTTCGCGCTTCCGGATTGATGAGATCTGCCTGAGGACTTGAGCACCGGCATCCTGGCGAAAGGCAGGGTGCCGGTTTTCTTGTGGAGGCCGAAGGGCGCCCGCCCGCCCACGGGTGCCGCTCATCGAATCCTGGAGGATCATCCCATGCCATTTCGCGGGCGGAGCGGCGCTGGCCTCTTTGCTTCGATCGCCGCGGCCTTTACCGCCTCGGCTGTACTTTTTTTCACGCTTTCGCCGGCAGCCAATGCGCAGACCGGCTCCGGCGATAAGCCCTACACGGTCAAGGACGGCAAGGTCGACAAGGCGACCTACAACGGTTGGCGCCGCTACACGGAATCCTGCCTGCGCTGCCACGGGCCGGATGGTGCCGGCAGCTCTTATGCCCCAAGCCTCGCGGACTCGCTCAAGCAGATGTCCGAGGATGAGTTCAAGGAGGTAGTCGTCAATGGCCGCAAGAACGTAAATACCGCGGCCGAGAACGTCATGCCGCCGTTCGGCGAGGTCGAGGACGTCATGCTTTATCTCGACGACATCTACGCCTATCTCAAGGCGCGTTCGGACGGCGTTCTGGGTCGCGGCCGCCCCGACCGGCTGGACGAGTGAGAAGGGCCGGACATAGCGATGACTGAGTGCAGGAATAGGTCTCTACACCTGGCGGTCACCACGGTTGCCGCGATCGTCGTCCTTGTGGGTCTGACGGTCGCGGTTGCTCGATTGTCGCCGGCATATCCCCAGGCACCGGGGGAAATCCTCGATCGTACAGAGCTGCACGTCTGTGCCGACCCCAACAATCTGCCGTTCTCCAACGAGAAGGGCGAGGGGTTCGAGAACAGGATCGCGCAGGTGATTGGCGACGAGCTCAAGCTCCCCGTTAGCTACGTATTCTTCCCGCAGGTGATCGGCTTCGTGCGCAATACGCTGCGCGCGCGCACCTGCGACCTCATCATGGGCACCGCGGCGGGGGACGACATCGTGCAGACGACCTCGCCATATTACTATTCCACCTACGTCGCGGTTTATCTCCGCAACAAGGATTTCCAGTTCACGGACTTCAACGATCCTAGGCTCAAGACCATGCGGATCGGAATTATCAGCGCGACGCCGCCTAGTGATCTTCTGATACGCCACGACCTCATGGAAAACGCCAAACCGTATGCGCTAATGGTGGATACACGATACGATTCTCCCACGCGCGAGATGGTGGACGACATCCAGAGCGGCGCCGTTGACATCGGTCTGCTCTGGGGCCCGATCGCGGGCTATTACGCCAAGGAGGCGAAGCAGCCGCTTGCCATGGTTCCAGTGCCTAACGAGGAAGGTGCGCCGCGCATGGACTACCATATCGCTATGGGCGTACGGAACAACGAGCCGGAGTGGCGCCGCCACATCAACGCTGCGATCGCTAAACGCCACTCGGAGCTGACGGCAATCCTGCGAGACTATGGCGTGCCCCTGCTCGACGAGCAGGGCCGGCTCACGAGCGCGCCCTAAGGCGGGACCCGAAGAGCTGAGATCTACCGATTGAGCACCAATCGTCGTCCGTGCCGCTCAACCGCGTCCGCGCGATGCTGGAGCTTGATCGAAGCGGGCATCAGACGAATGAAGAGCGCAACGAGCAGCTGCGAAAAGCTCAGTGCATGCTCGCCAAAAGGCCGGTAGCTGACGATGACTTGCGGGAAATACCCCAGCTTGATTGCGAGGTCCAAGTGCAATGCCTTGACATAAATGGCCTGTTGGAGGGCCTGTTTCAGGTATCGCTTGCCAGCAGTACGGTGGTAGGTCCAGAGCGTGCGCTGTTGGTGACTGCGGTTTCCTCTCAAAGATGTTCTTTGAGCCCTTGCGCGTAGCGCCCGAGACGGGCTTCGAGGGCGATCGGAGCCTC
>DASZHJ010000172.1:0-1930 GCA_035938015.1 Allostellaceae bacterium
CCAGGAGCCAGCGCAGGCCGATCTGATTGGCGGTCTTGCCATGCTTCTTGGCGACGCGCTCCACGACCGGATTGCCCATGAGCTTGCCGCGGGCGAGCGGGCAATAGGCCGTGACGGCAATGCCGTGCTCGCGGCCATAACCGACGACGGCGCGCTGAGACAGCAGCAGGTGGTATTCGATCTGATTGCAGACGACGTCGTGCTTGAGCTGCTCTACCGCCTCGCGCATCTGCGCCGCCGTGAAATTGCTGACGCCGAGTGCCCGGACCTTGCCGGCTGATTTGAGCCGCACCATGGCATCGAGCGTCTCGGCCATCGGCACGTCGGGACTCGGCCAATGGATCAACAGCAGATCGACGTAGTCAGTGCGGAGCTTGCGGCGCGAGTCCTCGACGCCGGCCGCCACATGCGCCGCGGAATTGCCGGTGGGGTCGGCCCCGCGCGCCACCGGGTTGACCAAGCGCGACAGCTTGGTGGTGATGAAGAGTTCGTGGCGCGGCAGGCCGGAGGCAACCCAGCCGCGGCCCACCTCAGCCTCGTTCTCGTAAGACTGCGCCGTGTCGATGTGCCGATAGCCGAGCTCGATCGCCATCGCGACCGCGCGCTCGCAATCCCTGCCGGTGAGCGCCCAGGTACCGAACCCCAGCGCCGGCACTTGCCTGCCCCGCATATCCACGAAGATCATGGCCGCTCCTGTAATCGGCATCCGGTGATTATCGCCGCGGTTCAGCGTGCGTCCAGCCGCTCAATTCGGGCCCCTGGGTTGCGCCACGAAGAAGAGGATGAGGTCCCATGCGTTGCGGATGCCGGCGATCAGCAACAGCGCCATGGCGAGCGCATGAGCATAAAGACCGAGCGGAGCCCGCAGGGCGATCATGACAGCCGCGGCCAGCATGACCGCGTAGCCACAGACCGGCACGGCGGCGTACCAGACCCTGTCGCCCAAATCGATTCGACGCCGCACGAGGCGCGCCCCCACCATGCCGGAATAAAAGAGCCCGGTGATCGCGCCGAGGCCGAGCAGAACGGCGAGAATCGGCGCTTCCAAGCCCGGCACCAGCATCGCGGCGCAGGCCAGCAGCACCGTAGCGAGGTGAATCACCGTGGGCGTGAGGAACGCGCGAATCTCCGGGGATCGGTCCCGGGTCAGGAACCCGCCGCCGATCGACGCGACCACGAACATGGCGCCGATCAGGGTCGCGGCCGCGGTCCCCATGAACACGAAAAAATCATGCCAGGAGTGGAGCAACTCGACCGAAAAGCTGGGCACTGGCACATCTCCCGCGGTTGAACCCGTGCCGCGAGCCTCCCATTCCGAGCCGTCCCGCACAACGCCCGCGCAGACACTGGACCCCGCGCGCGATCCCCGCTAGACCCGCGCGATGAGCGAACCCCTGACGGATGTGGATGTGGCCGTGGTGGGCGCGGGTGCCGCCGGCTTGGCCGCGGCGCACCGGCTAGGAGAACGTGGGATCGGCACGCTCGTGCTGGAGGCGCGCGACCGGGTCGGCGGGCGCGCTCACACGGTGGTGACGTCGGCGGGGTTCCCGGTCGATCTCGGTTGCGGTTGGCTGCATTCGGCCGACCGCAATCCGTGGGTCCCGATCGCGCGTCAGCTCGGCTTCGGCATCGACGAGACATTGCCGGGCTGGAGTGGGCGCCTCGCGCGCATGGGCTTCAGCGAGGCCGAGCAGGCCGACTGGTTCCGCACACGCGAGGCATTCTACGAGCGGCTGGAAGCGGCATCGGCGGAGCCCGACCGTCCCGCGATCGCCCTGCTGGAGCCCGACAACCGCTGGAACCCCATGCTGAATGCGATCAGCACCTGGGCGAATGGCGTCGAGCTCGACCGGCTCTCCGCGCACGATTACGACCGATACCACAGCACCGACATCAATTGGCGCGTGCGCGAGGGCTATGGCGCGCTGGT
>DASZHJ010000173.1:0-5572 GCA_035938015.1 Allostellaceae bacterium
CGCACGCCCAGCGCCTCCCAGCTGCCGCCCAGATGGAGCCGGAAGCCCGCGCGCACGTCGTCGATGATGAGCGCGGCATCCCTCGCATCGCAGAGCGCCCGAAGCCGGCGCGCGAACTCCGGCGAGGGCAATTCCTGATCGACGCGATTGTCGTGCCGAAAGGCGGTCACGATGATCCCCGCGAGATCGTCGCCCGCCGCCTCGACCGCGCGCTCGACGCTCGCGATGTCGTTGTAGGCGAACTGGATCAGATGCGCGCGGTTCTCGCTGGTGATGCCGTTGAGATTGGGCGTGCACCAGGGCGCCGAGCCGTGATACGAGCCGCTCGCCACCAGGATCTTGCGCCGGCCCGTGGCGGCGCGGGCGATCGTCACGCATTTGGTGGTGGCGTCGGTGCCGTTCTTCTCGAACATCGCCCAGCTCGCGTGCGGGATGGTGTCGACGAGCAGCTCGGCGAGCTCGACGATGCGAGGCGACGGGCCGTTCTGGCAGTCGCCCAGCGCCTGCTGGCGCGCCGCCGCCGCCTCCACCTCGGGATGGCCGTGGCCGAGGATGATCGGCCCGTAGCTGCACATGAAGTCGATGTACTCGTTGCCGTCGACATCGAAGAGCCGGCAGCCGCGAGCACGCTCGAGGAATTGCGGGAAGCCGTCGGGCAGCCGCCCGGCGTTCTGGTGCCCATACATGCCGCCGGGGATGACGGCCCGGGCGCGCGCCCGCAGCGCCTGATCCGCGGCGTAGACGTGAAGGTTCGGTCGGTCCATCGGATCCCCCGGTGACAGCGGTCTGGCGCTCTTTATACTGGGAGCAACGCCCAGGGGGAAATGCCGGAGATGCCGTCGGTCAAGCCGATCACCACGGATACGCCGTGGTACCGCCTCGAGGTCGGCGACGCCGATTGGCAGGCCGAGGACGCGGCACTGCTCGCGCGACTCTACGAGCAGCTCCTGCTGATCCGCCGCTACGAGGAGAAACTCCTCGAGCTGCACGGCCTCGGGCTCATCCACGGACCCGCCCACGTGAGCATCGGCCAGGAAGCGGGCGCGGTCGGCGCGATGTCGGTGCTCGGACCCCGCGACCGCATCAACGGCACCCACCGCGCGCATCACCAGATCCTGGCGAAGCTCCTCAACTATGCGACGCCCGCCAGCTACGACGCTCGCCGCGACGCCTTCGCGCCCGAGATGCGCGAGATGGTCAGGCGCTCGCTCGCGGAGATCATGGGCCTGACGCCGGGCTTCGCGGGCGGGCGCGGCGGCTCCATGCACATGCGCTACGACGCCGCGGGCATTCCCGGCACCAGCGCGATCATCGGCGGCAATCTCCCGCACGCCGCGGGCTACGCGTTTGCCGACAAGGTCCTCGGCACCGGCAACATCTCCGTGAGCTTCTTCGGCGACGGCACGCTGATGGCGGGCGCCACCTACGAGGCGATGAACCTGGCGGCGCTCTATACGCTGCCCGCGATCTTCTTCCTGGAGAACAACTACTACGCCGTCTCGACCGCGGTTTCCGAGCAGACGCGCGAGACCCGGCTCACCTCGCGCGGGCCCATGCTCGGGATTCCCGCCATCGAGGTCGACGGCATGGACCTGATCGCGGTGCGGCGCGCGATGCAAGAGGCGCGGCGGCTGATCGAGACGCGCGGCGGCCCCGTCATGATCGAGGCGCAATGCTATCGCTATGCGCATCAGACCGGCGGCCGGCCCGGCAGCGATTTCGGCTACCGCACGAAGGAAGAGGAAGCGCTCTGGCGCGCCCGCGATCCGCTCGCGACCGTGCCCGGGCGCCTGCAGGCGCTGGGCGTGCTCGACGCCGCCGGCGCGGAGCGTCTCGATGAGAAGGTACGCGGCATCATTGCCGGGGCGGTCGAGGCGCTGACGGAGGTCGCGCCGGGCGCCAATGCGCTCAGCGTCAGGCCGGCGCTCTGGCCGAAGCGCGAGAGCGTCGACGACGGCATCCGCGGCGACCTCTCGGAATTCAAGACCGAGCGGTTCCGAGAGCTCGAGGATTTTGCGGCCTCCGAGCTCACCGAGGGAAAATTCGCCGCGGCCATGTCGGACGCGCTCGCGCGCAACATGGAGCGGGATCCGACGGTGGTCGTGCTGGGCGAGGACATCCACCGCCTCAAGGGCGGTGTCAGCGGCGCCACGCGCGGCGCGCTCGAGCGCTTCCCCGAGCGCATCTTCGCCACACCCATCGTCGAGAACGGCTTCGTGGGATTGGCGCTGGGTGCGGCGATCTGCGGCCTGCGGCCGATCTGCGAGATCATGTTCGGCGACTTCTGCATCCCCGCCGCGGATCAGCTCTTCAATCAGGCCGCCAAGATCCGTCACATGTTCGGCGGCAAGTTCGGCGTGCCCCTGGTGGTGCGGGTGCGGGTCTCGCCGAGCGCGGGCTTCGGCTCCCAGCACTCCATGGACCCGAGCGGCCTCTTCGCGCTCTATCCGGGCTGGCGCATCGTGGCGCCCTCGACGCCCTTCGACTACATCGGGCTCATGAACTCGGCGGTGCGGTGCAACGACCCCGTGGTGATCATCGAGCACGTCGAGCTGTTCCAGAACGCGGGGCCGGTTCCGACCGGCGATCTCGACTACTGCATTCCCCTTGGCAAGGCGAAGATCGTGCGCCCCGGCGCGGCCTGCACCGTGCTGGCGGCCGCCACCATGGTGAAGGGCGCGACCGAGGCCGCCGAGGAAACCCGGATCGACGCCGAGGTGATCGACTTGCGCAGCCTCGACCCGACCGGGCTCGATTGGTCCACGATCGAAGCGAGCGTCAAGCGCACCAACCGCATCGTGATCGCCGAGCAGACCGCGCGCGGCACCGCGGTCGGCGCGCGCATCGTCGACGAGCTGCAATCTCGCGTCTTCGATTACCTCGACCACGAGATCGTCCGCGTCACCGGTGGCCTCGCCGCACCAGTGGTCTCCAAGGTGCTGAACCAGGCCGCACTCGCGGGAACGGCGGAGGTGGCGCAGGGTCTGAGAGCCGTGATGGCGTGAGGGCGCGGGCGCCCGGCGCCCCGGGGAGCGGCGCCCGATTTCCTTGAATTGGCTCTCTGCCGGCGCGTGTCATTGATTTTATTCAACAAAACCGAGCAATCGGCTTTGTTTCGAAAAAGTTCGTGTTCTTGCCCGGCCCACCCCGCTCAGATGGGATCCGCCGATTCGCCTCACTCCGAAGATTGGTCATCATCTCCATAGTTGAGCACACGGTTGTTCAGGCGCGCTCAACAAAAACGGCACAAAGTTCCGGCGGGGGAGAGAACTACCGATGTTCGCTCCTAGGAGCGGAGAGGGATTGCTCGAGGCCGTAGGCGCCCTTGAGCTTGTGATCTAACATTTCGCCGGTCGGCCCGGCCGGACCGCAGCTTGGGAGGGTGTCATGGGATTGAGCGAGGACGTCGTCAGCCGCGAGGGCATCATCGCCTCGATGGAGGACGTGGCGCTGAAGCAGTTCCTGTTCCTGCGCAACCTCGCCGATCCCGTCATGGCCCGCTTCGGCGAGCGGGGCATGACGGCGCTCGACGATGCATTCAAGCATTACGGCCGATGGCGCGGCGAGGGCATCCGCATGAGCCAGGCCTCGCTCGTTGCCGGCCATGACGCGCTCGCCTATCTTGCCAACTGGGACAGCTGCGATTTCGTGCTGGCGAGCCTCGCGGGCGAGGTCTCGGTGGAGGGCGGCCCGACACGGGCGACGCTTCGCGTGCCGCAGATGCCGGGCACCGCCTATTTCACGGCGCGCGGGGGCAAGCCGGAGCTGCTGCGCCGCTACTGGTCCGGCCTGCTTCAGGGCATGCCGGCGGGCTATGACGACAAGCTATCGCTCACCGGCAGCGATGCGGCCCCGGGCGCACCCTGGACCCTCGAAGCACGCTATGCCGGGAAACCCGCGGGCCGGACGAGCCTCGAGCAGGCCCGCGACGCGACGCGCAGCATCTTCGCCGAGCCCGCCCGGGCGTTGACGCTGGTGCGCGGCACGTCGCGCAATGCCGGCGCCCTCTACATGTTCATCGCGCGGGAGGTGATCCGGGTCTGGGACGCCACCGGCGAGCAGCTCGTGCGCGAGGGCGTGCGCGGCATCGGACGCGAGCGCGGCTCGGTGCTGCGCGAGCGGCACCAGCGCGAGGGCAAGCCTCTCAACCTCAAGACCCTGATGCAGGATTGGGACGGGCCGCTGGTCTCCACCTGGGTCTTCAACGAGGGCTACCTTTCCGAGGGCGCCTGGCATCAGGACTGCCGCTACTGCCCCTATGCCGACGTCTGGGCCGAGTTTGGCAAGGAGGGGCTCGACCTTGGCCTGCTCTACGACATCGAGCTGCACACGACCATGTACCAGACCTATCACCCCGGAACGATCGTGCGCTGGGACGCGCTCAAGACCCGCGGCGATCATCTCTGCAAGTTCCGCATCTCGATCCCGGAGCTCGCGAGCCCGAACGATCCGGACTACGTCCGGCCGGCGGGGGAGTAGCGGCACGCGATGCGATTGTACGACTACGGCCCGTCGCAGAATTGCTTCAAGGTGCGCCTGCTGGCGGCACATCTGGATCTCGCGCTGGAGATCGTCCCGGTCGCGATATTCCGCGGCGAGGGCGCGTCGCCCGAGTTCCTCGCCAAGAATCCGATGGGCGGCGTCCCCGTGCTGGAGACCGAGGCCGGTGCGTATCTTCCGGAATCGAATGCGATCCTCACCTTCCTCGCCGAAGGGACGCGCTACCTGCCGGGGGCCGCGGTGGCCCGTGCCCAGGTCATGCGTTGGCTGATGTTCGAGCAGCGGTATATCCAGACCTCCATCAGCCGGCTGAGGTATTGGACGCTGACCGGCAAGCTCGGCGACTTCGCGCGAGAGGTGCCGACGGCCCGGGCGCTCGGAAACCGGGCGCTCGATGTGATGGAGAGCGAACTCGGGAAAAGGCCATTCATCGTGGGCGATCGCTATACGATCGCCGACATCTCCGTCTTCGCGTACAGCCACGTTGCCGCCGATGCGAATTTCGATCTTTCCGGCAGGGCCAATCTGACGGCGTGGTTCGATCGCGTCCGGAGACAGCCGGGCTTCAGGGGAGAGGTGGTGCCGTACTCGGCCGACCCCAACTCCGGTCAAAACCTGCCCTTTGCCGTCTGATCGCGACAGCATGGCCCGCGATCCCAATCACGCGGGGTGCCTTGCCGCAGGCGATCAGTGCCTGGCCAGAAAGGAAAGGATCGGCGGCGCCACCTGTTCCGCGGCCTCCAGCAGGATGGCGTGGCGCAATTTCGGCAGCACGACCAATTCCGCACGAGGCAGCTCGCCCGCGATGAACTCGTTGAGCCGCGGCGGGCAGCCGCCGTCGAATTCTCCGGTCATCACCAGCGCGGGCGCCTGGACCTCGTGCAGCCAGGGCGCCATCTCGGTCTCGGCATAAATGTCGAAGACGCTGAGAAAGACTTGCGCGTCGGTGTCGATGACCTGCTGCAGGCGCCGAGCGACGACATCGGGCCGGGACGCGGCGAATTCGGGCGTGAACCAGCGTTCCCTCAGGGTCTCCAGCACGGGAGCGATGCCGCGCTGACGCATGGCGGCG
>DASZHJ010000174.1:0-3445 GCA_035938015.1 Allostellaceae bacterium
ATATCGAGCGGGAAGCCGGCGCGCGCGAGCGCCGCAAGATCCTTCTGCCGAAACTCCGCGCGCCTGCCGGCGGCTCGATAAGGACCGAGTCGGCGCCGGCGCGCGAGCACGCAGGCGGCGGCGAGTTCGCTGGTCTCGCCCTCGGGGTCGATGGTGTCGAGCGCGTCCTCCACGAAATCTCGCTCGACGCCCTTGGCGGCGAGACGCTGACGGATACGCCGGCGCGAGCTTCCGCGGCGCTGCAGGCTTTGCACCTGCGCCGCCGCGAAACGCCGGTCGTCGAGGATCCCCGACGCGAGGAACCGCGCGATCAGCGTCTCGATGTGGCGGCGTGCCGCTTCTGCTTGCGATGGGTCAATGCCGAGCATCTCCGCCCGCTTGATCCGGCGCAGCAACACCTGGCGAAGCTGCCCGCTCGAGGCGGCATAGCGCTCGAGATAGAACAGCGCCGACTTTTCAAGAACGGAGTTGGTGATCGCCGGCGGGCGACGCGGAGGGCGGACGGGCATGGCGGGCTATGGTTATGTGCTGCCTGCCGGCTTGGCAACCAGGGCGTACTTTTGGGGACTGCGGCGTTAACCATGATTTGGTTGCGCCAGCGAAACGTTGTCGGGCCCGCGCGATCGTTTCGGAACCACAACGATCGCCGCGTTAACCAGGTTGGTCTCCTCGTTTGTTCCGGAATCGAAACGAGTCGATGGGGTGCGTGTCGAGAGATGGTTTTGTTGATCGCCAATGAACAGGCGAATGCTCTACTGTCCCCATGGCGAGCAAAGCGCAGATTGCGGCGGACCGGTTGAGGGCGAAGAGATCCGTTCGTCTGCAGCTCGGTGGAATCCGCACGAAAATCATGCGCTGGGTTAGCAGAGCCGATTTATTCAATTGATACAAAGGTCGCCTTCCCGCCTCATGTCCCAAACTCCTTTTCTCGTCGGTCCGCCGCGGCTGCGGTCTTTCGGCGCGGTCAACTGGATTGGTCTTTGGACACTTTACATCCGCGAGGTCCGGCGGTTTTTCAAAGTGTTCATGCAGACGGTTGCGGCGCCGGTGGTGACGACGCTGCTGTTCCTGGCGATCTTTCTACTCGCCTTGGGCGGCGGCGGGCGGCAGATCGCGGGCATCCCCTACGTCGAGTTCCTGGTGCCGGGCCTGATCATGATGGCGATCACGCAGAACGCGTTCGCGAACACCTCCTCCTCGCTGGTGATCGGCAAGATGCAGGGCAACATCGTCGATGTGTTGACGCCGCCGTTGAGCCCGGCGGAGCTCACGCTCGGGCTGGCGCTCGGCGGCGCCACGCGCGGCGTCGTGGTGGGGCTCGCGGTCGGCCTGGTACTGACGCCGATCGCCGCCATTCACGTGAGCTCGCTTGCGGCCATTTTGTACTATGGCGTTGCGGCCTCGTTGATGATGTCGCTGGTCGGCATCGTCGCGGGACTCTGGGCCGACAAGTTCGACCACATCGCGACGGTCACCAATTTCGTGGTGACGCCGCTCACCTTTCTGTCCGGTACGTTCTACTCGGTGAGCCAACTGCCGGAGACCTGGCACGTGGCGGCGCATGTGAACCCGTTCTTCTACATGATCGACGGCTTCCGCTATGGCTTCACGGGCGTGGCGGAGGGCTCGCTCGCCGTGGGGGTGGCGCTCATGGCGGTGCTCGATCTCCTGTTGCTGGTTTTGTGCCATCGTTTGTTCGTGACGGGCTACAAGCTGAAGACTTGAGGGATCGCGGACGGGGAGCGCCGAGGCGGCTCGAGGTTTGCACCGGCTTCGACAAGACCGGCACCGCGGTGGCTTGGGTGACGCCCTGCGGTGATCGACCCGGCGCCCCCTCGTTGAACGGCTGAAATGCCTGTGCCAAGCTGATCGTCCGAGACTGGCCAGCGGAGGAGGGGACCATGGTCGGAGACGTCGCGGGTTCGCGCATTGCCGCCACCCCGATGACCACGCGCGCGATCAGCGCCGCCGGCATCGGCAATCTGCTCGAGTGGTACGACTGGTCCGTCTACGTGGTCTTGGCGCGGCAGATCGGCGCGGTCTTTTTCCCGAGCGACAATCCCTTGAAAGAGACGCTGAGCGCCTTCCTGTTCTACGGTGTGGGTTTCCTGATGCGCCCGGTCGGCGCCATCGTGATCGGGCATCTCGGCGACAAGTACGGTCGCAAGAACGCCCTCGTCTTCACGGTAATGGCGATGGCGCTCGGCACCTTCATGATCGGCTGCCTGCCGGGATACGCCCAGATGGGGGCGCTGGGGCCGGTGCTGCTTGTCGCGGCGCGCCTGCTCCAGGGCTTCTCCGCCGGCGGCGAGTGGGGCGGCTCGACTTCGTTCATCGCGGAATACGCGCCCGAGGGGAAGCGCGGCTTCATGGCGAGCTTCCAGCAGGTGACCACGGTCGGCGGGCTCTTGATCGGTACGGTCTTCGGCTTCGTGCTGACATTGGTCCTGACCGACGCTCAGCTCCTCGCCTGGGGCTGGCGCGTGCCGTTCCTCGCGGGGATTCTGCTTGCCGTCGTCGGCGTCTATCTCCGCTCAAAGGTCGACGAGACTCCGAAGTTCTCCGAGATCGAGGAGAAACGCGCGGTTGCGCAGACGCCCTTCATGGAGATGCTGAGCGCCTACCCGAAGGAGACCGCGATAGCGTTCTGCTTCACGCTCCTGTGGACGGTCGGTTTTTATATCGTGCTCACGTACATGCCGACCTTCATGGTGCAGCAGCTGAAGCTGCCGGCCTCGCAGTCGCTGCTCGCGGCCTCCATGGGCCAGCTGCTGATGGCGGTCCTGATCCCGTTCGCCGGCGCTCTCTCCGATCGTATCGGCCGGCGTCCGCTGCTGATCGCGGCCTGCGCCGTCTTCGTGATCGGCATCATCCCCGCGTTCAAGTTCATCGTGGCGGTGCCGCAATTCTGGGCCGTGCTGGTGAACCAGCTGTTCTGGGCGATTCCGCTGGCCTGCTACAGCGGCGCTGGACCCGCGGCGATCGCCGAGATCTTCCCGACCAGGGTGCGCTACGTCGCCCTCTCGACGGGCTATGGCACCGCGGTCGCGATCTTCGGCGGGTTTGCGAACTGGTTCGCCAACACTCTGATCGAGGTGACCGGCGATCCGATCTCGCCGAGCTATTACGTGATCGCGGCGGCGATCGCCTCCCTCATCACCATGATCTCGATCCAGGAGACCTACGACAAACCGCTCAAGTAAGTGCGGAACATCGAGCTTTTTCGCTCTGACGCAAAAGGCGTGTGCCCTGGGTTGACACGATCTTGCCGCGTCTTCATACTCCGCAGCTTTCCCGGCGGGACCGTCGGGAGAGCGGAGCGGACATGACGCGCGAAACGAGCCGGCGGCGCCGGTTCCCGGTGAACAGCGGAGCGGCTGAGCGGCAGCGACGACGATAACCCGTCGCGCCGACTTGAACCTTTCCCGTCATCTTTCTTTCGCGC
>DASZHJ010000175.1:0-10394 GCA_035938015.1 Allostellaceae bacterium
GCTCGGCACCGCTGTCTCTCCGGAAAGGCACCAATGGCGACCACGGCTTCGAGACTATGGCGGGTCCTGATCGCGCTCGTGTCGGTGGCAACACTCGCAGCCCCGGCCGCGGCCCAGACCTTGCTGCACTCACCGCAGCAAATCGCTCGCTGTCTCTGCCAGAACCGCGGGGTCGACGAGCTCAAGGCGGCGGTCGACCAGCAGTGGCGGCTTTACGAGGCGGCTCGGCAGCGCTACGCGGCGCTCGAGGGACAGGTGGACGCGATACGGACGACCATGAACGTCCATGATCGGGAGGCCATCGAGTCGTTCCAGAGGCTGCTGGATCAGCGCGATGCGGCGCAGCTCGCGTTCCAGAATGAGGCGACGCCGGCCTATGGCGCCCTCGTTGAGCGCTACAACAGTGCCGTCGCGGCTTACAATGACAGCTGCGCCGACGCGGTCTTTGATCCGGTCGTGCTCGCCGAGGTCCAGCGGGGGCTCTACTGCCCGCGCTGAAGGCTATTGCTTACGGTGGCGGAACTCGCTTCGCGCGAGTGCGCGATGCCGGGCGAGGCGATCGGCAACGCTGAGCGGAGCCTCCTCGCGGGGACCGCGCTTGCCGCCGCTGCCCGAGAGCAGGCGGTCGAGACCCGTGCCATCCATCTCCCAGCTCCGCGTCGGCCCGGTATCGAGGTGCACGAAATGCGAGCGGGGATACCAGCCGACGCCCCCGCGCGCCATCCGGCGGGCGATGGTCTCGGCGTCGAGCAAGTGTCGATCAAAGGAGACATCGATCGCGCGCCCGTACATATGCTGGCTCTTCTCGGCGACGCCGAACATGGTCGCCCGCAGCCGGGCATTGGTCTCGGGGGTACGATAGGCTGATAGCACCGACGCGTTGGTCTCGCCGATCGCGTCCATGACGTCGGCGAGAAAATCCAGCGTCCCGACGTCGAGCGGCCCCACTTTGTTCACGTGGAAATCACGCAGGAACGCGACGAGATCCGAGATGGCCGTTGGGATCGGCCCGGTCTCGTCGCGGTAGGGGCCGTCGAAGGTCTCGCCGGTGTGGACGTTCTTGAGTTTGAGGCGGCGCGGAAACGACGGCCGCGTGACCGCAATCGGTGCGGCATCGCCGAGGCTACCGGGTACCAGGATGCATAGACCGGTCGCGACCAGGAGATCGCGGCGCCGCAATACCGCTGAGCTCATGAGACGCCGGAAGCCCGCGCTTTCCCCCGGGAAAGCACGCGGGCGTCCTGCGCGAACTCAATAACGATCAGTGCCAGCGGCGATCGCGATCCCAGCCGCCGCCCCAGTGGCCACCGTAGTAGACGCCAACCGAGGGCCCATAGTAGGCGGGGCCATAGTAAGCGGGGGCGGGGGCGTAGTAGCCGGAGTCGTAGGCATAGTACGGCCCAGGTGCGACGTAGCACGCGGACAGGCCCAATCCCAACCCGGCCATCAGGAGCATCGTGAACGCTGTTTTGATGCGCATAGTCGGACCTCCAGGGGCAAACGCATGGGGGAACCCCCGCAAAACCTCCGGCTAGATAACGCTGAACCCGCATACTTATTTCCAACCGACACCCCCCTCGCGCCCAGAGTCTGCGGCGCAACCGCTCTCTATGTAGTGTGGGTTCGGTAGAGCGCCATCCCCGAGGGCGAAACCCGCCCGTGCGCTAGGGCATCTTCATCGGCAAGGAGCCGGGAGGCTGCGAGGCGGATTTGGGCGGCGTGCGCGTGACGGCGACGCTGACCTCGAGCGGAGGCGCGGTCGCGAAGGTAAGCGTGATCGGAAAGCTATCGCCGGCGCTCAAGGGCGTTTTCATGCCCATGAGCATGATGTGATATCGGCCGGGCTCGATCGGGGTACTGGCCTCCGGGGGCAGCGGGAGATCCAGCGCTGGCTTCATGCTCATCACGCCGTTCTCGGTGACATCCTCGTGGACTTCCGCCCGCTCGGCGACGGGCGTGCTGACGCCGACGAGATGATCGCCGGCGGAGCCGCGGTTACTCAGCATGAGGTAGACCGCGCCCGTGCGCGTGCCCTTGAGGGTCGGCCGCGCCCAGGCGTCGCTCGCGGTGATGAGGGAGTCGTCGGCCAAGCCCGGGCTTGCGAGAGCGCACAGCGCGAGCGCCGCAAGCATGGCCAGGGGTTTCCGCATGAACGATCTCTCCTCGGGCGACTCAGTCGCGGCGCTCTGGCTGCGCGTTCAGCCGATCGAGCGGGAAGATCGGGCGCCGGACGTGGGCGTAGTCGAGCTCGGAATTGTCGGAGGTCGTGACGCCCTCGCCATCGAGTGTGATGGTGGTTCGACCGAGCGGTGCGAAGCCCGCCCGGTAGTGAATGCGCGACTTCAGCAGCAGGTACCGCTTGTTGCTTGGGTCTATTCCCACGCTGGTGAAGACGCCGACGTCCCAGGGCTCGTGATGCCGCGAAACCACCACGATCTGCATCCGGCCGGTATCGAGCACGGCGGTCGGTCCCATTCTCACGGTGACGCCGGTATACATGGGGCCGCGCACCACCCACTCGCCGTCGGTGAGCGCGCGCACGCGCCCGGTGACCTCGAGCGGCACGCCCTTGAGCTTGACCGAAGGCATATCGGTGCGGCCGCCAAGCTTAAGTGTGACGGTTGCGCCCACGCCCGCTTTCGCCATCTGCTGCACCGCAGCCGGATCCCAGACCGCGGCCACCGCGACGTTCTCCAGGCCCTGGCGTAGCACTTCCGCGAGCACCGTCATCACGTCCTCGGTGCCGCCGGAGCCGACATTGTCCGCGTGGTCGAGCAGCAGCACGGGGCCCTCGGTGATCGCCTTGGCGCGCGCCACCGCTTGAGCGAGCGGCTCCGGCCGATAGAGCAGCTCCTGTCGCCGCTCCCAAGCGGCGTCCATCAGGCGCCGCGCAGCGGCGCCCGCGGCAGCGCGATCGCCGTCGGCGATGCAGACCGCGGACATGCCGGCGTCGGCAAAATCCGCCAGCGGGAAGCCGCCGAACACGGTCGCCGCCAGCATTCCCTTGGCCTCTTCCTCGCGCGCGAGCCGAATGAGCGTCTTGAAGGGCTCGTCGTCGGTGCCCATGCGCAGGGTCTGCGCCAGCAGCGGCCGGCGGTCCCAGCCCATCGTCGGACGGATCTCGCCCTTGAGCGCGCGCAGGAGGATGCGGCCGACCCGATCGCCCACCACCTCCATATCGACGTGCGGGTAGGTCTTGTAGCCGATGAGCGCGGTGCAGTTGCGCACCATCGCCTCCGTGAGATTGGCATGGAGGTCGCAGGTGACGGCGATCGGCAGCTCGGGCGCAATGGCGCGGATCGAAGCCAGGAGCGTGCCCTCGCCGTCAGGCGTGGTCTCCGCGACCATGGCGCCGTGGAGGTCGAGGAAGGCCGCGTCGCAGCCGCGCCGGACCGCCTCGAGGATCGGGCTGACCATGGTCTCGTAGGCGGCTTTCTCGACCGGCCCGCTCGGCATCGCCTCGGCGGCGACGGGTGTCACCACCTCGGCCCCCACCTCGCGCGCGAGCTTGAGATAGGCGCCGAACGGCATCGCGGTGCCCTCGTAGGCGCGGCGCGCTTCGGTCCCGAAATAGGCGCCCCACTCCTCGAACCGCCGCCAGTCCGTGCGGATGGGCGAGAAAGTGTTGGTCTCGTGCTTCATCATCGCGATGACGAAACGCATGGCCCTCAGGCCTCCGCGCCATAGAGCGTCCTGGGATCGACAATCGGCTCGGCGATTCGCTCCAGCCTGCCGCCGCGCACCGCGCGGAAGAAGCAGCTGCGCGTGCCCGTGTGGCAGGCGGAACCGGTCTGATCCACCAGAAGGAGAACCGTATCGCCGTCGCAATCGATCCGAAGCTCGACCAGCCGCTGCGCCTGACCCGATGTCTCACCCTTGCGCCACAGGGATTGGCGCGAGCGCGACCAGTAGCAGACACGGCCGGTCGCCAGCGTCTGAGTGACCGCGTCACGGTTCATCCAAGCGAGCATCAGCACCTCGCCGGTATCGTGCTGCTGCGCCACAGCGGCCACCAGGCCGTCGCGGTCGAACTTGAGAGCGGGCAGCAGCGCCGCGGCGGCGCTCGGCAAAGGCGCGGTCATGACATCTCCGGAGCGAGGTCTTGTGCCCCAGTAATAGTGGGGTAAGCCCACTCGCCGCAACCCGATTAGGCGGTCTCAGGGCTTCGGCGTTACGCGATGGGCCGGCCGGTCTTGTTTTGACCGGGGCGGGGCTTGCTCCCGCGAGTCCTCAGCCAGGCACCAGTTTGCGGTAGAGATGCCATGTGGCGTGTCCCAACACGGGCACGACGACGACGAGACCAAGCAGTAGCGGTATCGAGCCAATCACGAGGCCGGCCGCGACGATCAATCCCCAAAGAGCCATCGGGCCTGGGTTCAGGACGACCGCGCGCGCCGACGTCCGAATCGCGGCGCCCAGCGTCACATCCCGATCGAGCAACAGCGGGAATGACACGGCGCCGATCACCAGCACCAGCAAGGCGAAGAGAAATCCCGCGCCGACGCCCACGCCGATCAGGGCCCAGCCTGCGGCGGTCGTGAACACGTCGCTCGCGAACGATGCGAACGATGCCGGCGGTTCCGGTCCGAGCGTGAGCACGTATATCAAGTAGGCGGTGGCGAGCCAGAGCAGGAAGACCGCGACCAGCAACAGGCCCAGCGCCAAGATCTTGCCGAACGCCGGCGAGCGAACCAGGGTGAGAGCGTCCGGCCAACCCACACCGACGCCCTGCTCGCGCCGCCGACTCAACTCGTAGAGGCCCACCGCCGCGAACGGGCCGACGAGGGCGAAACCGGATGCGAGCGGGAACAGCAGTGGCACCAGCTCGTACTCGGAGGCAAGCCGCCCCAGGAGAAGGCCCATGACCGGGTAGACGATGCAGAGAAAGATGACGTCGGTCCGGCAGGCCGCAAAATCGTCAAGGCCTCTGGCGAGCGCATCCCGGAGGTCGGCAAGTTCGATCCGGCGGACTTTCAGCAATGCGATGCCGGGGTCCTCCCGGGTCTCGCCGACCGCGCGGCTCGCCGATTGCCCCGCGAGAGCCGTAAGCCTGAGCTGATCCAGGCTCCATTCAATCGGATTTCGAATGGTCATGATCACTCCTCCCGAATCACCGGGTTCGAGGGGTCGCGGACCGCCCTGACCAGATCGACCCATCCGGCCGCCGCCCACGAGAAGCGCCGCGACCTGCCGGTAGTGCAAGGATATCTATGCCGATCGCCTGTCTAGGCCAGGTCCGAGTGCGGCTTCCCGCGGCCCCGCGCGACCATCTCAGGGCTTCAGCGTCATGCCCTGCGGGCGGATCAGCCCGTCGACGCCTGGCGAGAAGCCGTCGAGCCGCGCCGTCGTGCCCCAGATCCACTTGATGTGATAGAGGAAAAGGTAGGCGTGATCTGCGAGATAGAGGTTCGCTGCGTCCTTATAATATTTGAGCCGCTCCTTGGGCTCGGTCACCTGGCGCGCCTTGGCGAGCGCCTCGTCGACCTTGGGGTTGCAGTAGTGGCCCCAATTGAGCGAGCCGTCGCATTGCAGCCAGATGCTGATGTTGCCGTCGGGATCCGGCCGCCCGCTCCAGAACACCAGGGTCGCCTGGTAGTCGCCCTTCTGCGCCGCCGCGACCAGCGTGTTGGCCTCGACCGCCTGGATCTTCATGTCGAAGCCCGCCTCGCCGACCATGGACTGAATAACCTGCGCTACTTGCTGGTCGATCGGGCTGTTCGCGACCAGCAGGGTGAAGGCAGGGTACTCGACGCCGGCTTCCCGAAGCAGGCCCTTCGCTTTGGCGAGATCGCGCGGCGGCACCGGAATATCGGCATCGTAGTAACTCGAGCCCGGCAGGATCGGCTGGTTGTTGGGCACGTACTTGCCGTTGAACACCACCTGGTTCAGGACGGTGCGATCGATCGCGGCATCCAGCGCCTCGCGCACCCGCGCGTCTTGGGCAAGCGGGGGCGCCACTTGGGGTCCCACGAGATTGATTGAGATGTGGTAGGAGAGCGTCGCCGGGCTCTCGACGAGCTTCAAGCGTTGGTCTGACGCGATGGCGGGAGCGTCGGTCGGCGGCACGCGCTCGATGATGTCGAAGCCGCCCGATTTCAGGTTGGCCAGGCGAACGGCGCTGTCCGGCACGGGAACGAACTCGACCTCGTCGATGCCGATCGCGGCCCGGTTCCAATAGCGATCGAATCTCTCGACCGTGATCTTCTCCTGCGCGACGCGCGAACGGAACTTGTAGGGACCGGCGCAGACGGGATTGGCGCCGAACTTGTCGCCCGCCGTAGTACCGGCCTTGGGCGACACCATCATGCCGGCACGGTCGGAGAGCACGCCGATCAGCGGCGCGCTGGGCTCGGAGAGGTGGAACGCGACGGTCGTCGGA
This sequence comes from Allostellaceae bacterium, assembly GCA_035938015.1. Lineage (GTDB taxonomy): Bacteria > Pseudomonadota > Alphaproteobacteria > ATCC43930 > CGMCC-115725 > DASZHJ01. Next base: position 6,380 of record DASZHJ010000175.1, read on the forward strand.
TCGATCGCCTCGACGCTCTTGACCTGCTTCAGCTCCGTCTTGCGCTTGGAGAAGGGTGCGTTCTGGTAGCGCTCGATATTGTACTTGACCGCTTCGGCATCGAAAGGCTCGCCGTCCTGGAACACCACGCCCGAGCGGAGCTTCATGGTGAGGGTCAAGTTGTCCGCCGACCACGACCATTCGGTCGCGAGCTGCGGCAGGTAGTTGAGCCGGGCGTCGATGTCGACGAGCTTGTCGCAGAGGCTGGCGAAGACCACGCGTCCCGCGAAGGAGACGCCGCTCGCGGGGTCGAGCGCGTCCGGATCCTCGTTGAGAGCGATCCTGAGCGTGCTCGCGTGCGCGAGGCTCGATCCCAGCATCAGCGCCGCCGCCAGGATCCCAATACCGATCGATCGCGCCATCATGCCCCCCGCTCGCCGGCCGGCCGTTGCGACCGTGCCCACTCAGTATAGGCGCGGTCCGGCCGTGCCGGCGACGGGGTAGGCCGGAGCGAGCCTTACTCCGGCTTCTTCTGGCTCGGTAGCGCCTTGCCGGTCTCGAGCAGGCTCTTCAAGCTCGAGAGGACGATGGGCCAGCCACCGGAAACGGCTTCGATGAACTTCGAGCCGGTGCGGTCGATCTCATGGATGACGGTCAGCTTGACCGTGTCGCCCGTGGGCACCAGCTCGAAGGTCGCGCGCGAATAACCTTCCGCTTTCAGCTCCGGCTTGAACTCGTTGCGCCACTTGAGCACCAGGCGCCGCGGCCGGTCGACCTCCACGACCTCGCCGGTGTCGGCGACGCGACCGTCCGCGAACATCAGGCGCCAGGACGAGCCCGGCTTCCAGTCGCAGTCGGCCCAGACGCCGTGCCAGTACACCCGAGCGAATTCGGGCTTGGTCAGGTGATCCCACAGCGTTTCCGGCGTAGTGCGGATATAGGTGACATAGACGAACCTGTCGCTCATCGGCCTTCCCTTTCTAGTGTGCGCTTGAGGTCCGCGAGGGCGCGCAAGCGCCCGCGCTCGAACTTGTCGATCCACCGCTCGGCGATGCCGTGGATCGGAACCGGATTGAGGTAGTGCAGCTTCTCGCGCCCGCGCTTTTGGCTCACCACCAGATTGGCGGCTTCGAGGATGCCGAGGTGCTTGGTCACGGCCTGCCGGGTCATGTCGGGGCGCTCCGAGAGCTCGCTCAGTGTCTGTCCGTTCCGGGCATGGAGGGTGTCGAGCAACGTTCGCCTGGTCGGATCGGCGAGCGCCTTGAACACCGCGTCCATGCTCATGGGCGATAATATGCAACCAAATGGTTGCCTGTCAAGAGCGCGCTGCGTTTATTCTCGCCAGTGATGGCAGGCGACGCGGTGCGTCTCGCTGAGCCGCTCCTCCGGCGGCACTACCTCCGCGCAGAACGCGGTCGCTTTCGGGCAGCGCGTGCGGAAGAGGCAGCCGCTCGGGGGATCGAAGGGCGAGGGCAGGTCTCCGCTCAGCACGATGCGCGGCTTCGCCGCCTCGAGATCGGGATCGGGGATCGGCACCGCGGAGATGAGTGCCTGCGTATAGGGATGCCGAGGGCTTGCGTAGAGTTCGTCGCGGCTCGCCACCTCCATCACCCGGCCCAGATAGAGCACCAGGATGCGATGGCAGATGTGCCGGACCACGCTCAGGTCGTGCGAGATCAAGATCAGCGACAGATTGAACTCCCGCTGCAGCCGCATCAGCAGATTGACGATCTGCGCCTGGATCGACACGTCGAGCGCCGAGACCGGCTCGTCGCACACGACGAGCTTGGGGTTGAGGATCATCGCCCGCGCGATGCCGATGCGCTGGCATTGCCCACCGGAGAACTCGTGCGGATAGCGGTTCAGCATGTGCGGGCTCAGACCCACCTTCGCCAGCATCTGCTGGACGCGCGCCTTCCCTTCGGACTTGGGGATCGTCGGCAGGAAAGTGTCGAGCGGCTCGCCGATGATCTCGCCCACGGTCATGCGGGGGTCGAGGGCCGCGAGCGGGTCCTGAAACACGATCTGCATGTCCTGGCGCAAGGGCCGCATCCTTCGGGCGTCCAGGTCCTGAATCGGCCGGCCGAGCCAGACCACCTCGCCGGATGTGGCGGGGATCAGCTGCAGGATGGCGCGGCCGAGGGTGGATTTGCCGCAGCCGGATTCGCCGACCACGCCCAGGGTTTCGCCCGGCGCCACGCGAAAGCTGACGCCGTCCACCGCTTTCAGCAGTGTCGGACGCCCCGTCAACCCGCCGCGGGTCTTCACGGAAAAATGCACTTTGAGGTCGCGCACCTCGAGCAGCGGTGCCGAGGCGTTCATGCCGGGAGGTCCAAGCGCTCGAGATGGCAGGCCTTGCGGCGCCCGCCCCCGATCTCGCGCAAAGCCGGTTCCTCGATCCGGCAGCGCTCCATGCGCCAGGCGCAGCGCTCGGCGAAGGCACAGCCGCGCGGCAGGCGCTGCAGGTTGGGTGGCTGGCCCGGAATGGTGCGCAGCTCCTCGACGTTCGCCTCGTCGAGCCGCGGCGTCGAGCGCAGGAGTCCCTGGGTATAGGGATGCCGCGGCTCGTAGAAAATCTGCCGCACCGGCGCGTCCTCGACGATGCGCCCGCCGTACATGACGAGGACTCGGTCGCAAAGCCCGGCCACCACGCCGAGCGCGTGGGTGATCAGCACGATCGCTGTGTTGCTGCCACGCTTGAGCTCGCGCATGAGATCGAGGATTTGCGCCTGGATGGTGACGTCGAGCGCGGTGGTGGGCTCGTCGGCGATCAGCAGGTCCGGCTGGCAGAGCAGCGCCATGGCGATCATCACGCGCTGGCGCATGCCGCCGGAGAATTCGTGCGGATACATGTCGAACCGGCGCGCCGCCTCGGGGATGCGAACGCGCTCGAGGAGCGCGATTGCCGCTGCCCGAGCCTCGGCCTCGCTCATGCCCCGATGCGTGACCAGGACCTCCGTCATCTGCCGGCTGATCCGGAGATAAGGATTGAGCGAGGTCATGGAGTCTTGGAATATCATGGCGATGCGGCTGCCTCGGATGCGGTTGAGCTCCTCGGACCGCATGCCCAGCAGCTCCGTGCGGCGATAGCGCGCGCTTCCCGTGGCCCTGCCGTTGGCCGCCAAGAGGCCCAGGATGGTGAGGAAGACCTGGCTCTTGCCCGATCCGGACTCGCCGACCACGCCGATGGTTTCTCCCTCCGCGACGCTGAAGGTGACGTCGCTGACCGCCTTGACCTCGCCCTCGGGCGTGTCGAAGCGGGTGTTGAGCCCGCTGACGTCAAGGAGCGCCATCGCGCCTCACCGATCTCGGGGGTCGAAGGCGTCGCGCAGTCCGTCGCCGATGAAATTGAAGCAGAACAGGCTCGTCGCCAGGAAGATCGCCGGAAAGATCAGCATCCAGGGCGCGCTCTCGATCTGCGCGGCGCCCTCGCTCACCAACACGCCCCAGCTTGTATAGGGCTCCTGCACGCCGAGGCCCAAGAAGGAGAGGAAGCTTTCGGTCAGGATCACCTGCGGAATGGTGAGCGTGGAATAGGCGATCACGGGGCCGATGGTGTTCGGGATGATGTGGCGCCTGATGATCTTCGCCGTCGAGACGCCGCCCGCGCGCGCCGCCTCGATGAACTCGCGCCGCTTCAGCGAGAGGGTCTGGCCGCGCACGATGCGCGCCATGGTGAGCCATTCGACCGCGCCGATGGCGACGAAGATCAGCACGATGTGGCGGCCGAACACCACCATGAGCAGGATCACGAAGAACAGGAACGGCAGCGAGTACATGACGTCGACCAATCGCATCATCGCGCTGTCGATGCGGCCGCCGAAATATCCGGCGACCGCGCCATAGGTCACGCCGATCACCAGGCTGACCGAGGTCGCCGCGAGGCCCACCGCGAGCGACACCCGCGCGCCATAGAGCGTGCGCACGAAGAGGTCGCGGCCGTTGGCGTCGGTGCCGAACCAGTGCGCGTTCGCGAAATCCGGCGGCGCGCGGATCGCGTCCCAATAGACCTCGTCGAAGGGATGCGGCGAGAGAT